>JAKAVN010000004.1 GCA_021827495.1 Deltaproteobacteria bacterium | reverse complement strand
TGCGCGAGGGCTTCATCGACGGGGCCTTCGCTCCCGCAAAAAGGGGGGCGCGGGAATCGGCCAAACCAAGCGGGGCAAGGGGCCCAAGCTTATGGCCGTGGCGGACCGCAATGGTCTTCCGCTCGCCACGCACACGGACGGTGCCACGCCCGCCGAGGTGAGGCTGGTGGCGGCGACGCTTAAGGAGCGGTTCGTGGCGGAGCCGCCGCGACGGCTGATCGGCGACAAGGCTTATGACAGCGATGGGCTGGACCGGGAACTGCTGGCAGCGGGCATCGAGCTCATCGCGCCCCACCGCCGCCAACCGACCCGGGACGGGCGCCAGTTGCGGCGCTACCGGCGGCGCTGGAAAGTCGAACGGCTGTTCGCCGGGCTGCACAAGTTCCGCCGCCTGGTGGTGCGCTGGGAGCGCTACCCGGAAAACTTTCTCGGCTTCGTCCACCTCGCTGGTATCCTCATCCTGCTCAGACGCAATTTATGAGACTGCTTCTAGCGTTCCGTCTCAGTCAAAGGCGCGTTCGCAATGGTATACCGCACTTTACTACCTTCGTTCAAATCGCTGCTGAAGGAGCTGACAACCAAATCGTCAGTTGTGAGACCTGAGGTGATTTCGACGTAGTTAGCGTCGGTGATGCCGGTTTGAACCGGCGCTTTAACCAATCGGCTGTTTTTCACCAGAAAGACGGACGCCTTCGCGCCTTTCTCGTTTACAGCGCTGATTGGCAGGCGCAGGGCGTCGGGATGCGAGACCAAAACGAGCTTTACGCGCGCGTACATTCTCGGGTAAAGCGCACCGTCCGAATTATCGATATCGATCTCGGTCAGCATGGTGCGGGTGGTCAGGTCAAGCGCCCCGGCGTAGCGGGCCACTGAACTTGTGACGACCAGACCAGGAGCCTCGTCGAACGTCAGTGTGGCGGGAGTGCCCCGTCGGATGTAACGGCACCACCTTCCCGGGACGTAAACGTAGACCCGCATTTTGTCCACTTTGGCGATGGTCAAAAGAGGCCCGCCACCGGTGCGATGGCCTCCGGCGCCTTCAGTCGCGCCCGGCGATATCAAAGCCGAACTCTCGTTTACGCCGATGTCCCCGCCGCCCGCGCGAACCAAAGCACCCGGATCAGCAAAGCGCCCTGTGATGATTCCACCGAACGGCGCAACGATACGCGTATAGCCAACCATCGTTTCCAAAGTGTGAACGGAAGCCTGAGCCTGCCGGTATTTGGAGTACGCAATGTCGACATCCTCTTGCGAAATCAGCCGGGCGTCCGCTTTTTGTACCCGTCTCACGCGCTCGTAAGTAATCTTGTCAATCGCCAGTGTAGCCAGCGCGTGCTCCAAATTCGAATGAAGTTCAGGCACTTCGATTATCGCCAAAGTCTGCCCGGCCCCGACCCAATCACCCTTGTCGACTGAAATCGACTTCAAATATCCCGTCACCTTGGCGTGCAATGCGGCTTCGTAAAAGCCCACCAGATCGCCTGGATGCACAATGCTCAGCACCATTGTGCCGCGCTGGGGGTGTATCACACTGATAGCAGGCTCCCGTAGCGGTGCGGCGCCGCGATGCTGGCCGCACCCAAAGACGGCAAGGATGCCCACGCCGACGCAAATGAATACGAACTTCGCCAATCTACCGATGCCCACTGCCACACCTCGCCGTGCGAGCATCGGTAAATGCCACCAGAACTTGCCGCACTGTCATTGCAATCCCGCACCTTGCTGTGGCGCTGCCGGCCTTTGTTTGAATGAGTAGAAAAGTTCCCACAGGCTCGGGACCAGGAAAAGCGTCATCACGAGCGAGACCGTGAGTCCGCCGATCACCGAGCGAGCCAACGGCGCAGAAGCTGCCGAGCCGGCCTCCAGCTTCATCGCCAGCGGCGCTAGACCCGCGATCGTGGCCAACGACGTCATCAGAATTGGCCGCATCCGAATCCGCGCCGCTTCGACCGCGGCCTGGCGCAGGCTATGGCCCGCGAGGCGCCGCTGGTTGGCGAAGTCGATCAGCAGGATCGCGTTGGACACCACGATCCCAATCATCACGACTACGCCCATCATGGACTCGATATTGATGGTGGTGTTGGTGGCCCAGAGCATCCAAGCCACCCCGATCATTCCCATCGGAACCGAAAACAGAAAAATAAAAGGATCCAGCCATGAGCGGCTCTGAGCTACGCCAATCAGATACACCACGAGCACCGCCAGCAAAAACCCGCTCTCCATGCTCTTGAAGGTTTTCTGCATGTTGACGACCGAACCGCGGAAATACACCTTGACATTGTGGGGCGGCCGCAGGCCCCCAAGCGCCCGCTGCACGGCATTCAAGGTGCCTCCCAGATCGCTGGTCCGGGGCGAGATCAGGACGTCCACCACGCGCTGGATGTTGTAGTGATCGGCCTCAGAGGGATAACGCATCTGCCGCACGTTGGCCACATCTCCGAGGAGGATCGATTGCTCATGCCCTGACGCGGTGTCCGCTCGCGGCCGCGCGCTACTATAGTTATAGTCGTGATAATTCGTACCGAGCCGAGTGCCGATTGGGACATCCAGGACGCTGTGGAACGAATCAATGTTCTTCTCGAAATACTGCGCGCTCAGGTAGTAATCGTCGCCGTTGCGCGGGTCGATCCAAATGGACGGCTCAATCATGTCATTGCTGTTTATCGCGGTGATCAAGTTGGTGATCACGGAGCGTTCCGTTATTCCCAGACGCGCCGCCTTGGTCCGGTCCACGTTGATGTTCAAAGTGGGGTAGTCGGCCACCTGCTTGATCATCATTTGGCCGACCTCGGGCAGCGGTCTAAGGCGCTCTTCGATTCGGTGTGCGAGCCCGAACATCGGCGCGAAGTCCTCGCTCATTGGCGCACTAATCTGTACATCAATAGGCGCCAGGGCCCCGAAGTCGAGCACCGCATCGATGATGCTCCCGGAACTGAAGAACGTCTGTACTTGCGGCAGTTCGCGGGCGAGCGCTACACGTACAGCCTGCTCGTAGTATGCGGTGGAACGCTGATGGCCGCTACGCAGCGCCACCATTATCTGTCCGGTGTCCTCGCCGGAATTGGGGGTGTAAAGCGCCGAAATATTAGGCACCACGCCCAGATTGGCGATCACGTTCTCCAGATCATGCGGGGGAATGATGCGATGGATGACGGCGTTGATTCGGCTCGCCGCCGCTGAGGTGAGTTCCAGCCGGGTGCCGACCGGCGTCGTGATATTGATCACGAACTTGCCGGCGTCGGTTTCGGGGAACATTCTGGTCCCCAGCAGTGGGAATATGAACATCGAAGCAACAAATAGAGCCAGCGCCCCGCCGATCGCCACCAGTTTGTGGTCCATGGTCTGGTCTAGCAACTGCGCAAAGCGCTTGGCGAACCGGTCATAGGCCCGGTCAAAGGCCGCTAATGGCCCGCGTCGATCGTCGACGCCTGTGGCTTCGCGCTGCGCAGCTTGCCGCGCCTCTTCGGGATTGAGTAAGCGCGCGCAGTAGATCGGAATAATCGACATTGAAACCACATAGGAAGCCACCATCGAAAAGAACACCGCCAGCGCTAAGGCGCTGAAAAGTTCCTTACTCACACCGTAGAGGAAGACCACCGGCAGGAAGACCACAATGGTGCTGATGGTCGAGGCAAGCACCGCGTAGGTCACTTCTTCGGCCCCTTCGGCTGCCGCCTGCTGGGGCGCTTTGCCCGTCGCGAGATGACGATTGATGTTCTCCAGCACCACGGTGGAGTCATCGATCAGACGGCCAATGGCGAGCGTGAAACCTCCGAGCGTCATGAGATTGATGGTCTGGTCGGACAGCGATAGGCCAACCACGCCCACCAGAATCGACAGCGGTATCGACAGAAAAATGGCGAAGGTGGAGCGGAAGCTCCCGAGAAAAATGAGGATCATCAGCGACGCCAGCAATGCTCCTGACGCTGCCTCATGCTCCAGCGCGTGGACTGCGTCCAGGATGGTTCCCTCCTGGCTGAACAGGGTTGCCACCTTCATGTTTGCCGGCAATCCTGTGACCTTGCTTACCGCACGCTTGACCCCGTTGATGACCTCCAGGGTGTTGGCCCCGGTTTGCTTGAAGATGGGGATATACACGGAAGGTTTTCCGTCGATCAGCACCTTGTTGTACTGGATTTGCGCTGCGTTCTCAGCCTTGCCCACATCTGCAAAAAAAGTGGGAGCCTGGCTCGGACCGAGCTTGACCGGCACGTGATTGAGCGCGTCAGGGGATGGAATCTGTGCGTTCGAATAGATGTACCAGTCGTACGGACCGATCTTCGCGTCTCCCGACGGGAGTATCTGGTTGGTTGCGTTGATTGCGTTTACGGCGTCATCCAAGGTGATTCCCTGGGCCTGAAGCTTCTGGCGGTCCACGTAAGCCATGATCTGGCGAATCTTGCCGCCGAACGGATACGGTACTGACGCCCCTTCCACCGTGGCCATGAAATTGCGCACGTTGTAGCGTCCCTCATTCTGCAACTCGGTTTCGCCGTAAGGTCCCGAGACTGTGACGAGGATCACCGGTATTGAAGACGAAGCGTTGTACTCCAGTACCAGCGGCGGCAGCGTCCCCGGCGGCATCAGTCCCAGGTCACCCATCGCCAGCGTCGCCAGGTTGGCCGCCCCGACGCCGATGTTGACGCTGGGATGGAAGTACACGGTGATCGCGCTAACCCCCGGAATCGAGCGCGACTCGATGTGTTCAATTCCGTTGCCCAGGGTGAAAAACCGCTCGTAACGACTGGTGATGTCCTGCTCCATCGCGAGCGGCGCAAATCCCGGATAAAACGTCGCCACCACGGCCGCTTTTATGTAGAGGCGCGGGAAAACGTCGACCGGCATCTGCGCGAACGCCATCACGCCGAGGATCGCGATCAGCAACGCCGCGACGATTATCAGATGCGGATTGCGTAACGAAAAATTCGGCATCGTTCCTCGGGCCTCTTGCCGGATTGATCCGGGATTTCCGTCTTACTCTCCGATCCGAACTCGCCGTACAGATTAACCGGCCTCGCGGGGCAAGGTTTTAGCCCGGTTTTGGTCCACCGTGTTTGCAGCAACGACGGGAGGGGCCGGTTGCGCCTCCGGCGGGCACGCAACGCCTTCAGATCACGTAGCCGCCATTGGGGCTCATCACCTGGCCGACCATGAACGACGAATCCTCGCAGGCCAG
Source organism: Deltaproteobacteria bacterium (assembly GCA_021827495.1). Classification (GTDB taxonomy): domain Bacteria; phylum Desulfobacterota; class Binatia; order Binatales; family Binataceae; genus JAKAVN01. The sequence continues at coordinate 48,447 of JAKAVN010000004.1, read as the reverse complement.
GAACAGCGCCGCGGCGGCGATGTCGCGCGGCTCGCCGAAGCGCCCGATCGGCGTTCTCGCGATCACCATCCGGCGCAGCTCGGGCGGCAGCGGCGCGGTCATCGGCGTTTCGATGAAGCCGGGCGCGATACAGTTGACCAGGATGCCGTGGCGGACCACCTCGCGCGCGACGCACTTGGTGAAGGAGATTATTCCGCCCTTGGCCGCGCCGTAGTCGGCGGCCAGCTCGATGCCGGTCAGGCCGACGATCGAGCCCAGGTTGATGATCCGTCCGGATTGTTTCGGAATCATCAGCTTGAGCGCCTCACGCGTGCAGTAAAAGGTCGCGTCGAGATGGGTGGCGAGCATCTTGTGCCACTCCTCGTCGGTCTTGTCGACGGTGGCCGTCGCCTCGCTGCCCGGGCGCACGCGGCCGATTCCGGCGTTGTTGACGAGGACGTCGATGGCGCCGAAGGCGGCGGTGAAATCGGCGAACATTTTCCTGACCGCCGCGCTGTCGGAGACGTCGGCGACCAGCCGCACCGCGCGCCCTCCTGCCCGCTCGATCTCGGTCACCACGTTCTGCGCCGCCTCGGGACGCACGTCGTTGACGCCAATTTTCGCGCCCTCGCGCGTGAACACGAGCGCCATCTCGCGCCCCAGTCCCGAGCCCGACCCGGTTATCAGCACCGTCTTGTCTTTGAGTTTCATCGCCGCCCCTCACTGCTAAGATCGCCACGCGCGTGACCGCCGCACGGCCGCGCGCCGCCGCCGTATCGCCGCGCTACTTCTTGCCCGCCGCGCCTTCCTTGAGTTGGCGCTTCCAGCCCAGCCGCCGTGCTTCAACACCAGCCTCCTCGGCTTCCTTTATCATCCCCTTCTTCTGGTAGAACATGCTCAGGTTGGTGAACGCCAAGATGTCCTCGGGCTCCTGCGCGAGGTATTTTCTGGTCAGCGCGATCGCCGTGTCAAGGTCGCCCTTGGCCTGGTAGCACATCACTATCCCATGCAGGGCATCGGCGTAGCGCGGGTCCTGCTCGAGTGCGCTTTCGTAAACTTCGATCGCCTCATCGTACTTGCCGTCGGCATAAAGGTCGATCGCGGCATCGTAAAGTTCCTCCTTATCGGGCATCCTGAACCTCCCTGCTTGATTGCGGCGCGCGGGTGCGGCAAACCGTTCTTGCCGTCCGCATCGCTCCTATATACTACAGATATTAGCGTCCTGTATCCGTGGGATCGCGCGCGGCAGGCCGCGGCGAGCGGGGTCCGAGCGATGTACAGCGAAGAGGAAATCTACGAAGTCCTGCGTGAGTGCTACGATCCCGAAATTCCGGTCAACATCGTCGACCTTGGACTGGTCTACCGCGTCGCTGTTGAAGGCGCCGTGATCACGGTCGAGATGACGCTGACGGCGCCGGGATGCTCGATGGGCGCGATGATCACGAGCGAAATCCAGGACAAGCTGCTCGGCATCCCCGGCTGCGAAGAGGCCAACGTCGAGCTGGTGTGGGATCCGCCGTGGACGCCGCACATGATGAGTCCGGTGGCGCGCAAGACGCTCGGCCTCGACGACCACTGAGCGCTGGGGCCGGCCGTGTTGGCATTCACGCCAACGCGCCTTGCCGTCCAGGCCTCGGCCGCTACCGTTCCGGATCAATCAGCACGCCCGGATTCAGAATCGCGTGCGGGTCGAGCGCGCGCTTGGCCGCCCGCAGCGCCCGCGCAAAACCCTCGGGCCGCTGGCGATCGTACCAGGGGCGATGGTCGCGGCCGACCGAGTGATGATGGGTGATCGTGCCGCCGAGCCGCACGACCACTTCCGATACCGCCGCCTTGATTTCGTCCCACTGCTCCAGTTCGGAGCCGCGCTTGCCCGGCGCCAGGATCGTGTAATACGGCGCCGGCCCGTCGGGATAGGCGTGGGTGAAACGGCAGGTCATCGTGCCCTTGCCGCAGATGCGGCGGATCGCGTCGGTCCCGGTCTCCATCAATTGCGCGTGATAGTTGGGAAAGCGGTCCCAGGTGATGGCGGTCTCGAAAGTGTCGCTCACGATTCCCATCGCGACCAGCGAGTCGCGCAGGTACGGCGCCTTCAGAAAGGCCTCGCGCCAGGCGCCGGCGGCGCCCTCGTGCGTCGCCTCGGCGTCGGTGCGGGTGCGGCCCGCGCCTTCGGGAATCTTGCCGCCGAGGCCGGCGCAGATTTCCAGCGCGCGCTTCATCCACGGCTCCAGCTCATGGTCGGCCGACTCGAAGGCCAGCACCAGCACGGCGGCCTCGCCCTGGTTGGCGCCGGCGTTGGCCGCCTCGCCGGGATCGAGCAGGCGGCAATTGGCGGGATAGAGCCCCGCTTGCGCGACCGCGCGCACCGCGTTGGCCCCGGATACAAAATCGGGGAACGAAACCGACGCGCCGGCGCGAAACTTGGGCCGGTCCTGCAGGCGCATCCAGGCCTCGGTGATGATCCCCAGGATTCCCTCCGAGCCGATAAACATGCGGTCAGGACTCGGCCCGGCGCCCGAGCCGGGCAGGCGGCGCGACTCGACCACGCCGGTCGGCGTGACCACGCGCAGCGACTCCACGAAATCGTCGATATGGGTGTAGAGCGTTGCGAAATGGCCGCCCGAGCGGGTCGCGATCCATCCGCCGAGCGTGGAAAATTCAAAGGACTGCGGAAAGTGGCGCAGCGTATAGCCGTGCGGACGCAACTGATCCTCGAGCGCGGGGCCCAGCACGCCGCCCTGAATGCGCGCCGCGCGCGCGACGCGATCGACCTCGAGCACGCGGCCGAGCCGGGTCAGGTCGATCGATACCGCGCCGCGCCAATCTCCGCCCGCGGGCGGCTCGACGCCGCCCATCACGCTCGAGCCGCCGCCGAAAGGCGTTGCCGCGATCCGCTCCTTGTCGCACCATTCCAGCACGCGGGTAAGCTCGGCCTCGTCACGCGGAAAGGCGACGGCGTCGAACGGATTGGGATAGTAGCGGCGAAACGCGCGCACCAAGTCGCGATAGCCGCGTCCGTAGCTGTGGAAGGCGCGGTCGTACGCGCTGAGCGAAAAGATCGAGGCCAGCGCGGCGGGCGGCTTTACCCGCGGCGTGCGCAAGTTCAGTTCATCCTCGCGCGGCGGCGGCGTGATCGTGAGCGGAGCCAGCCCGAAGCGCTTGGCCATCCGCTCGGCGATATGCTTCTGCTGCTCCGCGTTCGGCTGCTGATCTTCGTAGCCCCATCCCCAGAACTTGCGCTTGCGCTGCTCTGCCATGGCTGATTGTCCTCCGCTGCTCGTGCGCGACAATTGTGCAACCGCGCGCCCTCAAGAGGCAACCTGAATCGCGCGATTGGCCGTTTGCCGCCGCGCACCCGCCTCGCTTCGGACGATGCTGCGCGTGGCTTGCGCGACCTGCGCCCTGGGTCGTATCTCTATAAAGCGGCCGCTCGCGAAAAGCGGCACCCCAGGAGCGATAGCGATGAGCGACGCCTCAATCGCGCCGGCCGATTCCCATCCGCGCAAACGGCTCGCCGCCGCGGGCGTCGAGATAGCTTACGTCGACACCGGCGCGGGCGCGCAGCGCGATCCGATCGTCTTTCTCCACGGCAACCCGACCTCATCCTACCTCTGGCGCAACATCATCCCGCACCTGGCGCCGCAGGCGCGATGCCTAGCGCCGGACCTCGCGGGGATGGGCGATTCGGGCCAAGCGCCCGATGGCTCGTACCGGCTGACCGACCATGTCCGTTACCTCGACGCATGGTTCGCCGCGCTCGACCTCGCACAGCAGAGGGTTACGCTGGTGGTTCACGATTGGGGATCGGCGCTGGGTTTCCATTGGGCCAGGCGCCATTCCGCCGCGGTCAAGGGAATCGTTTATATGGAGGCGATCGTGCGGCCGCTTAAGTGGAGCGAATGGAACGGCCAGGCGCGCCCGCTGTTCGAGGCGCTGCGCTCGCCGGCCGGCGAGGATCTGATTTTGCAGCGCAACACCTTCGTCGAGCGCATTCTACCCGGCAGCGTGATCCGGAAACTCACCGGCGCCGAGATGGAAGCCTACCGCCGCCCGTTCCTTGCGCCGGGCGAGCCGCGCCGCCCGATGCTTACCTGGCCGCGCCAGATTCCGCTCGACGGCGAGCCCGCCGACGTCGCCGCCATCGTCAACGAATACGCCGCGTGGCTATCCCACAGCCCCGTGGCGAAGCTTTTCATCAACGCCGAACCAGGCGCGATCCTGATTGGCGCGCAACGCGAGTTTTGCCGGCGCTGGCCCAATCAGCGCGAGGTCACCGTCAAGGGCATCCACTTCATCCAGGAGGATTCGCCGCACGAGATCGGAGAAGCGCTCGCCGCGTGGTACCGCGCGCTTTAGCAGTGCGCGGCGGTTGCACCAACGCGCCCCGGTTGATCTAATTACGTAATTACGCGGAGGATCCGCCAAAGGCCCGGAGGAAAACATGCCAGACAATGAATATTCGACGCTGCTCTTCGACGTGCGCAACAACGTCGCTCACATCACGCTCAACCGGCCCGATGCCGCCAACGCGCTCAATGCCGAACTCGCGCACGACTTGATGGAAGTGTCGCTGCGCTGCGAGGAAGACCCTACGGTCCGCGCGGTGCTGATTAACGCGGCGGGCAAGCTCTTTTGCGCCGGCGGCGACCTCAAGAGCTTCGCCGCACAGCCCAAGGAGATGCTGCCGACCTATCTGAAGAAGGTCACCTTTCACCTGCACAAGGCGATCTCGCGCTTGAGCCGGATGAAGGCGCCGGTGGTACTGGCGATCCAGGGCGCGGCGGGCGGGGCCGGGATGAGTCTCGCGTGCGCGGGCGACATCGTAATTGCGGCGGAGTCGGCGCGGTTCACGATGGCCTACACGCGGGTCGGACTCACGCCCGATGGATCGTCGAGCTACTTTCTGCCGCGCATCGTGGGCCTCAGGCGTGCGATGGACTTGACGCTCAACAACCGCGTGCTCTCGGCGCGCGAGGCCTACGAGCTGGGCATCGTGACCCGCGTAGTGCCTGACGAAGAGCTGATGGCGACTGCGGAAGGACTGGCGAAAGGCTTCGCGCAGGGCCCGACGCGCGCCTACGTGGGGGTCAAGCGGCTCTTCGCCGAGAGCGCGACCAGAACGCTCGAGGACCAGATGGAACTCGAAACCGAGTGGATCGCCGAGATGGGCCGCACCGCCGATGGCCTCGAGGGTATCGCGGCGTTTCTGGAAAAGCGCCCGCCCAAGTTCCGCGGTCAGTGAACTGCAGTCTTCGTCAGGGTCGCTCCGTTTATCAGGCAGCCATTATGATTGTTTGCGCTGCAAGATGATGGTCCCGGTCGCGCTGTTCGCCGGGCACGAATTGACCGGGGTCGGCCTCGCGATGGTCGGGCGCGTCACTCCACGACCCTCGATAGGGGTTAGATAGACCCGCACCCGGCCATCTTGTCAGCGCGACGCGCAGGGGGAACAAGCGACGACTCTCCGCCTGCGCGGGATCACGCGATGCCCCGAAAAGCGCGACGGCGACCGCAGTCAGGCGGTCGCCGTCGCGTCTTTGTGTAGAGTCGAGCTGCCCGGGCCTTACGGCACGGCGACGAACCTCACGACGCCCGCGGTCACGAGATTGACGGACGGAGAGCACGTGTGCTTGCTGGGAAAGCCGTTCTTTATACGCGGTACCATCGTATGATTGAGCAGCTTGGTCATGTCGATCACCGCAACAAAAGTCGGAGGCTTCGAATTGGCCACGAGCGCAATGGCGTCGTTTGTATTCGGGCTGACATAGGCTGTCGTGGTGTGCGGGTCATCACCCGTGCTCCAGGTTCCTCCGGGAGTATTGGGGATGGTGCAGGCTATATAGTCCGAAGCGGCGGGAATCGTGCCTCCGGTGCCGGGAGTAGTTGGTAGCTGGATGGCGCCAAAGTGATTTCCGCCGAACTCACCGTTCACGACCGCGATGTGGGAGTCACCTGCCACCGCGATTCCGTCGGTACCTGCAAAGAAATCCGCGAACTCGGGAAAGTTTTGTAACTGCTCAGGCGCTGTCCAAATCCCCGCGGGAGAGCCGGGCGTGAACGTGGCCTGGTTCAAGTCGGCAAGAAAGACGGCGCCCGTAAACTCGTCCGACGCCAGCGCCACGCCAGTAGTACAGTCTTCCGCGGCCGAATCGTACTCCCCCCTTAAAGAGGCGTCCGACGATGTGTTGTTCTCGAAGAATTGAGGCGAAGTGGTGGTGGCTGTGTTGACGATCTCGTAATTGCTGGCTTCGGAGGGCGACAGCAGCAGATGGCGAACGGGGTCTATCGCTATGTCTTCCGAAATCTCCTGCGAAGAGGACTCTGACTTAAACGCAGGCTCAAAGGTGGGCGTCGAGCCCGCCAGATCCAGGAATTGGAATCCGGCGTGGCCGGCGATGCTGAGTCCTATCGCCGCCTAGTTGGTCTCCTCATTGAAAACCACGCCGCAGTTTGTGCAGGAGCCCCCGGAGAAATGAATTGTCCCACTGCCGCCGCTAGTCAGCTTGCTGGTCAGCGTCGATCCCGTGATCAGATAGACGCCGGCATTATTCGCGGTACATACCGTCTGACCCGTCGTCGAGTTGGAAGAGCATGAGTTCACGACGTGGGGGGTGGTGATTACGGCCGGCGTGGTGCCCGTGCCTTCCACCTGTATCAACGAAACGCCAGTAGTGCCTCCGTCCCAGGCGCCCTTGGGAACGTAAGAAAGGACGTTGGTACCCTGCACCAGCACCGACATCGAGCTGGAAGGCAGACACGCCGTCGGCGCCACAGGTGTCGGCGTGGGCGAAGCGGTCGGTATGGGCGCCGGCGCCTTCGCGTGCCCGTGACTGTCGGGGCCACAGGCCCCGAGGATCAGCGCCAGCACCAAGGAAAGAGCGGCGAACCCAAGCATTTGGGGCCGATAGAAGCCCTTGGACATAGAATTTTCTCCCCGCCTAGAGTTAAGGTTCGGCCGAAGCCTAGTCCAAAAAAATGGAAGAGGCAACACTTCTAAGCGTCAATAATCCTCAACCTTGTGAAGTCTTTTGCTCGGGCGCTCCGGGCTTGGCGGCGAGCACTGAAAACAAACCGGGCGTGGAGCGCCAACGCGCCCCACGCCCGTAATCCAATCGGACCAATGCTCGCGATTAGTGGACGCTTACAAAGGTCAATACTCCGTTCGTCACCAGATTGTAGGTCGGGGCGACCGTGTGCGCTCCGGTCCGCGGCGCGGCGAGCAGCTTGTTCAGGTCAACAACCATGGACCGATGGGCCACTTTCTCGACGCCGAGCGCGGCGGACTTGAACAGCGTCGCTTCGTCATTTTCGAGATCGAGGCGCTGATGGCGCCAAGCGCGTAAACACATTCGCTCGCGCTCACGCCTGGCTGCCATCTCCGGCGGGCTTCCTGGCTAGAACAAACGAATGCAGGCCGCCATTCGAAGACACCGGAAAGCTCAGGAACTCCACATTCACAAACCCCCGTTTCTTGAGAATCTCCGCCAGCCAACCGGCCTCATAGAAAGTGCCTCTCATCATCGGCCTACCCCGCGCGCGATCCACTCTGGCCTTTTGCCGGGCCAACCATTGGCGGGCAACAAACAAGCGCTCGAACAGTCCGCGCCCTGATGGCCAATTATAGATGGGCAAGTGAATCATCATGGTACAATTGGGAACCAACACGCGATAAATCTCGGCGAACATGGGAATCGAATCTTCGGGAGAATCGAGATGCTGCAGCACATGGCTCGAGAAAACAGCGGTTATTGAAACATCATCCAAGGGAATGCGCATCCCATCGGTCAGGTAAAACCGCGCATCGGCGATCCGGCACCTGGCGAAATCCAGCATCCCCTCGGAGACATCCAAGCCGTGGACCGTACCGAAATACTGAACCAATTGAGCTGTAATTCTGCCGGCCCCGCAACCGATCTCGGCACAGCTCGTGCGGTCCACACCATACCGCTCCCAACGCCTGCGGAAATCCAGCCAATCCGAGTACCCAAGCGCGTAAAAGTCCGTTTCATTCCAAGGTTCGGGGCCATTACGCTGCTTGCCTGCCCAGGCGGCGACAGCCCACAATGGATCCGCCGCGCCCCACCGTTTCCATTCGAGGTTGCTGACCAAGGACTTGCCTCTAGCTGACATAACACGGAATAATCAGCGGGGGATCTGCCGTTAGCGATGCCGGGTGCTGGTAAAACACTATTTCAACGCTCAGTTATTAGCTCAGTCTGGCGCAGCCCGACGCGCGCCGAGCGCCAGCTTGTTCCCCCATCGGCCCAACACAACATCCGTGCACCAAAAGGCCGCGCGAAAGGCGGCAAACGCCGGCGTGCGCTCGAACCACCGGAACCATCCGGACGGCTGATGCGGATAGTACATGAGAGTCCGCCGCCAACGGACGTTGCCGTAACCCTGCTCCCGCACAGCCGTGGCGACCTCGCCGGGCACCAGGCGCTTAACCTCATTGCCGGCCTCTTCCATCTCGGCGGCGATACCCAGTCGTATTGCTACTCTCGTAAGTGCGGCACGGGCCGGATCGAGAATCAGTACGGCCTCACGTGCAACACGCGCCATCTCACGTATTGCCTGGCGCGGCTCGCCAAGATGATGAAGGCCGTCGTGGACGGCGACTATGTCAAAGCTGCGGCCGGGAAAGGCGAGGTTCTCAGCATCGGCAACGAGGAAACGGGCGGCAAACCGGTAGCGCCGGGCGCGTTCGCGCGCGCGGGCGATCGCGGCCGGGGAGAAATCGATCCCGGTGACTGTGGCGCCGGCGCGCGCAAATTTCTCCGACATCATGCCCGAGCCGCAACACAGCTCGAGCACCGAGCGCCCCGCGAGCTTTAGGCCAAGCACCTCCAAGCCGGCCTGAAACTTATACTCGATCAGGAACTGATAGAGGCGTCCGCAGTTGTGGGGACGGGCGATCTCGAACTCGGGGTCGCACTCTTCCTCGTAGAAATGCCGCTGCCGCGACCAGGCGCCGTCAACTTCCGCTCGCTCCAGCGTGGGACGCCCGGCCGCCGCCCCGGCCTGTGACCTTCCATGCGGCGTCATCGATATATTCTCGCGTGATAGCGGGCCGGCCTCCGCTCCATCTCAGCGGCCCAGCTCTGCTTTAGCGCCTCGAGCCTTGAGCGATATCGTTCCGGCAGAGCCAGGAAATTACTGGCCGCGGCCATGCCGTCATTCATCCGTTCCGCGTCGCCGACCCAGTAGCGGAGCGATGAGAGGAAACCGATTATCTCGGCGCCTCCGTGAAAGCACTCGAAAATCACAATCGGCTGGTCATGCTCGATCGTCCCGCGGCCACCACGGATCACCGCCTCTTCATGACCCTCGACGTCTATTTTGATCAGGTCCACCGGTCCAACGCGATCCCGCTCCTCGTCGAGCGACACCGTATTGACTGTTACGGTTTTTCCAGCCACTCCCCATTGCCGCAACGAAAAGGTGCTTCCATTCTGCTGGATCCCGCCGGTTGAACCCGATATCTCGTCACGCACGAAGGACTGCTGCGCGTGCGTGTCGCTAACCGCCACCTCGCGCAAGGTCATCTCGCTGAGCGCCATGCGGCGCATCGTCCGGTGGATGAGCACGATATTGTCAGGCTCCGGCTCGAACATCCGAACCGCGGCTGCGGGAGCGATGCTCTTGGTTAGCCAGCTATAATAGCCGACGTTCGCGCCTACGTCCCACAAAGACCGAATCCCAATCCTCTTTGCGATTGCGCAAAATAGCGCGGCCATGCCGGGTTCCACTCCGCCCGGCAGCAAAAAAGCACTGGCGTGGCGAACGAGCCGCACTCTTACCTTTCCGTCCACGCCGGGGAGCTTGGCCCATACCGGAATGTCTATCGCCCGCAATATCCTGCGGCTCAGCCGATGCCCCCACAGATGGTTTAAGGGATGAAATCGTTCACGAACCCTGTACAGATGGCTATTCATCGATGCATAGCCGCGGCGCCCACTCCTTGCGCACTGATGTCATCCGCGCCGCCATCGGACGCGGCCGCCGCCCTGTCAGCAGACCCATATTTGAGCATCGGCGATTCCGGGTCGGTCCGCAGCTCCAGAAGCTTCAGGCTAATTTGATATTCATAGAACGACTGAAGCAGGCAGTAGCGCAGGCCGACGCGGCCGTCCAGGAATCCCCGCTCAAGAACATATGCCCACAGAAACTTGCACAGTGGCCGGCACGGGAGATGTCTATACGCCCACTGCTTGAGCAAACGCCGGCGCTCCGGGGCGGCGCCCAGTAGACTTGCCCTGAGCGAGACTCCAGCCTGATCCCTATGGAGATATCGATGCGCCTCAAGCGCCTCCATAGTGGAGTACGCGTTGTGCCGCTCAAAATAGCGGTGAATGCCCTTTCGGTCGTCATGAATCAAAAGGTTTGCCAGCCTCCCTGTCTTGCCTTGCAGGATAAGATGCTCGTGGACAATGCGAGGCTCGTATCGCCCGAGCCGGTGCTTGAATAGCAACAGTCTATCGTTCGGATACCATCCTCCGTGATTGACGGTCGCTCCCATAAACAGGTGCTTCATGCCTACATAGTACCCATCCAATTGACCGGCGGGATGCGAGAGTAAGTGTTTGAGCTCGCGTCTGAGGCCAAACGGGACGCGCTCGTCGGCGTCGAGAAAAAACACCCATTCATTGCGCAAGGGCAGATTGTCGAGCGCCCAGTTCTTTTGCGCGGAGAAATTGTCGAAGCGCCTGCGCGCAATCTGCGCGCCCATCTCCTCGGCAATCTCTATGGTGCGATCTTCACTATACGAATCGAGAACGAAGAACTGATCAGCCCAATCGGCGACCGATTCGATGGCAGCGCGGATGTTGCGCTCTTCGTTGCGGGCCGGAATTATGAAGGACAGAGGGACTTTCATGGCATCTGGCGCGGCGGTTGTTGTCTGGCAGGAGCCGGAAACGGAGCCGCCGCGCCGGCGTGGGGTTGCCCGGAGATAATCCTTGTGTAGAGCGCGACGAGCTGATCGCCAGCCGCATCCCATGAAAAGCTCTCGCGAGCCAAACGCCTACCGCGCTCGCCCATCTTTTTCCCCAGCGTCGGCTCTTCCAGCAATTTCAAAATTGCACCGGCTACTTCATGCGCCTCCGGATTTACCACCAAGCCCGCGCCCGCCTCTTCGACCTCGCGCCAAATGTTGACCTTGTTGGAAATCACCACCGGCAATCCGGCCGCCATCGCCTCGACCACCGCGATGCCGAAGTTCTCGGTGTACGAGGGAAGCACAAATAGATCAGCCGCAGCCAGCGTCGCGGCTTTGAGCTCGCCAAGGAGCATACCAGCGAAAGTGGTCTTTGCGAGCACTCCCTCGCCGCGCAGCCAATCCTTGACCTCCCGGCTGTAGCCGTCATTGTCGGGCCCGCCGATAACCAGATGAACATCGTCGCATCGCCGGCCGACCTCACCAAACGCATGAGCCAGAATGTCGAGCCCCTTTTTGAAGTTCAGCCTGCCAAAAAACAAAATGAGCCGCTTGCCGAAGGTTTCTGGAAATGCCCGGCGAAGCAGCGCGCCGTCGGCGGTGCCGTCCTGCTCCAGGCCCACGCCGAGCGGCACGACGGCGCTGCGGAAGATCAAGCCGTGCGAACGGGCAAGGGCCATCTCGTCGCGAGTAGTGAAGTGAACCGCCGCCGCACCTTTCAAATTGCGCCGCTCGATCAGAATTTCGTACAACCATTTGCGCAACCTATGATGGCGGTACATGAATGGATCGAGGACGCCGTGTGGCTGTATCAGGTAGGGAACCCGAAAGCGCCGGCAATAATGGGCTGCGATGGTCGAAGGAAATTGATACAGCGAGTGAATATGGACGACGCTGCAATTGGGTATCTCACTACGTAAAGCCGCCGCCAGACGACTCGAGATTTTATAGTACTTGCTCGCGCCCACGGAAAAGTACCTTACCTGCGCCCCCATAACGTTGACCGGCACTTCGAGCGGAACATCCAGTTCGCCGGCCCCATCCAGATTGGTAGTGTAGATGGCAGCCTGATGGCCGCGGCGGACGAGTTCGCGGCACATCTCGACCACTGCTTTGGTTGGCCCTCCGTCGCGCGCCGCGAGACTCGGGATGATATGCAACACCCGCATCACCATCGATGCCTTTTACGCGGCCAACTCCCGCCGCCCGCCGCACACCGCCCCCCACAGCAGCCGTTGAACCAGGTTTCGCGGGTTTAACAGATGCTTGCGCATGCGCCACCATGCTCCGGCCACATCATCATACGACCTTCTCTCGCGCCGCATGATCTTCGCGAAGATGCGCTCATGGTCGCTTAAAAGAAGAGCCCGCAGTTTGCCGGATCCGCTTATACTATCGGGATAGATCCTGAACGCACTGAACAATTGATTCACGGTTGCAAAGCGTGCGCCGGCGAGCGCAAGTTCGACCAGCAACTCGCCGTCCCAACTGGACCTGTTCTCCGGGTTGAACCCTCCCAGCCTTTCAAAGGCTGAGCCTTTAAAAAACGTCGATGCTTGCATCAGCTGCGCCTGTCCATAGGCGTAAGCGGTAAGATTGAAGCGGTCGGAATAGTGATAACGGCGGACGCGGTCGAGCTGGTCGACGATAATGGAGTGCCCAACGATTACCTCCACGTCGTGTTCACGGAAGCAGCGGGCAGCCCGCTTCAGCGCACCAGGCAGGAAATAGTCATCGGCGTTAAGATAGCCGTAGATTTCGCCTGTAGCGCGGGCAAAGCCCTTGTTGAGGCCATCCGCCGGTCCCCGATCCGGTTCGAGAACAGAAGCCGCAAGCCTGTGCTGGTATTTGTCTATGATCGCCCGGCTGCCGTCAGTTGAGCCGGGGTCCACCACTATGTATTCGACGTCGTCGTAGGCCTGTTCGAGGACCGAGCGGATCGCCTGCTCTAGAAAGCGCCCCTGGTTGTAGGAAATAGTGACAATCGAGATTCGCATGGTGCAGCCGGGGGTGTTTAAGCGGCAGGTCCGTCGAAGCGCGGATGCGTCTCGAGGAACCACATCAGCGTGACCACGACAAAGGAAACACTTAATCTTGCGGTAGCACCGAACGGAGAAAAAAGTACGTCCCAGATAAAGCCGATAGCCAGAAAAGCTACCAGCGGCGCCAGCGGCTCCGCCGTGGCATACAGCCGCGCCAGCACGCGCAAGGAAAGTGACAGCACCCACAGCCAAAAGATCGCGCCAACAACGCCCGCGTCGATCCACGCGCTTAGCAGATATGAATGCGAAGGAATGGTCCAGGACTCGGGGGTGTCCTGAACTCCATAGCCGAGATCCGCCATCACCGACTCAGTCCGGGACGCATAGCGCCAATCCTTAGCCCACGAGCCATGCCCGACGATAGGCGAATCCAGCACGGCCTCCGTCCCGGTCAGAAAGTCGGCGCGGCCGCCGATCAATATGCCATAGCGGCCCGATGATTGGACCTCATATTTGTTCCACGCTTCATAGCCGAGCATCCCGTTGCCGGCGCAGTACTCGTATAGCCGGAGCACGCCGGCGCTCGACAGGGCCAGTATCGCATACGCCGCGAGCGCTCCGGCGAAGCTCACGCGCATCCCGCGCTCGCGCCGAACACGCGCGAGCCGCTGCACCAGCAGGTAGGCGGACGCCAGGAAGCATACGCCCGCCAGGCTCCGAAAACCGTTGTAAAGGTTGAGCACGGCGGCCAGCGCTATGAGTACCGCCGCGGTCAGAGTCCTCGAGCGGCCGGCGGCGCGGGTGGCGAGCAAGACTATGACCAAGGTTATCCCATAGCCGTAGCCGAACTTCCAAGGATCTCCGGCGGCAAACATGCCCGGGCTGAGGAAGTAACTTAGCACGCCGCCGCTGGCAAGCCCGAATGCGTATAGAACGATCCGGCGGCGGTTCTGATAGAGCAGTACGTACAGGACCGTGAAATTGGTCAAGGTGAAGGCTATCATTGCCCAGCCGCGCAGATAGTCATCAAGGGGCGTCGAACGAATAAGGTCGGTCGCCATCTGCACGAACAACCATGCCGCGCCCCAAAGGAGAAAGGTGCGTGGCAGCCTTAGGCGCAGCAGTTGAGCCTTCGAGGCGACGACGAAGGGCAACAACGCGAGTAACAAAATATCGGGCGCGAACAGCGTGCCGACCACGTGGAACTGAATACACTCGGAAGCCGGAATCAAGACCATCAGCAGGTCGACCAGCCGTCCTCCCCACGGCGCGGATGCGGCCTGCAGCTCGCCTTCCCCGGGATAACCTGCCGCGCGAGCACTCGCGTTCATGCGGCTTCACCCGGCCTTTTGGATATTAGCAGATCCTCGTAGAGAGCCACGAGCTTGTCGCCATAGTCTCGCTGCCGGTACTTCTCCCGCACGAGTGCCGCGTTGCGGCGCGCAATTTCCGCCAATCCACGTCGTTTCGCCGCTGCGTCCCGAATTGCAGCGGCGAGCTGATCCGGATCGCCCGGAGGAATGAGCCGGCCATGAACTCCGTCCTCGACGATGGAGCCGGCGTTGAGTGTGGTGATGACGTAGCAACCGGCCGCAAGCGCCTCGAACACGACGCGAGCTGAGCCTTCGGCCCGGGAGGGAAACACGAAGACTTCCGCGGCGGCCATCCGCGCCGCCAGTTTGTCGCGCGCAAGCCAGCCGGTCACTGAAACCCGCGGGTCTTTTAGGAAATCGCGGCACCGCCGCATGTCTGGAGCAACGACGCCGGCAATCTCCAGCGTCCAAGGAACGTCGCTCAAGAGCTTCAAGGCGGCAATCACCCGATCGGCACCTTTTCGTCGCTCGAAACCTCCTGCAAACAACAGATGCAATGGGCCGGAGACGTCAGGAGGAGGGACCCGTAGAGGCAGACAGTCGATGAACGCATCATCAACTCCCAAATAAATCACTCGCAGACGCGCTGGGTCCCATCCTTGTTCAAGGAACGTGCTTTTAACAAAATCGGAATTAACCAAAACGACATCGGCTTGCTCCGCGTCCGCAACGATCTCAAGCCATATGCGATTGAGTGGAATTGGGGAACCGCCGGCCGGTGGATCGCTGTCAGCAAGAAGTCGAGGCAGCGTGGCCGCGTGCGCCATGGAGTAATCGCAGACTGTAACCATTCCAAGGTTCGCAGCAACTTTCGCTGAGTCACCGCCAAAACCGGCTCGATAGTGGTATATTCGGGCGCCACGACGGGCCGCTTCAATGACGGGCCGGACCGCTTGCCGACCGTAGATCCGGAAGGACCTCGCTTCTAACATTTCAGCGAAACCCGGAGCAGCTCGCCGAGCGATCCTCGCAAACTCGTAAAGGCTTTCAGAGCGCCATGCCGGCTTAATGTGCTGGTCGTTTATTGCCTCGGCGCGAGCGATGAAACGTGCGAATTTCCGATTCCATCTGAGTCCCATGATACACGATAGCCAACGAACTCCCGGGGTCGGATAGGCGCCGGTAATAAAGGAGCTCAGGATGTTTCGCTGTTGGGCCTCAGCGGCGGCGACCGCCATATGAAACTTATTGAAGCCGTTTGAAATAACTACCATTCGCGGCGACTTTTCTTGACCGTGCAGAGAAGGTTCACCAACGGCAACGGTTCAGATGGTTGGTTTTGAGCAAAGACAAATGAAGTGATCGCGCGCTGACATCCACGACGGAGGATAGTCGGCAAGCTCGGGAAAGCGACGGGCTTGCTTACCCCCGGCTCCCATCCGGCGGGCCAGAGCGGTCATGGCGGGAGCGAGGCGATATGCCACGTTCCTCGAAATCTCCGTAAGTTTGCGCAGAGCGCCCGCCTCCGTGTGGGAAAAGAACTCGCTGCGTTCGAACGCCAAACCGACGCGACGGCTGATTTTTCGCGCCCAGCGTGGATTAACGAAGGAAATGTGCTCCCCGATCGCGCAATACCAGTAACGCGCGCCCAGTAATCGCCACGACCAAGCGTCGGAATTCCCCGATGATACAATGACCAAGCCGCCCGGACGCACGGCCTTGGCGAACATGGCCAGCAAATTGGCCGGGTCGCGGACATGCTCAATTAGATCGAAGGCCACAATGGCATCAAATCTATCAGACCAATTCGCCAGTTCCGCATAGCTAGCCGCTATACGGTTTACCCCCCTGCTACGGGCTTTTTCTGCCGCGCGGCTTTGAATTTCGACCCCGTACCGTTCGTAGCCTGGACCCAGAGTATTTAGAAAGCCTCCGTCGAAACATCCGACGTCAAGGATCGAGGAACCTACGGGCAGGCGCTCATCAATCCATGCCTTCGCGATCTTCCAATCTTTTCGAGCTTGGCCGTTCGTCCAAGCGTCGGCGCATCCGGTCTCGTACAGATTATTCAGTTCGTCATCGCTGGGACATGGGAATCGGAAGGCGAGATGGCAAACGCGACAACCATAGAGTGCACCGCCCGCGCGCGGCTTTGGTAGCTGTTGCCCCGCAAAAAGATCGCTCGATGGAATGGTCCCGGCAAGCGCTAAGTTCGGAGAACCGCAAGAAGGGCAACCAGCCTGCACGCTTACTCGCAATTGCTCGCTCCCTTAACCCCTTCCTCACTTTCCATAGACGCGAACAGGCACGGGGAGGGCGAAATTCTGAACCGCAGGCAAGACGTCATCCAAAAGCAAGGCGTCATCCAGTGGATGGCGCGAGGCTGTGCGCGAGCGCGCGGAGGCGGCGAAGCCCCTCGCTGAGCTCATGCCAGTGCGGAACCAGGAGCATAGCGGGCGACGCGCCAACGGCGCTGCGCGCTCCGGCGAGCAGCGCGACCATCACGGCGACATACCCCCCCATCGAAGCCAGCGCGGCGCCGAAGATGCCGAGCGCCGGTAGCATCGCGGGAAGCGCAATCGCGGTAACCACAAGCCCGATGACTTCGGCGCGGAGCACGAGGTAAGGACGGCCGAGTCCGCGCAGCCCCTCCTGCAGCGTGAAATTGATCCCCAGCACGCCTGCCGCCGGCGCCAACACGAGCGCGGACGGAATCGCGCCGCGATACGGCGCGCCGAAGAGAAACACGATCGCTAGCGGAGCGGAAGCCATGACCGAGACCGAGATCAGACCCGCCATGAGCGAAGTTGCCCGGGTCCCCGCGCCGAGACGGCGCACCGCATGTTCGCGGTCGGCAGCGGATGCGACAGACGGTAGCATCACTGTGCCGACCGCGTTCACGATGAGGCCAACGGCGCCGCTCCAGGCGACCGCGACGACATACAGTCCCAAATCCCGTGGCGGTACTAACGCGGCCATCAGCATCTGGTCGAGCCGCAAGTTCAGCATCTGAGGCAACGCAGTCATCATGCAGGGCGCCCCATACCGAAACATCTGGCCGGCGCTGGCTGAGTCGGGCAGAAAGGAGACGTGGACGCTGCGACGGAGCACAAACCAAAAAGCGGGTAAAAACAGTAACGCCGAATAGACGAGCCAGCCATACGCGATGAACGTGGCAGTGACGTTGCCGGTTACCCATGCGGCAGCGAGCACGGCGATTATCGAGAACAGGACCATCACCCGTAGCGCGTTCCACTGCGCAAAGGCACCGAGACCGCGCAGCGCCGGCATCGGCATGGACGCGACGGCCCAGATGGGCGCGATCAGCAGGCACCATCTCGCGACGGAGACGATTTGCGGGCGTTGCGCATGGAGCAAGATCGGCATCGCGACGAATCCTGCGGCCATGAAGGGCGGGCAGGCGGCGAGCGCTATCGCGCTTGCAGTGGCGAGGTAGCGTCCGGCGCGCAGTGGCTCCTGCGCCGAAAAATAGGTGAGCGCCTCGGGCATCCCGATCATGGCAAGCGCCGCGATAAATCCCGGCGCCGTCTGTATAGCGGCGAGCTCGCCGCGACCGTGCGGGCCGAGCAGGCGGGCGGAGACAACGCCGGTAACGATGCTGAGCACGGCAATCGCGAGGTTCGCGGCGCCAGTGAGCGTGGCGCCGGCACCGAAGGGCATCGTGGCGTTAAATGCGCGCCATTTGGAGCGAAACTTCATCGCGCGAACCTTGATTGCGTCTGGGGTGCCGCGAAGACCTTGTCATCCAAAGGCATGCCATCCACAGGTTGGCCTTTCAGGGTCGTAGAGGGCATAGTCGGCCGCTTTCAGAAGCGCCGCACACTTCGTATGCTGCTCTGCGCTGTGCAGCGCCACGAATAGCACCGGCGGCGCCTCGCGTAGCGTTCTTTTGCACCCTGCTCACGTCTGCGCTTTTGAGCCGTGCCCTAGCGCGCGGCCAGACGCCTGCGCAGCGGCCCATCATCAACCAGCGGCTGCGGCACGCGCCCGCACATCGCCGCCTTGTCTCTGAGTGTCCACAGCGCCATCGCCTGCATCGCCAGCGCCGCACACAGCGCGGCCACAGAGGACAGCCCATGATGGTTCGGGATGGCGCCGAGCGCGTAGGGAATCCAGCACGCCGCAAGATTCTCCAACAGCAACGCGGCCGCGAGCCCGGAAGCGGAGGGACAGAACATCTTGAAAAGAACCGGTGTGGCGAGCCAGAAGGCCGGCCATGAATAGCCGATGTCCCGCTCGAGCCAGAAGCTGACGGCCGGCGCGATGAAAAAGGCGAGCAGCCCGTAAATCGCAGCCAGCCTGAGCCACAGGGGACTAGCTATCAGGGCGCGGCGGCCGTTGCGCCTGAGAAGCGTCCAAAGGACCGCCGGGCCGATGCCGAACAGGCTCAGCCACAGGGTGAGCGTATGTAACGGTATTCCCGGATCGAGACGGCAGATCCCGAACTGTCGGGTGGATCCATAGCTGAGAAGCCGCGGCAGATGCACTGTCGCGAAGGGCGTGCAGGTGAAGCCGGGTTTACCTTTCATCTCGCTCGGTACCAGGACGATTCCCAACAAATTCCTTAGCGAGTCGAAGGGCGGTTTGAGCGCGAGAAAAACCAGTTCGCTGGTATGATGTACGTTCGGTCCGCCAAGCGCCGCAAACATCCGCGACACGCCCAGTCCGGCCATCGCCACTGCGACGCACGCGCCAACGATCAGGAAATCCGATTCGAACCAAGCGATAGCCGCCCACACAACGACCAGCACAATGGTGGACTCGCGCGTAAGAAACAGCGCAAAGAGCAACGCGAGCGCGAGCCACCTCCGGCCTTTCATCAGCACCACGAAGAAAAGGCTCAAGAGGGCGGCGTAAAATAAGTCCTGGCAATAGTACAGCCCAAACATCTCGCGGACGAGTACTGGCGTGAACAGCAGCGGAAGCACCAAGGCCCCGAAGCCGGTGGCCTGCCTCAGGATCCATGCGGCGGCTCCGATCAGCAGCGCGAGCGCGATCAGCGCCACGGCGAGGAACGCCTGATCGACGTTGAGTCCTGTTGCCCGGCTGACCAGCCTGACCGCGGCCGGATGCAGCACGCGACCGGCGATGGAGCCCAGAACTTCCTTCGCGTGTCCCAGCGCAAGCGCGCGATAGGCTATACTGTCGGCAATCAAGGGCCGGGTTTTCGGCCAGCCAGCCATCGACACGAATGCGAAGGTCACTATTGCCCAAGGGAGCGGCACGACCAGCCAGCGCCGCATATTGAGACGCCGGCCCGCGCCGGCATCGTCAAGCCGCCTTGAATTCAAATCAACCACCGGCGTCGTCACCAGCCGTCGCCGCGCATCACCTTAGCAACGGTCTTCGCAACGATTTTGAAATCCAGCCATAGCGACCAGTTATCGATATACTCGCAGTCGAGTTTCACCACGTCCTCGAAGTCCTTGACCGCGCCGTTGCCACTGAGCTGCCAGAGCCCGGTCAGCCCCGGCTTCATGCTGAGGCGGCGCTGATGGTGTTCCAGGTAAGCGGCGGTCTCGTCGGCAGTCGGTGGCCGCGTGCCGACCAGGCTCATTTCACCTTTGAGCACGTTCCAGAACTGCGGCAGCTCGTCGAGATGGCGGCGGCGCAACTTGTGCCCGGTGGGCGTCACGCGCGGGTCGTGCTTGAGCTTGAAGATCGGCCCGTCCATCTCGTTGCGCCCGCCCAGTTCGGCCTTTAGCTGCTCGGCCCCGGCGCACATCGTACGAAACTTGTAGAGCGTGAAGCGGCGCCCGTTGCATCCCACGCGCTGCTGACGGAACAGCACCGAGTCGCCGGTCTCGCGCCGCAGCCGTATCGCGTACCACACGTAGGCGAAGCCGTACAAAACCAGCCCGAGAGCCGCGCCACTCACATCTACGATTCGCTTCATGAGCAGATGCAAGGCGTGCTGCGGAATCGTCGCCAGTGACAACAGAAAGGCGCCCTCGTCGAAATGCTCGGCGTGCCATACCCCGATGGCGGGGCGCGGTACTTCGACCAGCATGCGCATCAGGATACCCCGCATCGAGCAGCATCGGCTGAGCCGCTCGAGCATCGCGGGTTCCAGCGCCGAAACCACCACGACCTCATCGACTACGCGCGCCCGAAGCACCGCTGGAAGGTCGTCGGCCGCGCCGAGCACACGCGGTATGGTGCCGTCGCCAACGTGTCCGTTGGGTGCACCGGGCGTGAGCATCCCGACCACGTCGGCCATCATCGAGGCGTGCGTGCGTGCCAGCCGCAAGTATCGTTCGGCCGCTGTGGGAGCCGACACCAGCAGAACCTTGCGCCGCCGCACCGGGATGCTCCGGCGGGCATGGTCGAGGTAAGCCCGCAGCGCGAACTTCTGCGCCGCCAGGAATGCGAAACTGACGCCCAGGAAGGTTTGCAGCAGCAGGCGGCTGATACCCACCGAGCGAGTCAGGTACATCGAGCTGAGCAGCAGGAGGCCGGCGATGAACTGCGCCTGCACCAGGCGGCTCACCAGCCCCTGACTGGAGGCATAGGCGGCCGAACCGTAAAGGCCGAAAGCGCGCAGACAGGCAAGCCATATAGGTATGATCAGCGCGAGCAGCCAGGCGTAGTCGGCGAACGAGACGAAATCGCGGCGCAACAGCAGGCCGACAGCCTGGTAGGCGGCGGCGAAGCTCGCCACAAGGGTCGCGGCGTCGCAAAGCGCCAACATCTGGCGGAGAAGCTTTCTGCGCGCTATCAACATCGGCGGAAGAGGGATCTCGCGTGGGCGATCGGCTGATGCGGACGAATTCCGGCGCGCCGCTCAGACGGCGCCGGCCAGGCCCGGATGCGCGCGCATTGGCGCATCCGCATTGCGAACCTGCGCTTCGATCCATCGATAGGTTCTGGCGAGGCCCTCTTCGAGGCTAATTTGCGGTTCCCAGCCGAGCACCTGGCGCAAACGCGTGTTGTCGGAGTTGCGGCCGCGCACGCCCTGCGGCCCTTCGACGTGGCGCTTGACGATGCGAATGCCGGCGATCGCCGCGGCCATGTCGACCAGCTGGTTGATCGTGATCAGCCGGTCCTGGCCCAGATTGAGCGGCGCGCGGTAATCCGAGCGCATCAGCTTGTGGATTCCGATTACGCAGTCGTCGATATAACAGAAGGAACGGGTTTGCTCGCCGTCGCCCCAGATCTCGATCTCGTGATTCCCGCTGAGCTTGGCGGCTGCAAGCTTGCGGCATATCGCGGCCGGCGCTTTCTCACGCCCGCCCTGCCATGTGCCGAGCGGCCCAAAGATGTTATGGAAGCGCACGATGCGGGTCTCGAGTCCATAATCCTCGCGATAGTGCGTGCATAGCCGCTCAGTAATCAGCTTTTCCCAGCCATACGCATCCTGTGGCTGCGCCGGGTACGCATCTTCCTCGCGCAGCGGCGCCACCTCAGCCGCCGTCTGGCGATACTCGGGATATACACAGGCCGAGGAGCAGTAGAGGTAGCGCTCGACGCCGTTTTGCCGGGCCGACTCCAGCGTATGGATATTGATCAGCGAGTTGTCACGAAGGATCTGCGCGTGATGTGACGAGATGAAGCCCATTCCGCCCATATCGGCGGCCAGCGCGTAGACCTCCTGCACGCCGCGGGTCGCTTCGAGGCAATGGTCGATACGCCGCAAATCGAGCAATACGAACTCGTCCGCAAGGCTGGGCTCGTATTCAGAGTGCTTCATATCCACGCCCCGCACCCAGTAGTCCCGATCCTTGAGGTAGCGAACCAGATGATGTCCGATGAACCCCCCAGCGCCGGTAACCAGCACCTTTTTCATGAATGGCTCCTTTTCATTTAGTCAACGTCGGCCGCGCCGGAGACGCCGGCCGGCGCCAGCTTGCGGTCGAAGACGCCCGCCAGTTTCTGCTCCGTCGCTTTCAGGACAGCCTCGCGTTCCCACCGATCAAGGGCGTAGGCCCTCCC
The DNA here is from genome assembly GCA_021827495.1 of Deltaproteobacteria bacterium. GTDB lineage: Bacteria > Desulfobacterota > Binatia > Binatales > Binataceae > JAKAVN01. Next base: position 26,284 of record JAKAVN010000004.1, on the reverse strand, counting down.
CGCGCGTCCTCTTTGCACCAGCAGCGACGGATCAGTGCTCAGCCGCATGACGGCATCGGCCAGCGCGCGCGGGTCTTCGGGCGCGACCGTGATACCGGCGCCGGACTCGCTCAATACCCGGGCGACTTCGCTCCCCGGACTGAGCGAGCCGATCACCGCACGGCCCGCCGCGAGCAGCGTGATCACCTTGGAAGGAAATACGATGTCGGCGACGCTGCGCTGCTGCGTGACCAGGCAGACGTCCGATTGCGCCAGCAGCTCGAGAAAGCGCGCGCGGGGCTGAAGCGGAAGCAAGCGAAGATTTGGCAGGTTGAGTGCGCGCGCCCGCGCTTCCAAAAAGGGCCGCGCCGCACCGTCGCCGACCAGCAGATAGCTTATTCCCGGACCGCCACGCGAAAGATTGGCGGCCTCGAGCACGACTTCAAGACCCTGCTTGACCCCCATGTTCCCGAAATGGGCAACGATGAAGGGCGAGTCCGGAGCAACTCGGCGGGTCTTCTCGGGCAAGCCGATAGAGAAAAGCTGCGGGTCCACCCAATCGGAAAAGAGCGCCACTTTCCCGGGCGGCACTCCCTTGGCGATGATCCGCCGGCGCATCGCCTCGGTAAGCGTCGAAACCAGCGCGGCGTTACGGTAGGCGGCGGCCTCCAGGCGATAGAGCGCTCGAATCACCGGTTCCCGGCGCAGCATCTTCAAATCCACGGCCGTGTCAGGCTGAAGGTCGGCAACATGCAATACGTAGGGCACGCGCCACAGGGTGCTGAGTGCGATCGCGCTGGCGGCGAGCCCGAGCGGCGGCGAGGTCACGAACAGAAGGTCGGGCCGAGCACTGCCGAGCGCGCGCAGCAGCGATGAACAGACGAAGGAACTCTCGTGGATGATCCGCCTGAGCGGCGTGAGGCTGCGCGGAACGTACATCCACGAACGGAGAATGCGGACGCTCTCGTGTTGATCGCGCGAGAACAGGCGGCCGCGGTATTGGCCGGGCACGCGCCATTGGGGGTAAAACGGGAACCCGGTGCAGGCTACCACCTCGTGTCCCTGGGCCGCGAGATACTCACATCGACCCGTGGCAAATGGCGCGATTCCGGTTTCATCCGGCCAATAGTTAATGCCAAGGTGCAGAATACGCATTCGAGACGAACTTGATTTGAGGAAGCGGCCAAACCGTGGCGGGCAAATTCAGCGAGCTACTCGTTCAAAGGCGGAGAATTCCTGATGCTTTGCGCAACCCTGTGCTCGAAGTCGAGGTAATGGGCCCGGTAACCAGCGTTGGTGGGCGCCAGCCGCACGGCCCACGCAAAATCCCTTTCCGCCGCGGAGAATCGGTAGCCGCTTTCCTCGGCCACGCCCAGATAGAAATAGGCCTCGGCCGAGCGCGGGTCGGCCTCGGCCGCGCGGCGTATCGTCAGCGCCGCGCGATCGTATTTCCTCTCGCCCAGGTAAAACATTCCCAAACGAAAGAGCGCCGTGAAGGTTGGCTGTGCGTTGACCGCGTCGCGCAGCGCGCTCTCCGTGATCTGCGCGTCGCCGTCGCTTTGGGCCGCCTGCGCAAGCGCCTCGTATAGCGCCGAACCGTCCGCGCCCGCGCGGACGCCCTGGGCGACCATATTGCGCGCGGCCGTGAGCTCGTGCCGCGGCCCAAAAACCATTGTCGCCAGATACTGATAGGGGCGAACGTCGGCCGGATCATTGCGGATCGCCCAGTCAAAACATTTTCGGGCGTTTTCCAAATCTCCCGACTGCGCGTATGAAACGCCGGCGCCAACCAGATACTGCTCGCGGAGGTCGGAATCGCGTTGGTCTCCAGCCGCTCGACGATAGAGGTCTCCGGCGTCGGCAAAGCGGCCGAGCGCGACATAGAAAGCTGCGAGGCCTTGCACCGCACCGTCGTACCGGCGTGCGACCGCCTGCTTGAAGCCCTTTTCAACCGCTTGCTTCTCCGCGGCGGATAGCCAGGGGATCAGCCGGCCGCTCAGATAAGCGTGCGTCGAGAGCGAGGGCGACGCGAGGACGGATCGGGTGAGGTCATTGAGCGCCTGCGCGGTCATCCCTTGTCGAAGGAGCGCCCGCACATAGGCGTCGCGGGCGTAGGGGTTCGTCGGATCAAGCCAGACCGCGGCGCGCAGTTCCTTGACACGCTGCCGAGTGGAGAGTTGCTTGGCGCCAAGTTGGACCAGGTCCCGATGTGGCGCGGACTCTGCCGGATGGGCGTAGATCAGGGCTTGCGCGCCGGCCGCCGAGTCCGGCGGGTTGATATTGTGGGGGTAGGGAATTTTTTCCTGCCGCAAGGCGAAGACGATTAGCGTTACGGCAAGGGCCGCAACGCAGCCGGCGCTCACCATACGGAGTCCCGGACCAGCCGAGAAAGAGCTCCGGCGATCCTGGCTCGGCCCACCTGCCATCCGAAGCGCCAGTGCCAGCAACACGGTGAAGAGCACAGCGTTGGCCGGGGTATGCAGGCTAAAGTCGAAAAATTCGTGAAACGCCACTACCGCGAGGGCCGCGCATACTGCGGCGAGGGTGGGAGAAACCGGCGTGGCGCGCTGCGCAAGCGCGCGGTAGAGACGGCGCCCTATCGCAACGAAGAACCAGGCGGCCAGCGCGAAGCCAACAATACCCGTCTCGGCCAAGAGCTGCGCGTAATCGTTATGGACCTCGCGGTACATCACCGCGCTCCAGGGCGGACGGCGGTAGTGCGGGAACAACTCCGGCCAGCAACCAAGACCAACCCCAAAGGCGGGATAGTCTCGCGCCATCGCGAGTGTGTCCGCGGCAAGTTCGAACCGGCCGCCGAACCCGGTGTCGTTGGACACTGTCTGCTGCAAGCGCAGGTCGACCTGCCTGCGGCCCTCCGGGCCAATAAAGAGCAGAGAAAGCGCGATCACCGCGAAGGCCAGCACGCCCGCGCGGCGCGGCAGCGTTCCATGCTCAAAGCTCAGGAGGCGCGGCCGCGCGGTTTGCGGCATTCGCGCCGATAGCGCAAACAGCAGGGCCAGCGCGATCGCGGCGCCAATCCAGGCTGCGCGCGAGAGACTGAGCAGCAGAGCACACAAGATCAGAAAAGACGTAACGGCACAGAAGACGCGAAAGGCGCGTTGCCTGGAAAACAAGTCCGAACGAAACAGCGCTTCGCCAACCGCGAGCGGCAGAACCAGCGCCAGATAATCACCGAAATGGTCGGGATTGACGAAGGGGCCGACCGCACGGGACAGCGCGCCCGGCGCCGGCGCTCCCCAATCATAGGGGACGAACAACCACAGAATTTTGCCGTTCCATGTGAAGAACTCAATTATACCTACGACGGCGACAATCAGGCCGCCCAGCAGCACGGCCATCACGATAGATCGGTAAACGCGTCTTTCCGTTCCAATACCAGCGGATCCAAATGGATAAAGGAGTATCAGGAAGAACAGCCCAGCATAGGCAACGAGTTCAAGCAGTACTCGCTTACTCATCGACGGAGCGATCGAAAGCTGACGCCACCGCATCGAGGCCGGTGCGCCGTTTGCAACACGCCGCACCGAGCCCCCGGCCGTCGTCCGCCCGCTGCTGGGCGCAAAAGGCATCTGCGCCCCGCCGGCAATCTCATCCGCCGTCGGCAGAACCCTCCATTGCGGCAGTTCCCTTTGCGCGGCGTGTACCGTCAGAACTTGGCCGGAATGCTCGCGCGGCCATCCGGGCAGGCTCAACTCATAGAGCCGGTGGGTGGCAGGCGAAACGATCCTGAGGAGGCGCGGTGGGAGCGGAGCGATTTGCAGCATCACCAGGGCCACAAACAAAAGCACGGGAAGGGCCAAGGGACGGCCACGCGACAACAGCGCCGGCCGTTCATTTCCAAGCGCGACCGCTAATACCCCGACGGCGACCAGCCCAAACACCAGCACCTCGATGAGCGGCAGCGCCCACGGATATGCCGACCCCTCGGGTAGCGGAGCCAGGACTACGAGCAAGACAATCGCCCACCGCAGGAAAGTTGCAGTTTTCGCCGACCGCTTCACTAATTGCTGCTTGAGTTGCTACTCCAAGCCGGATAACAAGGGAGGGTTCAGTTGAAGACTATTTTGGCTTGATTATCGGCGCCATCGGCGCCACGGGAGGCTGAATCCCGATCATGGTAATAGTAGTAGCTGCCGTAGGGGTTGTAACTTGCGTGATGCGCACTGACCTGATTCAGCACTACTCCCAGGAGTTTTGCCCCGGCATCGCCGATACGCATGCATGCACGCCTTACGAGTTGCTTCGGGGTCGTCCGGCCTACGACGACGACCACCCCATCGACGTGCCGCGAGAGCACTATCGAGTCGCTGATCGGCATTACCGGGGCGGAATCTATTATGATGTGCTGAAAGCGGCTCCCAAGTTCGGCGAGAACCTCGTCCATCCTGGTGGAACCCAGCAGCTCCGGGGGATCCGGCGGGACGGCGCCGGCGCTGAGCAGAAAGAGGTTGCTGACCCCGGTCTCGATTACCGCATCATCCAGCGCCGCCTCGCCGGTGAGGACTTCCGACAGCCCCTGGCGGCTGTCGCACCTGAGCAGCTCGTGGCATCGCGCCCGGCGCAGATCGGCGTCGATCAGAACCACCCGCCGGCCCTTCTGGGCGAACGTGATCGCCGTATTCACCGCCGTGATCGACTTGCCTTCCTCGGCCACCGCGCTGGTTATGAGAACGGTGCGGGGCGGACCGCCGGCGCGCGAAAGCAGAATCTGGCTGCGGATGGTGCGATAGGCCTCGCGCGCCGAGGCCAGCGCCGTCCGCTGCCGCATTCCATCGCGTTCGGATTTGGCCGCTGTGCCGTTCGCCTGCAACTTTGCGGGCAACTTCGGCGGGACCGCGGCGAGTTCCAAGTGGGCCCGATGGTTCCCGTTCTGCACGCCACGCATATCGGGCACGAAGGCGAGGCTGGGAAGCCGCAGCAGCCGTTCAACCTCTTCGGGCGTCTTGAGCGTATCGTCAAGGTATTCCAGCACAAAGGCCAAACCCAGCGCCCCACCCAAACCCAGCAACGTGCTCAGCAGTATCAGCAGGGTTTTGCGGGGACTGGAGGGAAAAGCGGGCGGAGCGGCCTGATCGACCAGCGACACGTTGGAGGCGCGGACTGCGGCCGCCACTCCCATCTCCTTCATACGCTTCAGCACGCTCTCGTATAATTGCCGGTTGGTGTCGACCTCGCGCGCGAGGATCGCGTCTTTCAGCGACGCATCGTTGAGCGCCAGTGCGCGCGCCTTCTCATGGTCAATTTCCTGGCCAAGCTCGTTTTCCCGCGCCGCCGCCGCTTGGTACCGAAGCTTGACGCTGGTGACAATCTGGGTGACGGTCTGCTTGATCTGCTCACGGGTGTCGTCGAGTTTCGCCTTGAGCGCCGCCAGCGGTTCATAGGCCGGTGTGTAACGGCTCGACATGCTCGCGTACTGGGCCTCGAGCGCGGCGAGCTGCGGCTTGAGCGCCTGCACCATCGGGCTGCCAACCACCGCGGGCATCGAGTAATAGTCGCCCTTGCCGATCAAATCGGCCTGCGATTCCAGGCTGATCCTTGTGGTCTCGGCCCGAGTCAGCGCGCTGTTGAGGTCTTCCAACCGCCTGAGCAGGATTTCATTCTTGCCATTAGTGGTGAACTCCACGATCCCCTTGTCGTGGCGGTAGCTGTTCAGGGCAGCCTCCGACTTCTCGACCCGCTCACTGAGTTCCACCAGCTTGCCTTCGAGGAAGCGCTGGGCAGCCTCGGTGGCCCTGGCCCGCAGGTCCATGCCCTGGCGAACATAGGCCGCGGCATGGGCATTGGCCACCACGGCGGACAGTTTTGGATTCGGCGTAGTGAAGGAGATTCGGACCAGGCGCGTGCCGAATTCAGGCTGAATACTCAGATGGCGCAGGTAGGCATTCACGGCTCGCGATCCGATGCCGAGGCTTTCGGTCGCATCAGCCGCGCCCGGACTCGTCGCAGCGGAGCGCGGTCCGCTGATCCAGACTCTGAATTGCGACCCCAGCGCCGCGAGCAGCCCTTGCGGCTGATTCGCGCCGCCGAAAAGCGGGTCGGCCTGCAGTCCCAGGTCGTGGATCACCTGCGCCGCGAGGCTGCGGCTTTGCAGGAGCGCGAATTGCGTCTTGTAGAAATCGTATTCATGTCCGCTCGGCGGCTCGACCATCAGCTGCTTAATATCGAGCACCTGTGGAGCCTGCGGCTCGATAAGAATCACCGCGCTAGCCGTGTAGGCCGGCGTGATGACAAATACCGCCACTCCTGAGACCAGCAGCGTACAGGCCACGATGGTGATAATCAGCGTCAGATGCCGGCGGATGATTTGCCAGTATTCGCGCAGCGCTGGCTGATCGTCCGCCGCCATGGTCGCCGGGCCGCGACTCATCGCGACGCCGTCCTGCACGCGCAGCCGCTCGATGAAATATGGAGATAGTTCAGGCAATGCTTGGCTCCTACGCCTTCCGCGATCTCAGGGTATTGGAAACATCAGGCCCGATCCGAATTTCGAAAAGACTTCGTACGCGGCATAGGGAATCACCCCGGCCGCCGACTGGTCCACCATCACCACGTCCCCCGATTGCATCGCGACATCACTCTGTTCGCCGCTCTGCACCTTGGAAATATCGACCGGGATACTGAGACGCTCGCCGCTTGCCCCGGTGCGCAGGACTTCGGCCGCGGAACTGAACATCGCGCCACCCGCGGCCGAGATCGCGCTCAGCGCCGTCATCCCCGGCGTAACCTTGTAGGCCCCTGGGGTTTGTACCCAGCCCCCGACGGTGACTTCGCCGGCCGCGGGAATCAGCAGAACGTCGCCCGGCCGCGCCGGCATCTCGAGATAGGCCTGCGCGCCGCGGTCGCTCATGCTGATGACGATTGGATGGAGCTTGGCGACCGCCGCGGCGGACAAGCCTGGCAAGCGGCCATGCTGCAGCGCGGGCGGCTCGGCGGCGCCGGCGAGAACCGGCCCGACCCTGCCAACCTCGGCTTGACTATCACGGCCAGCGAAGCGGGCGGAGCTACCGGGCGCATCGGTGAAAGATGACTGCGCCACGCCGATGAGATTGGCGCTCTGCAGCCCCACGCGATTTTTCTCCGCGGGCACGAAAATGACGTTGGTAGCCGAGTCCTTGGTGGTCCCGCCGGCCTTGCTGATCATCTCCATCAGCGTGTCCGACCCGCTGGTCAACGTGTAAAGCCCCGGTTTGTCGACCGCGCCAACCACGGCGACCTGTCTGCTGCCGTAATGCTTGACGAAGAGGGAAACCGGCGGATCGTACATGTACCTGGAAAGGCGCTCACGCAAGGCGTCGGTCAAACCCTCTTCGGTCAGACCCTTGACCTGCATCACACCAACCAGTGGCAGGGTGATGGTGTCGCGCGGCGAGACGCGGACCTCGCGATGCTCGAGTTCCTCGAGCGGAACCGAGATTTCCAAGACGTCGCCGGGACCGAGTGAGAAATCCGACCCGAAGCTATCGCTGGTCCGTTCCTGCCAGAGCGCCTTGAGCCGCGAGCTGTCCGAAGCGTCAAACGGCGGCGCCGCCTGCGAAGCGGCGGAAGGCCGCGCGAACGTTTCGGACCGGGCCTCCTGCGCCCCGGCCCCGGCAGCAGGAGTCTGGCGTGTGGCGCATGACGCTACGCTCAGGGCGAGCGCGATCGCCAGCTCGCCAGCGATGAATTCAGCGCATCGCCGCCGTATCCGATTGCCTATCCGCCATTCACTCATGGCACAACCTCACGGCCTGGCATTCGCTCTCCCAACCGGCCGCCCCAACGTACGCCCTCGCAGTCCAGCGACCGGCGCAGGACGCGCTCATTTCGAGGGGCTGGCCGTCTGACCGCCGCCGAAACCGCCCGCCGCGCCATACGCACCGACGGCGACGCCCCCCGCGCCTGCCATCGCCAGCGCCGAGACCCCGATAAATTCGCCCATGGTCAGGCCAAAGGGGTCACCGGCGGCGACTTGAGCGTCAAGCGCGGGCTGCGCGTATGCGATTGGATCAGTGGAAGCCGAGACCACCCAGTTCAAGGTAAGGCCTTTTTCGGGCACGAAGGCGCCGACCGGCTCGCCCTTTTTGAATCCGGCGCTGCCGGGGTCGAGCGCAAAGTGATAATCCGCGCTTGGCAGGCCCGTGAGCTCATACTCGCCGTGCGTTCCGCAGACCGCGCTCTGTATGGTCTTGCCCGCAGTGGACTGCGCCATCACCTTGATTCCCGCGGCCGGCTTTCCCGCAGCGTCGGTGACCACGCCGGAGACGTTGGCCGCAAGCGCCGGCCAGGCAACCAACAGCATGACCGTGACAACACTCGCCCAGATACCGTACTTTTTCATGGCTCCTCTCCTATTTCCTGCTCGTCGTTTCCTCGGATCTCTTTAGGCCCTGCGGATTAGCTTGCGGCGCCTGATTTTGCTCAAGCTACCGCCCTCGCCACATCTTGTGTGACTAACCCGACCGTTCGTCCCTATGAACACACACCGCCTGCGCGATCCCAGCGCGGCCACACACTTTACTCAGCAGCGTCCACTCTCATGCTCGAGGCCCACGATGAAAGTAGCCAGCGGCTATAATAACAATCGCCAGCCTGCATATTCGGCCGGTTTATATACTTCGCCCTTTTGTTAGCCTCGTTCGTTTAGCCAGCCTTGGTCCTTTAGCCAGTCTTGGCCGTATAGCCACTTTGGGCCGTGTAGATCACTGCTCCGATATCCATGGTTACAACTGCACGCCAACCCCCCTTACCACCTAACCACCGGGAAGCTTTCTCGAGGCTGGTACAGCCGTTCCACGGCCTCCGCGCGCAGCACGACCCGCGGAGTGAATTTCTCGAGCGAAGACATTAGAAGCGCCACCCGCTCAACGCTCGACAGGTAGCGCTCAAAGACCGCTTCGAGGCCCCTCAAGGGACCTTCGACGATCCGCACGCAGTCGCCACTTTTCAGCGTAACCGCGGGAAGCTCGACCGGGCCCGCGGCGCATCGCTGTTTGAGTTTCGCGATGATTTCTTCCGGCACCACGAGGGGCTCATTACCTGCGCGCACCAGCTCGCGCACTCCGGAGCTGTACCTGACCCTGGCGTATTCGGGTCCGAGGTCGAAACGCGCAAACACATAGCAGGGGAAAAGCGGCGCCACGGTCTTGGCGGGCCTGCCCCAGCGGCGCACCGTGGTCCTGAGCAGCGGCAGAAGCACCTCCGGCAGGCTCAGGGCCAATTGTTCTCCGACCATCCTTTCCTTGCCTGACTTGGTCCGGATCAGACGCCACTGCGGCATAATTCCCGCCCTTCTTCCTCTCGCAAATCCGTCAGCCGGGTTTTCAGATCGCGCATTCCGGTTTCTGTCCGAGCCGCCGGCTGATGCGCGGAACTACTAACAACTCCTCCGACCGCCGGACGGAGGAGCAGCTTTTATGCCATCGGCGCCCGGGAGAGATTACGTCGAAGAATGTTGTTCGAGGATAATCGAAGAACGACAAAAGACACGCCAAGAGCGAAAAATCGCGGCAAAACGCAGCGCCAACGCCGTTCGCTTTATGGCACAGAAGGCAAATTTATGGCGGTCACGGTAGAGCGTTGCCGCAACAGCCTTGGATGGACGTGGCCTTGGCCGGAAACCCGCACCGGTGAGAATGCGGAACCCTGTGGACGCGTTGGGGCCCGATAGTTGGAGCAACAGGCCACCACGCGCTCCTGCGCACCGCCCGCGTGCGCAACGCGCGCGCTCCGCTATCTGCTCATGCGGGAGGGCTTGGGCTGTTCGTGTCCCAGGATCGAATGGGGGCGATAGGGCTTCTCGAGCGCCGCGGCCTCTTCGCGCGTCAGCTTCAGGTCGAGCGCGGCGATCGCCTCGTCCAAATGCGCCAGCTTGGTACTGCCGATGATCGGCGCGTCGACGCCAGGCGCCTGCAGGACCCAGGCGAGCGCAACCTGCGAGTTGGTGACGCCGCGCGCTCTCGCGACCTGGCTGACCGCGTCCAGCACGTCGAAGTCACATTGCTGGTACTCTACCGATCGCGCAAACTTGTCGTCGCGCGCCCGCGCAGTCGTCTCGGCGCTGGCGCCCTCGCGCGGGCGCGACAGGAAGCCGCGCGCCAGCGGGCTCCACGGAATCAGGCCTACGCCCTGATCGATGCACAACGGGATCATCTCCCGCTCCTCCTCACGGTAGGCCAGGTTGTAATGATTCTGCATCGAGACGAACCGATGCCATCCGTTTTCGCGGGCAATGAACAGCGCCTTGGCGAACTGCCAAGCCGCCATGCTGCTGGCGCCCAGGTAGCGGACCTTGCCGGCCCGCACCAGCGCATCGAGCGCATCGAGGGTTTCCTCGATCGGCGTGCCGAAGTCCCAGCGATGGATCTGGTAGAGGTCGATGTAATCCATCCGCAGGCGCTTAAGCGATGCCTCGCAGGCCTCGATGATGTGCTTGCGGCCAAGTCCGCTGCGATTAGGCGCGGACCCGTGCGGGCCGGCTCCGCCCATTGCGCCGTAGACCTTGGTCGCGACCACGATATCGTCGCGCTTGGCCATCTCGCCCAACCAGCGTCCGGTTATCCGCTCGCTCGCGCCGAGGGAATAAACGTCGGCGGTGTCGAAAAAATTGATCCCCGCCTCCAAGGCACGGGCGAAGTGATCGCGCGCCTCGGCTTCGCTCAGCAGCCATTCGCGCGACTGCTTGTCGCCATAGCTCATGCATCCCAGGCCGATGCGCGAGATGGTGAGTCCGCTTTTTCCAAGTTTCGTGTGCCGCATCATGGCGCCTCTCATCCGACCGCCCAATGGATGCCGGACCGGTGACTGAGGTTTTCCCTTGGGACAGAAAGACTATTGCCGACAGTTGTAAGCGCTCTCTCAACCCGGCCGCCGGGGTGCCGTCCGAATGCCAGATGGGGTCGCAAGAGTCTTTCCATCCATGATTGGCGACGCCGCGCGGCGTTTCGCGGAAGGATTCCAAGTCGCCGGCGAGATCGCCCTATCGCTCAATCCACTCGAGTAGGTCGGGGTTGGTCAGATTGATCTGCAACTGAGCGTCCATAACGCCCGGGCGTAGCACCTCCGGCACGGAGCCACAGGGCCTCGCTCTCACAGGAGTACCACACGCCATCGCCTCGGTCATCGCAAGCCCGCGCGGCTCGGGCTACCGCCGGGACCGCCGCTGGTCATTTTTTGACTGGCACGCGCCTAATGCCAGCATGGTCGCTGAGTTCGCCTACAGTGCGATGCGCGCTCCGCAGCTGATCGTGTAATTTCTCCGCGCCTTTCTTCATTTCCGGTCCGGCGGTAGCCGGCTGACTCTTACTAATAGCCGTAGAAATCTCGCCTAGATCCTTGTGCATTGCCTTTGTGTATAGCCTGGCCCAAGTCAACTCAGCCATCAGCGCCGATTTTACTGGTTCGGTTTCCGCCACGGGAGTTTCTGCATCATCATCAATTGCCACTTTTGTTGCCTCACAGCGCTTCCCACAGCAAATGGGAAGATACCTACGGACCTCGTTCAGGCCTTGCTTGCGGGCGCATTAGGTTGGTCTAGCGAAAAGTGGTCAAGCGCGAGCGGCAGGGGCCACCTTGGGCCGGATCAACTTCGGTCCCGGCTTTCTATGTCGATCCCGACTAAATTAGACTACATTAGGTGCGATACCCTAAGCTACTGGAACATTCCGGCATTTGGTTATATCAATAACGAAGATCATCGATTGGTCGAGGCTTGGTCAGAATTTGATTTGAGCGGATCGATCTGTTACCGACAGTTGTGGATCGGGTGCGGGAATGAAAACGGCGGCGGTTTGATGACGCGGTTCAGTTGAGGCTTGGACGCGGGGCGAGTACTTTGCTCAGGCGTTCACGGCGCTTGACGAGATCGGCCAAGGTGCAGCGATCGAGGATGGCGAAGAAGCTCTCGCAGGCCTCCGCGATCACGTCCGCCAAGCCGCAGACACTCGCGATAACGCAGCGATTCCGTTCGACATCGAAGCACTCGACGGGCTTAAGCGGCCCCTCGGTGTAGCGAACAACTTCGCCGATATTGATCTGGCCGGGATCACGCGCCAGCTCGATGCCGCCGCCCTTGCCGCGATAGCTTTTGATGAATCCGCCGCGCGCAAGGTTATGTACGACCTTGACCAGATGGTTGCGCGAAATGCCAAAACGCTCGGCGATTTCCGAGATGTTGGCGATGCGGCCGCGTTGAATGGCGAGATACATCAGGACCCGCAGGGAATAATCGGTGTAATAGGTGAGCTGCATGGCGGCTAGGTTTCAAAGGCCTGGATGAGCGACAAAAAGTCCCTCTCTTCCGCGTGGCTGAAGACCTTGTTGTTCTTGACCATCGTCTTAAAAGCTGTATAGTGAATACATCTTATAGCGGCGGCCCGTCAAGCGCGCAGGTCCAGCCTGGCGCGTTAAGGCCGGGAAAGGAAATGTGTCATGAGCACGCTTTCTGAAGCAATCCGCAAGCATCATCAATCTTTGGCCAGGACGCTGGAGGCGTATGCGCGCGGGATAGGCGATGGCGAGCCGCAGAGCGCACACGATTCGTTCGTGGCGTTTCTCAAAGGCGACCTGTTGCCTCACGCGCGCGGCGAAGAGCGCCACCTTTACGGCGCTGTCGATTCACTCGTTCGGGAGCACGGCAAAGCGACGGCGACCATGATGGTCGACCACGAATTCATCAATGACTACGCCGCAAAGATTGAGCTTGTAACGCATCGGCTCCAGCGTGCGGATGACAGCGAGCGGGCGCTGCTGCTGCGGGAGCTGCGGGAACTGTCGCTCCGGCTCGACGCGATCTTTGAACTTCATCTCGCCAAGGAAGAGCGCGTCTATCTGCCACTGATTGAAAAACATCTCGGCGAGACGCATCAGCGTCAAGTACTGGAAGCAATTCACGAATCCTACGAGGAGGAAAAGAAAATGCCGATTGATCGTCCACTGGACGTGCGTAACGTCGTTCCTCGCGAGCGTCACACGCTCATCTTCGACGCCTTCACGGCGCTCGAGCCAGACGCGGCGTTTGTTTTGATCAACGACCACGATCCGCGTCCGCTCTACTACCAGTTCCAGGCGGAACATACCGGCCAGTTTTCATGGGATTACCTCGAACAGGGACCGGAGGTCTGGCGGGTTCGGATCGGACGGCGGAGCGCACACTAGCGCGCGCTGCTTCCGGTGACGACGCCGGAGCTTCAAGCTCGGAGAATAATCATGGCGAGTCAAGCGGACATCCTGCAGGCCTTGCGTGGAGTCAACGATCCGGAGGTCGGCGTCAACATCGTCGATCTTGGCCTCGTCTATAGCACGGAAATTCAAGGCGGCGACGTGCGCATCGCGATGACGATGACGACGCCGGCGTGCCCCATGCATTCGTATCTGACCGAGGAGGCGCGCGAGGCGATTCTGAGCCAGTGCGATGAGGTCGAGAAGGTAAACGTCGAACTGGTCTGGGAGCCACCATGGTCGCCCCGGATGATCTCCGAAAAGGGGAAACGCCAGCTCGGTTGGCTGTAGGCAGGAATGCTCGTTGGAGGCCTGGTCGAGGGTGGACCGATGCGCGCGCGGCGGGAGCAGAAAGTTCTGTCGGTGAGTTGTTGTCAGGAACTTCGTGAACCAGACGTTTTTCCGCTCGCGGAGCTCTGAAAACGCGCTGCGGCATCCGTGCTGAACGGGGGTGAATCATGGCAACCGGAGAACCTGCACGATTAGATAATCAAGCTGTCAAGGCGTCGACGCTGGCGGTTGTCCTCGGCCGTGCTTCGCCGGATGCAGGCGTTGGATCGCTGATAACCATTTCGGATGACTGTGGCTCGACCAGCGCGGCCTGCTGCCGTGGGCCGATGATGGCGGTTTGCTGGGTGGACGCGAGCAACGCAGGAATTCAGGCGGCACGGATATGACCGAACAAAGCAGTAGGCAAGCGCTCCGGCCGTCTGCGGGTGGGATGGTGTCATTCCACGTTATGGACGAGGCCGCCCGCCTTAAAGCAAAGCCGGAGTGGTCGTCGGAAGATCGTCTGGCGGTGAGCCTGGTTAAGGACGACGCCCTCAACATTCTGCTGATGGTGCTCAAAAAGGGCGCGCGGCTGGCAAAACATCGCACGCGAGGGCCAATCGCGGTTCACGTGCTATCCGGCTCGGTGCGCTTCTCCGCTGAAAGCGAAGATAAGAAACTCTCGTCCGGGAGCATGGGGGCGCTTGACCGTAACGTCGTTCACGAACTTGAAGCCCTCGAGGAAAGCATCGTTCTGCTGACGACCGCGATTGCTTGAGCCATGGCTTACGCGATCCCGCATCTTTGCATCAATTGCCTGGATAACGTGGAGCGGAGCGAAACTGGCCTTGGCGAGCGCGCGCATCGCGCGCGAGTACAAGCATGAATCCATCACGAAGCGCCGCAGACTTCGCCGGATACTTCTCAAGGTCGAGGACTCAGGAACGGAGGGGGTGGGATTCGAACCCACGAGCGACTTGCGCCGCTGCCGGTTTTCAAGACCGGTGCCTTCAACCGCTCGGCCACCCCTCCAAGGCTTATAAATCAAGCACTTACACGATTTCAGCTCGCCGCGTGACCGTTCGAGTGGCCACTTTTTTCCGGTTTCCGGGGCGGTGGTAACGCGAACAACTCAGCCTTCCTGGTCTGGAAAAACAAGCGCCGTCGCGGGCCGTAGGTTCCCATCCGGCAATAATCAAGCCGCCCGGGCATTCGCAATTCTGGCCCTTGCATCGTCCTGATGGTCCGTTTGATCGAAGCCATAGCGCCCTCACCTCTTCCCGGTCCGCGACCGCTGTTCAGCGGCGATTTTCTGGAGGAGTCTGGCGGCCGGTTCGGAGATCGCCATCTCGCCGCGCTCCCATCGCGCCACGGTGTTCGAGGTTACTCCGATAGCCTCGGCCAGGGCAGCTTGTGTAAGCGCGAGCTTCCGCCTGATGGAATGGAGTTCTCGCCCGGTCACGACTATACGGATAGTATAGTCAGGCCGGGAGCACGTCAAGCGGCTTGGTTAGCGAGATCGGCACGGTAACGTTCGAGATTCAGTTTCGTGCGGGCAACGGCCACCCGCGCGACAGCGCCCGCGAATCTCGATAAACCGGCGTAGTGGCCGGATCGCAGGCGACCCTGTTAGCATTCGTGCCGACCATGATATTATAGCCGTTAGCGATCCAACGCGCGGGCCGGCGCGGCGGGGCGTGCAAAGATCCATTGAGGAGGATCTGGGATGAAGCGGCTTGCAGTGTTATTCGCCGCCGCATTGGCATCCTGTGCGGTTGTGCTGGCCCAGGGATGTTCGAGCGGCGAAAGAACCACGACGACAACCAGCGTGAGCAGGACCGACGGTGGAGCAGTAACGACCGACTCTGGCGATCCGGCAACCGAAAATTCCCCGGCTCCGACCACGACCACCACTACGACCACGACCCAGTCGAACGAGCCTGACAGTGTCTTGGGCGCAACGGCGCACGCGATCGGGACGATAATCCTGTTGCCGTTCAGGCTCATCGGCGATGCCCTGGGCCTCATTCTATAGATCGCGAGTGTCACCTATGTCGGATGCCAAACGCGTACTGGTCGCCGAGGACCATCCCAGGACACGGCACGCATGGGCCGAGCTTATAGCTTCGTGGGGCTTCGAGGTCGAAGCCGCCGAAGACGGCCAGCGCGCGATCGATCTGATCGCGAGTTTCGAGCCGCACATCGTGTTGCTCGACCTCAAGCTGCCGATCAAGGACGGTCTCGGGGTGCTCAGCGAAATCCGCCAGCGCGGCCTCCCGATCATAACCATCATGATCTCCGGCGAGGGCGATATCCCCGACGCCGTGCAGGCGATCAAGCTCGGCGCTTACGACTATTTGCGCAAGCCGGTCGATCCGCCGCGGCTGCGCCAGACGCTCAACAACCTGAGCGCGCACCTCGCGGTAAGCGAAGAGAACCAGCGCCTGCGGCTGCGCTTGATGGGCGTGGGCGAGCTGGGGCCGATCATCGGGCAATCGCAGGCGATGCGCCGCGTGATGGCGCTGGTCGAGCAGGCAGCGCCGAGTTCCGCCTCGGTCATCATCCAGGGCGACAGCGGCACCGGCAAGGAAATCGTGGCGCGCACGATCCACGACTGCTCGCCGCGGCGCAACGGCCCCTATGTGGCGATCAACTGCGCCGCGCTGCCTGAGGGCCTGCTCGAGAGCGAGCTTTTCGGCCACGAGCGCGGCGCCTTCACCGGGGCCGACCAGCGGCGCGCCGGATGCTTCGAGCTGGCCAACGGCGGCACGCTGCTGCTCGACGAAATCACCGAAATGAAGCCCGAACTGCAAGCCAAGCTGCTGCGCGTCATCGAGGACCACAAGCTGAGACGGGTCGGCGGCACCAGCGACGTCGCGCTCAACGTGCGGGTGCTGGCCGCCACCAACCGCGAGCTCGCCGGGGCGATCCGCCAGGGGCGCCTGCGCGAGGACCTCTATTACCGGCTCAACGTATTCACCATCGCGCTGCCGCGGCTGACCGAACGTCTTGACGACTTGCCGGCGCTGGTCGACCATTTCGTGCGCGAGTTCGCCCGCGCCAACTCCAAGAACGTCAGCGGCGTGGACAACGCCTGCCTGGAAGCGCTAAAGGCGCGCCCCTGGCCGGGCAACGCGCGCGAGTTGCGCAACGTTATCGAGCGCGCGGTGATCGTCAGCAGCGGCCCGCTGATCACCGTCACCGACCTGCCCGCCACCAGCCAGCATGCCGTGCCGTCCGCGCAAACCGCCCCCCCTCAGGTGCTCGAAACTTTCCCGCCCGCGCGCGCCGCGCAATCCGCGCCGCCGGCGCCCGGCGCACCAGCGCCGGGGTTGCCAGTGGGCCAGCCGCTGCGCGAGGTCGAGCGACAGCTAATTTTGAAAACGCTCGCACTGGTCGGCGGCAACCGGGTGCGGGCGGCCGAAATTCTCGGCATCAGCCCCAAGACGCTGTATAACAAGCTCGGCCGTTACCAGGCGAAATCCGACTCCGCGAAGTCCGAGCCCGAGCCGGCCGACGAGGCCTAGGCGCTCGATGGCCGCGCGTTGATCGGGGATCCCGGCTATGGGCCTGCGCACCAAGATCGCCGCTATCTTCGTCCCGCTGCTGGTGCTCGCGGTACTGGCGGTCAGCGCCACCGAGATCGACCATGCGACGCGCGTGTTGGTCGACAGCCTTAACGACTCGGGCAGCGTGCTGGTCAACCAGACCTTCGAGCAGATTCGTACCACGCTGGAGCATAGCCAGGGCGACCCGGTGGCGCGCCTGCGCGAGGATCCATCGCTCGCCGCCTTCCTTTCCTCCTCGCGCGCTTTCGGCAAGGCCGTGGTGTACGCGCGAGTGGTGACCCTCGGCGGCGAGATGGTGGCCGGAACCAGCGGTGATGCGGTGAGCGTCCCGCCGCCGCGCCCGTTCGAGGAGCTGCAGCGGGCGGCCAAACAATGGTCGCCGCTCGCGCGAATCCGTCCGCTGTGGGGCGACCACGTATACGAGATCAGCAGTCCGGTCGAAATCAACCAGCGGCCGTTCGCGCTGATCAAGGTCGGCCTGTCGACGGCGCTCGTCGCCGCCGAGGTTCACCGCGCGGTGGCCGACGTGCTGCTGGTCGCGGCCGCGGTCATCCTGATGAGCCTGCTGGGCGCGCTGCTGTCGGGCGCGCTGTTGCTGGCGCCGGTCGCCGCGATTACCGCCGGGGTTGAACGGCTGGCCGCAGGCCGCGATACCGGCAACTTGCTGATCCGCGGCCGTGACGAGTTGAGCGCGCTGGCCAGGAAGTTCAACGAGCTGTCGCATCGCGTCCGCTCCGACCGGGTGCAGTGGGAGGACGAACGCGGCCGTTTCATCAACATTTTTCGCTCGATCGACGACGCCGTGCTGTTGCTCGACCGCGACGGCATCGTGCGCTTCTCCAACCACGATGCGCAGGACCGCCTTGGACTTCCGGCCGGCGGCCTCGCGCAGGGCAAGGCGCTCGCCGCGCTGATCGGCGAGCGCCATCCGCTGGTCACCGTCGTGCGCACGGCGCGGGCGGCGAACGCGGAGCTGCGCGACGTGGCGATCGAGGAAGGCCGCGGCAAGGACAAGTCGCGCCTGCTGGTTTCAATCTTTCCGCTGGGCGGCGATCCCGCGCGCGCCGGGCAGATGGTAATCGTGCGCGATCTCGATCCGGTTCAGCAGCTCGAAAGCGTGGTCGATAATTCAGAGCGCCTGGCGCGCCTCGGCGGGCTGTTCTCCGGCGTCGCCCATCAGATTCGCAATCCGCTCAACGCGATCACGCTCGAGCTCGAACTGCTCAGCCAGGACGCGCGCCAATCCAGGCCGGTCGAAGCCCGCGTCAACGCGGTGCGCGAGGAGATGAGCCGGATCGATCTGGTGATCGAAGCGCTGATGCGCTTCATGCGGCCCGGACAGTTGAAAATCGAGCGGGTTGCTGCCAACGATCTTATGCGTGAAGTGGCCAAGGGGGTGAACGATCCGCTGATCGAGGTCAGATGCCGGCTTGATCCGGCGGCCGCGTTCGTCAAGGCCGACCATGCGGTGCTGATGGAAGCGTTGCGTAATATCGTGCAAAACGCCATCGACGCGATGCCCAAGGGGGGCACGCTGACCATGGCCAGCGCGCTGGTCGATGGCTGGGTGGAGCTTTCCATCTCGGACACCGGGCAGGGAATTGCGCCCGAGCATCTGGACGATATCTTCCAGCTCTATTTCACCACCAAGCAGGACGGCAACGGCGTGGGCTTGCCCCTGGCACTGCGCGCGGTTGACCTTCATGGTGGTACGCTCGACGTCGCGTCCAAGGTAAACCAAGGCACTTCCGCGCGCATCCGATTGCCGCTCGAGGATCGCGCCTCGCGGCCGGCATCGGATATAAACGCCAACTAAGACTGCCCGCGCGCAGCGGGATTGGTAAGTGGAATGAAGGGTCGGTCTGTAGCGCGCACTGCCGCCGTGGCGGGAACAATATCTGTGGCGCTTTCGGGATGCTTCGGACCCGGCGGAAGCTGGCAAATTCCGAGCTTCATGACGCCGCCGACGCCCGCGCCGGCGGTCCAGCGTTATCGGCCGCCTGCCGCGCCCAGCGCCGGCGGCGAGAGCAGCCGCATTGCGCCAGCCGCTAAACATGCGCATACGGCCGAAACCACCCGCACGCGGCATCCGGCCAATCCCGCCGTACCAGCCGCGGTTGCGGCTCCGGCGCCACCTGCTCAACCCAGTCCCAGGCCCAGCGTCACGCTGGCCGACGGCCCTTCCAAGGGCCGCGCTCTGCGTCTGCTCGACCGTGCGGGAGCGAAACTGGCGAAGGTCGACCGCAACACGCTCAACGCCGACAGTGCCACCACCTACGATCAGGCCAATGATTTTCTGCAGGCCGGCCGCAAGGCCGCGACCGAAGACGACTACGTGGCGGCGTCGGGCTTCGCCGACAAGGCCGCCGTGCTGGCGGCCAAGCTGGTGCCGGCCTCGCCGTGACCTCCCGCGCCGGTGGCAATGCGCAACGCGGCGCCCGCGTGCTCGCGCCGCGCGCACGTGCTCAAAGCCGGCCGCAGCCCCGCCCGCCGCCAATCGCGGCTGGAATCTGCCCTATCGCCATCTTCAACAGCGTCTCGCGAAACTCCACGCCCCGTTGTGCCTGCTAAGGACCTACCGACGTTTGCGTGGGTGGAAGGAACAGCGTTTCGCCGGGGTAGATCCGATCTATGTTACGCAAATGAGGATTCGCCTCCCGCAGTTCGCCGAGCGCTTCGACCGATCCCAGGTAGCGGGCGGCAATCTTCGACAGCGAATCGCCGTAGCGAACCTGGATGCTTTTCACTTGCGCGGTCGTGGCGGCTGCGCCGCTGTGATTAGTCGGCGCGGCGCCGCCGGAAAGCGCCGCGCCTGCGGATGGCGCGGCGCCGCGCGGCGGCTCCATCGACGGGCGCGAAGGCTCGAGCCCCACGTTGATGGAAGCGCTGTCCACGGCGGGGGCCACCGGCCGCAGCGGAATCCTTGGGCCGGTTATAACGGACTCCGCTGCGGGCCGGATGGCCACCGCACCGATGGCTGCCTGCGATGGACTGGATGAAAACCAGTCTTGCGACCAGCACAGGATGACGCCGGCGGCGGCCAGTGCGAGCGCCGTCACCGCCAGCGCCGCCAGCCTGAGGCGCCGGCCCGGCCGCGCGCCGCGAGCGGACTCGCCGCCGCCGGTGCGCGCCTTCCTGGCGCTCATCAGGCCCTCATATTCGCTGACCGCATGCTTGAGCATCGCCAGGCTGACCTTTTTGCTCGCCGCCGCGTAGCCCTGCAGCATCGAGTTGTGGCTGAGCACATTCACCCGGCGTGGATTTCCGCCGCTGTGGGCGACCAGGTAGTTGAGCGCGGCGGCGGAAAATATTTTCCGCGCCGAGCGGCCCTTCGCGCGCAGCCGGCAATCGATGTACTCGAGCACTTCGGCCGGCCGCAGCGTCTTGAGCAGGGCGCGGGCGCCGATGCGCTGGTTCAGACTGTGCATCGCCGGGCTGGCCAGCCGCTCCATCAGCTCGGGCTGGCCCACAAAGATGATTTGCAGGCGGCGCTCGGCAAAGCTGTCCGCGTTGGACAGCAGGCGCAGTTCCTCCAGCGTGTCGTCGCCCAAGCTCTGGGCTTCGTCGATAATGATCGCGACGCGCGCGCCCGGCGCAAGATCGTTGAGCAGGCTGGCGAAGCCCTGGGTCAGCTCGAGCTTGGTCTGCCCGCCCCTGCCGGGAGTGAGCTGCGACATCACCACCTGCATCATCTGATCGAAGTTGAGCTTGGGATTGGTCACCCAGGCGGCCCGCACGTTGTGGTGGCCGCGAGCCAGGATCGAACAGACCAGCGTGGTCTTGCCGACGCCGCTCTCGCCCACCAGCAGGGTGAAGCCGGTGGGCTCATGGAGCAGGCCCCATTCGAGCGCGGCGAGGGCTTCGCGATGGGTGTGGCTGAGATACAACGCATCGGGCGCCGGTGTGCACTGGAAAGGCGGCCCACTGAGGCCAAAGTGCTGATGATACATGGGGGCGTCACAGAGCGATCGCGTCTGTCGCGATCTCGCCGCTGTCGGCTCTAACTGAGGCAAGCTTCGTGCCCGCGGCGGTCCGGTGGAATCGCGTGAGCTTGTCGTGTACCCGCGCGAAATTTCGGCAAACGTTACCGACTGATCGCGGTAAAACTTTCCCAGCGCGTCATCTTCGCGAATCGTTCAGCCTCGACCGCTACCCGATTGCCTCTCCCGTCACTCCCTTGATTCGTGGCGAGCGTGCGCCGTCGATGGCGGCGCCGAACTGGCCGAGCAGTTCGATGAAGAACGGCAAGACCTGCCAGATTGCCATCACTTTCTGTGCGAGGCCAGCGGCGGCAAAATCCAGGCCGTGCGCGAGAGTGTATCTCGCTACGATGCACGCCAACCACGTGCTGTGCGCCTGGGCTGGCAAGGAACGAAGAACCGCGGCCCGATTAGATCGGGCCGCGGCCTTCAATAAGATGCACCGCTTCGGCGACCGCGGTTCAGGCGAGCAGCGATTTCGCCACGGTCTCACGATGGATCGGCGCGTTGCCGAAGTTCGCTTCGCCGGCCAGCGCGCGCCGATGGTAGAGATGCATGTCGTGCTCCCAGGTGAACCCGATTCCGCCATGCACCTGGATCGCTTCGCTGGTGACGTTCTTGGCCATATCGGAGGCGTACGCCTTGGCCATCGGCACCGCCGTTGCGGCCTCGGCCAGCCGTTCGTCGACCGTCCAGCAGGCGTAATACGTGAGCGAGCGCGTGTTCTCCACCGCCACCATCATATCGACGCACTTGTGCTTGACCGCCTGGAACGAGCCTATCGGCTTGCCGAATTGCACGCGCGTCTTGGCGTAATCGACCGCGATATCGAGCGCCTTCTGCGCGGCGCCAACCATCTCGGCCGACAACGCGGCGGTTGCGATATCCAGCGTGCGGCGCAGCACCGGCCATCCCTGGCCCTCCTTGCCAAGCAAATTGGCGCCGGAGACGGTGACGCCCTCGAACTTGACGTGGCAAAGCCGCCGGGTCATGTCGACGGTCTTGAGCTGAGTTACGGTGACGCCCTTGTGTTTTGCCGGCACCATCAGCAGGGTCACGCCGTTCTCACCGCTGGCGGCGCTGCGCGCGGCCACGACGATACAGTCCGCGACGTGCGCGTCGGGCACGAAAAACTTCTCGCCCGAGAGCACGTAGTCGGCGCCCTTCCTGTCCGCCTTCAATTCGATCCCGCCCGCATCGAAGCGCCCCGACGCTTCCGCCACCGCGACCGTCGCAAGGTATTCGCCCCTGGCCATCTTCGGCAGCAGTTCCTTCCTCTGCGTGTCGGAGCCGCCCTCGATCACGACCGGCGCGCCGAGCAGCGCGGCGGCGAAAAAGGGGCCGGGGATAAGCGCCTTGCCGGCTTCCTCGGCAATCACCGTCATATCGAGAAAGCTGCCGCCCTGGCCGCCGTATTCCTCGGGTATCAGCAACCCGGGCCATCCCAGGCCGACGATCTTGCGCCAGAAGCCCGCGTCGTGCGCGCTCTCATCGGCCATCATCTGCCGCACGAACTTGGTCGAGCAATTGTCGGCCAGAAAGCGCTTGGCCGCATCGCGCAGCATCTCTTGTTCTTCTGAAAATCCGAAGTCCAACTTGACTGTCCTCCGTTGCCGGCTGAAATGCGCTCTCCGCAACAATGTCCGCACGGGGAGCCAGATTTCAGCTACCACTAACCGTTTGAACCCTGCAAGCGGCGCGATGCGCCGGGCCCGGCCGGCCGGCCCTTTAGCCGGCCTTGCCGCAGATCAGCGCCAGCACCCCCGAATACTGAAGCATCCCATAGCCGGCGCCCAGCGGGCCGATCTCGAAGCCGGTGAAGAAGCCGGCGATCGGCAGATGGCCAAAATAGCGGGCGATGTACGCCGAGTCATGGTCGGGAATGTTGTACAGCGCCGCGCCGCGCGAAACGCAATCGAAGTACAACCCGAAAACCGGCGGCGGCGCCGCGCGCGCGTTCATTTCCTCGAGCGTGGCCTTGAGATCGTCGCGCGACCGCTCGCCGTTGCGCAGCGCGAAGCTCACGCGGTCGCCAATCTTCGGCCGATGGGCGACCGCGAGAACGCCGTGCTCAGCGCTCGCGCCCACGATGTTGCGGACCATGTAGCATTCGCGCTCCATCCGTTCGGCGGCCGGATCGAACGGGACGGCCAAAAAGACAAAGGCCATGGCGCGCTTGAAATCCTCCGCCAGCGGGCCGGCGGCCTCGGCGAAAACGTCGAAGGCGCGGCGGCCGTCGAGTTCGATCAATATATTGTCGCGCACGGCGGTCACCCGATGGATCTTGCCCAGCGGCGTGCAGGCCAGCGAAGCCCCGAGGTTGACGTCGAAGTCGCCGGCGAGCAGCATCCCGGCCACCGCGTTGGAACTTACGGTGTCGCCGCAGAACTGAAAAGTCTCGCCAATCGAGCCATCCTCGCTCGCGCCGCCGCCCACCACCATCACGCCAGGCAGCTCGCGCCCGAGCGCGCCCAGCAGCGCGTCGGGCTCCGTATTATAGGTGTCGGCGAACAGGCAGAGCAGGTTGCTGTTGCCCAGCGACGGGCGCACCGCGGCGGCGATCTCGGCGGCGGCCGCGCGCGCGCGCCCGCGCAGCGCGGGCACGAACAGCCGCTTGGCGCTCAGCGAGCTGCCACCGAAAACCATCACTGCGACTGCGGGGCCGGACTCAATCTCGCGCTCGGCCGCGATCACCCCCACGCTCGAGCATCCGGCCACCTCACGCGTGTGTGCCTGCGCCGCCACAGTGCGCAGCATCAGCCCGAAAGCCGCGCCATGAGCGGTGCTCGCAAAGCACAGCGCGCCGGCGGCGTGATGCAGCCCGGCCTGGCGCATCGCCTCCTGCGTCGCCTCGGCGGCGGCAACCTTGGGGTTGTTCGAGATCGAGTATCCGGCGCCTGCGTGCAGCATGACCTTAGGTGGCGGCTTCCATCCGCGCTTCTCAGCTTCCACCCGCGAACCGCAACAATTCAACCATCCGCCGGATCCCGTTGCCCAGCTCCTTGACCTCGATCCGTTCATTGATCCCATGAACGGTATGCTCCTGGGCCACAGTCAATTCCATCGGGACAAAGCCGTAGGCGACGAGGCCGTCGGCGCGGAAGTAGTGGCTGTCGGTAAAGCCGGCGATCATGGTCGGCACGACCGTCTCGTGGCCGTCGTGCCACGCGACCGCGTCGATCGCGTTCATCAGGATCGAGCGGCGGGGCGAGGACACCGCGGGAAAGTTGAGCAACACCTCGACCTTGATCGTGTCGTCTCCGATCACCTGGCGGATCCGGCCGAGAAATGCCACGGGGTCCTCGCCCGGCAGCAGGCGGCAATCGACTTCGGCGTAGGCGGTGGGGGCGATCACGTTGGTTTGCTGGCTGGAGCCGAGCACGGTCGGCGTGACGGTGTCGCGCACCATCGCGTTGTAGCGCGGGGTCAAGAGGAAATCCTTGCGGTAGGCGGGCTTGCGCAGCGCGCGCGCCAGGTGGTTGAACTCGACCGGCCCGCCGTCGAGCTTGGCGATCGCGTGGAAATAGTCGCGCACCGGGTCGATCACGTGAACCGGCGCGCGGTAGGCGATGAGCTTGCTCAGCGCCGCCGTCAGATGCGTGACCGCGGTCTCGTCGGGCGGCACCGCGGCATGGCCGCTTGGTCCCTGGGCCGTCAGCCGAATCCACATCGGCGTCTTCTCGGCCACCGAAACCTCGAAGAACCGATGATGGCCGGGGGTCTGCACGATTCCGCCGCCCTCGTTGAGCAGGTAGCCGGCGTCGGCAAAGACCTGCTTCTCGTGATCGACGAACCATCCCGCCCCGTTGCGTCCGCCCTCTTCCTCATCCCCGGTCGCGATGAAGATCACGTCGCGGTTGAGCAGGATGCCGGCGCGCTTGATCGCCAGCATCGCCATCAGCTCGACCACCCCCGGACCCTTATCGTCGATCGCGCCGCGGCCCCAGATATCGCCGTCCTTGACCTCGCCCGAGAACGGCGGCACCTGCCACTGTTTGGGATTGGCCGCCACGACGTCCATGTGGCTGAGCAGCACGATGGCCTTGGTGTGCTTGCCGATGCCGCGCAGGCGCGCCGCCACCACGCCGCGGCCCGGCGCCGGCTGCCATACCGTGGCCGGGATTCCGTCGGCCAGAAACTTTTCGCGCAGCATCCGCGCCGCGCCCAACTCGTTGCCCGGTGGATTGGTCGTGTCGATGCGGATGTACTGGGCGAGCAGCGCGGTCGCCTCCTGGGTCAGCTTGTCCCAGTTGAAGGCCTGCGCTGGCGGCGCCTTGATGGCCGAGGCCCCATTGATGCCGCCGGCGGCCCATCCGGCGCTCACGGACAGGGCCGCTATCGCCGCCAGCGCCGCGACGCGGAGCGCCGTGCGCGCCATCGCGCCACCCGCGCGGGGGCGCCGCGTATCAGAGTGGTGGCCGCCGGGCTCGATAAGCATCCGTTGCTTCGGGGATGGGCCGCGCAAACCCTAGCGCTCGCCGAAGTTGAACAAATCAATGACCGTCTGAAGGAATTGCGCGGCCGGCGCGCCGTCGATCAACCGATGGTCGAAGGTCAGGCTAAGCGTCATCATCGAGCGCCGCGCGATCTCGCCGCGATGGATGACCGGCTTCTCAATGATGCGGCCGACGCCAAGAATCCCGATTTCGCCGAGATTAATGATCGGAGTAAACGCGTCCACCCCGTAGGTGCCGAGGTTGGTGATGGTAAAGGTCCCACCGCTCACATCTTCCAGACGCAGCTTGCCCGTGCGAGCGCGCTCGCCGAGTTCGCGCGTCGCAGCCGCGATTTCCCGCAGCGATTTCCTGTCGGCGTCCATAATCACCGGCACGATCAACCCGTCCTCCAGCGCCACCGCCATCCCGACGTTCACCTGCGGCATGATCACAATCGCGTCCCCCGCCAGCCGCGCATTCATCCGCGGATGACGCAGCAGCGCGCGCGCCACGGCCTGGATCAGCAGATCGCCATAGGTGAAGTCGAACTGGCGGACGAGCCGCTCGCGCAGCTCCACGGCGGCGCTGACGTCGGCCTCGCTGGTGATGGTGAGCTGCGCGCTCTGGTGCAGGCTCTGCGACATGCGATCCGCGATGGTCTTGCGCATCCCGCGCATCGGGACGCTGCGCACCTGCGGCTGGCCGGTGGCCGCGGACGTCGAGCGCGCGGACGCCGCCGCGCGCTCGACGTCCTCGCGTGTGATGCGCCCGCCGGGGCCGGTGCCGCTGACGCGCGCAAGCTCGACGCCGAGCTCGGCGGCGAGCTTGCGCGCGA
>JAKAVN010000119.1 GCA_021827495.1 Deltaproteobacteria bacterium | reverse complement strand
CTTCGGCCGGCAGAGAAACTACCCGATCCTGTTCTGCTTCCATTGCTCCCTTCCTCCTGCCTGGTTCGGAGGGGGGAGTTTCAAATGATGACTAAGGGGGGAGATTCACATGATTGCTGACACAAGAGCGCACGGTGAAGGAATATCAACAGCCGATCCGCCAATTCCCGTTCAAGGTGAGCATTAGCTTCGTTCTGCGCGGCTGAAGGAACCCTATGGAGTACACCGTAAGCGTCCTCAACGTTGGCCATGGGTTTGAAAGGGACTTGCGGTGCCGTTGGTAAGCGAAGCTGGAACCCCCAGGCTCCCGATCGCGAATCTTCCCCTCGCTCAATACTCCAGCCAACCGTGACTGGCAGCTCGCCGCTCCCGCTTATTTCACCAACGAACCAAAAGAGGCTCGCGTACTGCAGCCCGGCAATCCGCAGCAGCTTCGCCTTGCCCGTGTCCCCATCTGTGTTCATGACTATTTTCCCTTAGCCTTCGCTTCCTGAGGACTCTCGAACACGGGAATGCCTGCTTCTCGGAAGTCGGCCTCCAGCATATCGTATAGGAAGTGTGAAGCGCTGCTTGTCCCTCCCACCGGATCAAGCACCAGAAGCTGGACCACGGGCAGCTCGAAGGCGCCAAAGTCGCATGCGTGAAGCGGGACCGTTGCCCTTCCTCCGCGATGCCATTGACTTGGATTCCTGTTCGGTACCAAAAACTGTTCGGCCATTGTGTGCTCGGAGGCGTTTTGCCACGAACGGTTCTCGGGTGTTGACAAGAACCTTGGTAGTTTGACCATGTCCACAATAGCTGCGCACGGGAAGTGAACTCGCCATCGCCGTGCGATTCTGCGCGCGAGTTCCAGGTGACGCTCGTGAAAATACACCGGTCCGACTGGCGCCAACGACCGATACACGTTCCTCGCCATCATCATCGATGGTTCAGAGGTCTCCTGTTTGAACGATGCGAGTTTCTTCCAGCATTCCCTTAGCCAATCCATCGCTGGCTCATCGAGCGCGGACTTACCCGGAGGCCCCGTCTTCTCTAACAGGTTGCGGAAAAACCCGGCGAAAGACGATTGCGGCGAAGGGTAAGCATTACTACGATCATGAGGGTGGGTCTTGGATTAATGTTGTTAGGGGTCAAAAATCCTTTTTCCGCAACCTGTTAAACTTCTCCCACAACAACTGACTTGCTGCCATCGTCTTCAACTCTCGTGTGGTCTTCGCGCTCCCCGCAGTATTATCTGTGAGTAGGTTTCCCAACCGCTCGGGAACCTTCCACTCCAGCCACGTAGTGACGATGTAGCGCACTACAGATTCCAGGCCGCGCAACTCAGGAGTTAAATAGATCGTTCTATAGAGATGCATCCGCTCCTGTAGAATCGCGAGAGCCGCCTCGCAGCTAGCGTCTTCGAGGCGGATCAAGCCCTCGTCTGTGAGATGCTGCCCGATAAGGAAGTCGTCGATCCAAGGACGAATTCCTGCCAGCCTCACGCCTTGGCCTGTAAGCAGGGCATCGTTAAACACGTATGCGATCTTGTCGGCGTCAAGCGCACTGTCAACTATTGCTTCTAACCAAGGAACACCGCTCCTGCCCTTCTGAATTGCCTCCACTCTGGTCCACCAGTTCTCGGGCGTGGCATGGGCACCGGCAGTGCGCTTGATCGCCTCCGAAAGGTAACTGAAATCCGGACACTCAAGCGCTGACACCTCAGCCCAGTTGAGCTCACGGAAGACCTCCTCCATCATATGTGAAAATGGCAAGTGTCTCGCGTCGTGGAAAAGGACTGCCATCTCCAGAGCCAGGCGCGCATCCGAGCTTGCGGCCCACCCTCTCGCCTGCGGCAACAGTGCCTCGAACCAAATCCAAGCGATCAGCCCATCTTCCGCGCTATGCTCCAAACGATTATGGCTCGCCGCGGTGGGCTCACGCAGAAAAATGCCCTTTGGCCCTAACTGGAGGCATCGTCCCAAACGTTTCAGCTCTTCACATTCAAGAGCGGATGCGGCCACCTGTGTGAAATCGTTATATGCCTTAGATGAATTGACTATTAGTTTCGTCGCCCCGTTAGATTGATGCGGTAACTTTACCTCGATTTTCTCGACTCTCTCCCCAGGCTTGCCAAATACTCGGAAGGCATCATAGGGGAAACTCACCTCGCCTTTGGTCCGGCTCGAATGCTCGTAAGGCTCGCTTAGTTCATCGGGACTCAAGATGCTCTCTAGCGCCTGCTGAGACTCCTTGTCCTGGGTAAAGTCTGTGGGGCAGAAGCGATAACGCTGCTCAATCGTCATAGACGCCGGCTCGATAATCTGCGCCTCCTCAGTTGAGGACTCTATAAACCGAGTTTCTTCAACGCTTACTGAGACGGTAGGCGCTTTCAGCGAGCGTGCCCGACTGGTCAGGTATCGGGTGAGCGCTTCATCCCATCTCCCGCTGAAGCCCAAAAAGATGACTCCAGCGATGCGGTTTCCGCAGAACTGGTGCAACGCCGCTACCGCACTCGTAATTTGATGTTCCTTCTCCGCGACCCCAGGAAAAGTGAGTTGGAGGCGCCGCTCCAAATCGCAGTCGGCGCAACGAAGCAACGCTGAGGTGCTGCTGGACCTGCCGTTGCTCCGCTCCGCTTCTCCTTTGCCGCTACTTTCGCCGCCAAACAGTTCATAGAGCGGCTGCAGCTTGCTGCACGAGGGGCACCTGCCGTTTTCGCATACGGCATGGAACACATCGCCCCGGAACTTGATAACAGGTATCGCCGTAACTCTCGGCTTACTCTCTTCTCCCGTGAAAAAGAGCCGGATAGAGTGCTCGTCCGATAGAATCCTTGGTTCAGCTCGATCCTTGAATGTCGGCGCAAGCTGGCGAATCGCCGAGCGCGTCAACCCATCGTAGTTCAGACTGACGACAATCGCTCTGCCGGACAGCGCGAGGCGCGCGGCCCACTTGTGTGCACCCGTTGGCTCAACCTTTGATAGCGCCTTGCCGCCTTGTTTGATTTGGCCATCCAGTAGATCGCTTCCGAACTTCGCCCAAATATTGGTCAGATCTTTGTCTTGGCCGGCTTGCAGCAGCCGATAAAGTCGGACGGCAACCGAGCGTGGTGCTACCGTTTGGTCGCTCCGAAGAGTTTCGAGGAGGTGACCGGCTACTTCGGCGCCCGTATCGCGCGGAGGGTTTCCGATTCGCTCCGCCAGGTACTTGTGTACATCGTTCATTGTGGGTACGCCCGCGCCAGCAGAAACGCCCGCGCCAATAACGATGACCGGCACGCGATTGAGCCGCATGTTTTCGCGGAGCAGACGTGTGGCTGGAGAATCATTAATCATAGAGAATCTTGGCGCTGGGTAGCACGCGATCCTGAGACGCAAAGTATCACTGCACTGTTACGCCCGCTTCAGGCCGCGATCAATCGGCCCCGGACCGGACGCTTGACCTGGCCAGATCTTTCACGCCGCCGAAGAAGATCGAGTTTCAGAGCTTTGTCTGACGCCTCTCTCCGAGAACCACTCTGGCGTTGTGCGCACCTGTGTATCGGACGCTTTTGGGAGATCGCCGCACTTGACAAATGCGGACACTTCGCGGACAATCCGGCCTGTCGAGCAACGTCATGTCCATGCTGGCTTCAAAAAACAGCTTGATTTTATTGGGCTTCGGTGGTGGGCCGTTGGAGACTCGAACTCCAGACCCGCTGATTAAGAGTCAGCTGCTCTACCAACTGAGCTAACGGCCCACCGCGGAAAGTACGTTCTTAGCAGGATTGGGTGGGGTGAGTGAAGGGACTTGAACCCTCGACCGCCGGGGCCACAACCCGATGCTCTGCCAACTGAGCTACACTCACCACCGTCTATGTCGTCTGTCGGCGCGCCGCTCCACCAGAAGACGAATTCTCAGGCACGCTTGGCGCGCCAGAAGGGATTCGAACCCCTGACCCACGGCTTAGAAGGCCGTTGCTCTTTCCACCTGAGCTACTGGCGCGAGTCGGGGCGAGCCGATTTGAACGGCCGACCCCCTGCTCCCAAGGCAGGTGCGCTACCAGGCTGCGCCACGCCCCGAGCCATATCGATTAACACACGCAGGTCGCTCCCTCAACCTCGGCGCGCGCGTCTCGTAGCGGCCGGGCGGCACCGCGGCTTCGCGCTGACCATTTGCCAGCCGCTACACCGCGATCAAACTTGCGGCATGGCCGGTTGAGCGCAAGCGGCCCGGAAAAACGCGGTCGAGTTGCGTATCGCCAAGCCCCATGTGTCCGCGCAGCACGGTTGCGATCGGCTCGCGGAAGTCGGTCGTCACCGCCAGGTCGCGCCCCTGATAAAGCTGCTGCGCCGAGAGTCCCGGCCACGCGCCGTACACCTTGCGCCCGCGCACCGGCCCGCCCATCACCCACATCACGTTGCCATGGCCATGATCGGTGCCGGCATTGCCGTTCTGGCGCACCGTGCGCCCAAACTCCGAGATGACCAGGATCACGGTGTCGTGGTAATGCGGTCCGAGGCGCCGCCGCGAAACTCGCGAGGCCGTCGCCGAGCGGTCTCAGATGGTTCGCGAGTTGGCCCTTTGACGATCCCTGATTGGCGTGCGTGTCCCATCCGCCGAGCGCGAGAAAGGCCAGCCGGATGCTTGGGTCGCGTGCAATCAGGTGGGCGAGGCGGCCGGTGTCGCTGGAGAATCCGTTGGGCGAAGGCGCGCCGTTGTTGGCGGCGATCATGTCCTGTTCGAGCTCGGTCATCAGCTTTACGCGCGCCGCGCGCCCTTCCTGGTAAGCGTGGCTGAGCGGGTCGCCGCCGCGGTAGAGGCGGTCGAACGCGGTCTCGATGACAGGCCGGTCCAGCGGCATCGGGCGCGCCGCCGCGCCCCTTGAACTTGACGCGCAAGGGCTCGCCACCGCCGCCCGCTTCGAAGGGCGGAGCAATCAGCGGTAAATGGCCCTGGCCGAGCGCGGTGGCAAAGCCGAGCCGCGTCATCATCGCGTCGGGGTTGAGCCACGCCGCGCGCGTGTTCGCGTAGCCGTCGGGCGTCTCGCGTCCATACGGCGGCATCCCCAACAGCGCCATCGTGCCGAACAGCGGGCGGTAATTGGTGATGTCAGAGATGCCGGCCACGCGGGCGGCCGAAATCACGTAGTCATAGGGAGTTTTGAACTTGGCCCCGCAGTAGCGCTGGTCCCAGAACTCGGGGCTGAAGAAAAGTGTTTCGAGCGCCGCGCGGATATCGCCCTGGCTGCGCGCGAAGCGCTCGGCCACCCGCTCCACCAGCCTTTGTGGAGGATTATCCGCCACAAAGTATTGCGCGAGCTGGTAGCTGAGATGGCGGGCGGTGGCGGGACTGGCCGCCAGAACGTCGGGCGCCGCTTCGCCCGCGACGATTCCCGCGCTGCCGCCATAGCTGCGGCCGAGAAAGATCTGCTCGCTGAAGTCGTGGCGGCGCGGGTCGAAGTAAAACCCGTACTGGCCATTCTGCGCGCCGGGCAGCGGCAATCGGCGGCCCGCCCGCCACGGCCTCCATCCACCCATTCCGCCCATCCGCATTGCGCTCCGCGCGCCCATCCGCCTCCCGGCCTACCCGCGCTTTTGCAGGCCCCATCCGGTAAGGATATGCGCGAGCGCGGTCACGTCAGCCTGCGTGTAGCCACCGTTGACGCCGAGCGTGTGCAGTTCCATCACCTCGCGCGCGTAGGTCTCGTTGATACACCGCCGGTGACACGAAGATCGAGGTGTGAAGCTTTGAGTTCCATCACCTCGCGCGCGTAGGTCTCGTTGATACCGTCGAATTTGCCGCGCTTGCCGGGACTGTTAGGTCCGGTGTTCTGCCAGTTGTCGAGATAAAAGAGCATCGCGGGATGCTTGGCGGTCGCGCCGAGCAGCGTGCGCAAGCGGCCCATCGTGTGCGGCCGGATTGCCTCCTGCTCGTAGGCGCCGGTCCACAGATGGCACAGGCCCTTGCCGGCGAAGACGTTGAAATGGTTGAACCAGAAGGCGGTCATCGCCTCCTGCAACTGGCGCGGTCTGTAAATCGCGCGCATTAGCCGCCCTCGACCGCCTCCTGGAGAATTACCTGCGCTGGCACGCCTGCCGCTGCGCGTCCTTGTCGCCCCTGGCCTGTTGCACCGGGAGTTGGAAGGTCTCGAACAGCTCGACCGGCGTCATGTGCAGGAGGCGCAATGCGGCGACGCGGCGCACGAGCTCCGGCGGCTCCGGGATCGACTGTTGGTCGAGCTGCTCGCGGATGTAGTGATCGACGCCGATCTGGCTGACGCATTCGAGGTCGCCCGGGCGCGGTCCGAAAGCCAGCCGGTTGAGCGCGTGCAGCGCGCGTTTTTCCTGCGGCATGTCACCGACTTTCAGCATCGGGCGCCTCGCCGGACGTCCCTCCGGCTAACCTGTTGATACGACTGGTTGCCGGAGCGGTTTCAGGCGCGGGCGGATGCCGAACAGAGCGGCATAAGAGCAGAGCGGGACGGGGATTAATCCCCGTCCCGCCCCGGCAGTCGATTCGTTCGTGAAGGGCGCTGCGCGCGCTACGGATTGGACGACGGCGCGGCGGGCGGTGGCGTCGCCGATTCCGGCGCCGCGGGCGCCGCCGGAGCTTCTGCGGCCGGTGGCGCTGCCGATTTTGTCTCCGGCTTGGCCGTGGACTTCTTCTTATGGACCGCTCTCACCAGGTGGCCGCGATGCATATGCACGCCGGAGAGGTAGTTGCCGGGATCGGCCAGGAAGCGCTCCTTGGAGCCCGGATACTTGGCGAAGAAGTTGTTCAGGGCGGGATACTTCTTGAGAAAGCTGTTGTGGTTGGCCAGATGCGGATTGGCCGCGAGCCGGCGCGACATCCTGGAGTTCGCGGCCGCGACCTGGTCGAAGGCCTGCAACTCGGCCAGGTCGAGATCCTGCGTGGTCATCTCGTGGCTGATGATGACCTGCGGCTCGGCCTGCGCGAATGCCGGAGCCGAAAGGCCTCCCGCCAGCAGCAACGCGACCGCTAATGATAAGGTTCGCCTCATGTTCATGACCTCCTGACGCTCGGTGGCTATGCGGAGCGTCTCGATTTGACCGGCCCAAAGCTACGACGATACTTGCGGCATTCTAGCCTATTCGGAGCCGCCGCAGGCAATCGCACGGCTGAAGAAAATCCGCCCCCGCAACGCCAGCGCGGGGCGAGCGTCAGGCCTCGCTCCACTCGTCCCACTCTTTCTACTCCACCGCGTTCGAGGCTAGCGCGCAGCGCGTCCCCAGGCCTCGATCAGGCTCTCGAAGGCACGGCGCAACTCGGGGTCCTTGAGCTCCGGCAGTTCGATCGCGTGGCGCGGCGCGCGCGCCACCGTGCGCAGCCGCGGGCGGGTGGCGCGCCGGCTAAGCCGTCCCTGCACGAAGCGCAGGTCGCGCACCGTGTCGCCGCCGACGCGCGCGGCCAGCCGCTTGAGAATCTCGGGCTTGAGCAGGTTCAACTCCTGTATCCACATCGCACCCGAGACCCTGATCACCGCGGTGTGGAACTTTAGCTCGACCACTTCGGTGCGCCGCGCGACCGTCTCGCCCACGATCTCGGGCCACGCCTGGACCAGGCGCACGACGGCGAAGTGGCCCTCGGAATCGAGCCGGTCGATGATTGAGCCGAGCGTGCTCGCGATCGGCTCGGGAGCCCTGCGCCGCCGTACAGCCATCGCGCTTACGATAGCCTTCCGCGTGCCGCGCGCAATGGCCCGATAGTCATTCAACACGCCTGTGCGCGCGCCATATCGATCATATTTCCACAGGCGGGCGGCGTTCCTTTGCATTCATCCTGGCCATTATTGGAATTAGCTGTGCTTATATTGGGCGAAAATCAACCGAAATATTATCAACAATCCTTTCTATAGGTTGTCCACAACTTATCCTATACTACATGTTGGGGTTTGGCTCTTGACTCTGCCGCATACTGGAGTAATTTTTCGACTTACCGGCAGATGGGCGGGTTGATGAGGAGGAGGTGGAGATGGCGGCTGGGGAATTGACGATGCCTGGACTGGACAAAAAACCACCAAAAGCAACTGAACACGCCCAGGCCGCATCGCGCGCCGGGCTCGCGGTCGAGCGCTTTTTCAGCCGCCCCGGGGTCGACCCGATGAGCGAGGTCGAGTGGGAGTTGCGCTCGGCCGTGATCGCCGGTGAGGACGGCCGGGTGGTTTTTGAACAGCGCGAGGTCGAGGTCCCGCGCGCCTGGTCGCAGACCGCCACCAACGTGGTGGTCTCGAAGTACTTTCGTGGGCCGCTGGGTAGCCCCCGGCGCGAGTCCAGCGTCCGCCAGCTCATCGGCCGGGTGGCCGACACCATCGCCGGATGGGGCGAGCGCCAGGGCTACTTCGCCGACGCCGCCGCGCGCGACACCTTCAGGGCCGAGCTGACCGCCTTGCTGGTGACCCAGCGCGCGGCTTTCAACAGCCCGGTCTACTTCAACGTCGGCATCGAGCCCAAGCCGCAATGCTCGGCCTGCTTCATCCTGAAGGTCGAGGACAACATGGACTCGATCCTGAACTGGTACCGCAACGAGGGAATCATCTTCAAAGGCGGCTCCGGCGCGGGGGTCAACCTCTCGGCCGTGCGCTCGTGCCGCGAGAAGCTCTCGGCCGGCGGCACCGCCTCGGGCCCGCTCAGCTTCATGAAGGCAGCCGACGCTTCGGCGGGGGTGATCAAGTCGGGCGGCAAGACGCGGCGCGCGGCCAAGATGGTGGTGCTCAACGCCGATCATCCTGACATCGAACTTTTCATCAAGTGCAAGCAGGAGGAGGAGCGCAAGGCGTGGGCGCTGATCGAGGCGGGCTACGACTCCTCGCTCGACGGCCCGGCCTACGGCTCGGTGTTCTTCCAGAACGCCAACAACTCGGTGCGCGTAACCGACGACTTCATGCACGCGGTGGCCAACGACGGTGAATGGACCACCCACTTCATCAAGGACGGCAGGGCCGACGGGACCTACAAGGCGCGCGGCCTGATGCGGATGATCGCGGAGGCGGCGCACGCCTGCGGCGATCCGGGGATGCAGTTCGACACCACGATCAACACCTGGCACACCTGCCCCAACTCGGGCCGCATCAACGCCTCGAATCCGTGCAGCGAGTACATGCACCTGGACAACTCGGCCTGCAACCTCGCCTCGCTCAACGTGCTGAAATTCCTCGACGAGCGCGGTGAGTTCGACGTGCGCGCCTTTCGCCATGCGGTCGGTGTGATGATCACGGCGCAGGACATCCTGGTCGATAACTCGTCGTATCCGACCGAAGAGATCGGCCGCAACGCGCGCGACTTCCGCGAATTGGGCCTGGGCTACGCCAATCTGGGGGCGCTGCTGATGGCGCTGGGGCTACCCTATGACTCCGATCAGGGGCGCAGCTACGCCGGCGCAATCACCGCGTTGATGACGGGCGAGGCCTATCTGCAATCGGCTCGCGTTGCGCAGGCGATGGGCCCGTTCAGCGGCTATCCGATCAACCGCGAGCCGATGCTCAAGGTCATCGCGCGCCATCGCGAGAAGGCCTACGAACTCGACTCCGCGCACGTGCCGCTGGGGCTCCTGCGCGCCGCGCGCGAGGCCTGGGACGAGGCGCTCAGGCTCGGCGAACGCGCGGGCTACCGCAACTCGCAGGCGACCGTGATCGCGCCCACCGGCACCATCGCTTTCATGATGGATTGCGACACCACCGGCATCGAGCCCGACATCGCGCTGGTCAAGTACAAGAAGCTGGTCGGCGGCGGGATGCTCAAAATCGTCAACGGCACCGTGCCGCGCGCGCTAAAAAGGCTCGGCTACGACTCGCGCGAAATCCAGGAAATCGTCGAGCACCTCGACGAACACGAGACCATCGAGGGCGCGCCGCATCTGGCCGACGCGCACCTGCCGGTGTTCGATTGCGCCTTCAAGCCGCGCGCCGGCGCGCGCACGATTCATTACCAGGGACACCTGCGCATGATGGGCGCGGTGCAGCCGTTCATCTCGGGCGCGATCTCCAAGACCATCAACATGCCGGCCGAAGCGGACGTCGACGACGTGGCCGAAGCCTACATGGCGGCGTGGAAGCTGGGGCTGAAGGCGGTCGCGATCTACCGCGACGGCTCCAAGCGCACCCAGCCGCTCAACACCGGCAAGGGCAAGGCCGAGAGCCCCTCGGCGGCGCCCGCGGCGTATGCGGCGGCGGGCGAGGATCGCGGCCTTAACCGGCGCAAGCTGCCCGACGAGCGCAAATCGATCACGCACAAGTTCGATATCGCCGGCCACGAGGGTTACATCACCGTCGGCATGTACGAAGACGGCAAGCCGGGCGAAATTTTCGTGATGATGTCCAAGCAGGGCTCGACCATCTCGGGCCTGATGGATTCGTTCGCGACCGCGATCAGCTACGCGCTGCAATACGGCGTGCCGCTGCAATTCCTGGTCGACAAATTCTCCCATATGCGTTTCGAGCCGGCGGGCTTCACCAAGAATCCGCAGATTCCGTACGCCAAGTCGATCGTCGATTACCTCTTCCGCTGGCTGGCCTCCAAGTTCCTCGACGAGGAGGCCAGCCGCGAGGCCGGCGTGATGGCGCCCCAAGCGCACGCTGGCGCGGCGCCGGTCGCGGCGGCGCCGCCGATTGCCTTGGCAGAGGCGCCGGTCGAGCAGGCGGCGGCTATCACCGCGGCGGGCGGCGCACAGGCGCGGCTGCGCCAGACGTTCATCAATCAGGCCGACGCGCCGCCGTGTCCGGATTGCGGATGCCTGATGGTGCGCAATGGCACCTGTTACAAGTGCCTCAACTGCGGCGCGACCAGCGGATGCTCGTGATGCGCGAGCCGTGGTGCAGTGCGCCGCGGGAGAGCGGCGACGTGGCGACTGTCAGTGCGGAAGCCGCGACAACGGAGCGGCGTCGTTAGTGTTGGTGAAAGAGTGAAAGAGGTGAGGGGGCGGTTGGCGAAGTTGTGGGGTTAAACGAGGCGGTGGTTGGGATGACGACTTCT
>JAKAVN010000118.1 GCA_021827495.1 Deltaproteobacteria bacterium | reverse complement strand
AATCCCGGATTGCTCTGCGCATGGGGAGCTTTGCAGGCGCCGCTGGGACGCGAATACTCGCTCACCGTGCGCGAGACCTCGCCCAATTATCGCCGCCTCGCCGCGCGCGCGGCCTCGATGATCACCCGCGCGCGGCGCGAACTCACCGCCGAAGGCGCGCGCCCCGCGCAAATCCGCGGCGAGCTTTTCGCCGACCTACGCTACCGCGGCCAGTCCTACGAGATCGAAGTGCGCCTCACCCCGCACTTCGCCGCCGATTTTCACGCCGCCCATCGCCGCACCTTCGGCCACGCCGCGCCCGGCGCGCCGGTCGAAGCCGTCAATTTACGCCTGCGCGCGGCCGCGCCCGGCGCCGCCGCCGCGCCCGAACGGCTCGGGCTCGCGCATGGGCGGTTGTCGCCGGCGCGCCGCATCCAGGCGCTCGCCGGCAGCCGCATGCGCGCGGTGCCGGTTTACGCGCGCGCTGCGATCGGCGCGGGCGCGAGCATTCGCGGACCGGCGATCGTGGTCGAACTCAGCGCCACCGCCTACGTCGCGCCCGAATTCACGCTGCGCGCCGACGGTTTCGGCAATCTGCATCTGGAACTTTGACCATGCAGCGCGCGATGAGGCTTGCGATGAAGCTCGACCCGGTGACCCTGGCCGTGATGAACAACCGCCTCGCCGCGATCGCCGAGGAGATGGGCGTCGTGTTGGGGCAGACCGCCTTCTCGCCCAACATCAAAGAACGCCACGACTTCTCGTGCGCGCTGTTCGACGGGCGCGGCGAACTGGTTGCGCAGGCCGCCCATATCCCGGTCCATCTCGGCTCGACGCCGCTCTCGGTGCGCGCCGCAATCGAACGCCTCGAGCTTGGCCCGGGCGACGTCGCCGCGGTCAACGACCCGTTCGCCGGCGGCACGCATCTGCCCGACCTCACCCTGGTCGCGCCGATCTTTCTTGGCAACCAACGCCGGCCGTTTGCCTTTGCCGCCAACCGCGCCCATCACGCCGACATCGGCGGGATGGCGCCGGGCTCGATGGCGCTTTCGACCGAGATTTACCAGGAGGGCTTCCGCCTGCCGCCGGTCCATCTCATGCGCGGCGGCAAACCGGCGCGCGACGTGCTGGAGCTGTTCTTCGCCAACACGCGGGTGCGCGAGGAGCGCGAGGGCGACCTGCGCGCGCAAATCGCGGCGCTGGGCGTCGGCGCCGAGCGGCTGCGCGGGCTGGTGGCGGCGAACGGGCGCGCACAGGTCGCAGCGGCGATGGCTGCGCTCAAGGATTACGCGGACCGCTTGATGCGTGCGGCGCTGCGCCACTTGCGGCCGGGTCTGTATCGCGCGGTTGACTATCTCGATGACGACGGTGTCGGCAGCGGGCCGATCGCGATCCGCGTTGCGATTCGGATCGGCGGCGGACGCGCGATTATCGATTTTACCGGCTCGGCGCCGCAGGCGCGCGGCTCGGTTAACGCCAACTACGCGATCACGCTGTCGGCGACCTTTTACGTGATGAAGTGTCTCGCGGCGGAAGCGGTGCCGGCCAACGAGGGACTGATGCGGCCGATTCGGGTGATCGCGCCGCCCGGCTCGGTGGTCAACGCGCTGGCGCCGGCCGCCGTGGCGGGCGGCAACGTCGAGACCTCGCAGCGGATCGTCGATGTGCTGCTAAAGGCGCTGGCAACGGCGGCGCCCGATCGGATTCCGGCCGCCAGCTCGGGCTCGATGTCGAATCTCACGCTGGGCGGCTACGACTCGATCCGCGGCCGCCATTTCTCCTACTACGAAACCATCGCCGGCGGCGCGGGCGCGGCCCCCGGCCATCCCGGCGCCGCCGGTCTCCATACGCACATGACCAACACGCTCAACACGCCGATCGAAGCGCTGGAAGCGTACTACCCGATGCGGATCACTGAGTACCGGGTGCGGCGCGGCTCGGGCGGGCGCGGCGCGGCGGCGGGTGGCGACGGACTGATTCGCGAGCTGGAATGCCTGGTGCCGGCGACGCTCAGCCTGCTCACGGACCGGCGCGTGACTCAGCCGTGGGGTCTGGGCGGCGGCGGCCCCGGCAAGGCGGGCGCGAACTACCTGGTGCGCGACGGGCGGCGAATCAAACTTCCCGGCAAAGCCAACCAGCGCCTGCTCGCGGGCGAGCGGGTGCGCGTGGAGACGCCGGGCGGGGGCGGATGGGGCCGCGCGCCGCGCGGCCCCATCCGCCCCCGCTGACACGGCGCAGTCCGCCGCTGCGGCCAGCGCGCGCCAGTTGACAAGCTAA
Organism: Deltaproteobacteria bacterium; assembly: GCA_021827495.1. Classification (GTDB taxonomy): domain Bacteria; phylum Desulfobacterota; class Binatia; order Binatales; family Binataceae; genus JAKAVN01. The sequence goes on along the minus strand of JAKAVN010000118.1, from coordinate 8,774 downwards.
CGCGGCGGAATCGTACTTCGGCCCTGGCGGCGATCACAAACGCGCACACTGGCGCGGGCCGCATCGCGCGGCTACTCTGGGTGCAAGCTCTTCAGGCAGGCTGAAAGAAAGATCGGATGGCGGAGTCGCAGTTCTGGATCGGAATACACGGGATAATCGCCGAACGCGGGCGCCTCGTGGTGCTGCGGCGCGCGGCGCGGATGCCTTACCGGCCGGGCCATTGGGACCTCCCCGGCGGCCATCTCACGCTCGGTGAGAGCTTCGAGGAATGCCTTGCGCGCGAAGCGGCCGAGGAGACCGGCCTTGCGATCGAGATCGAGCGGATGCTCGGGCTGTACAAAGCGCCGCCTGACCCGTACGTGCAAGCGCTCTTCGCATGCCGGCCGGCGGGCGCGCGGCGTGAACTCGTCCTGATGCCCGGCGAGCACGTCGAGGGCCGATGGGTAACGGTCGAAGAACTCGCGCGGCTGAGCGACGTGATTCCTTACCTGGAAGGGATGCTGCGGCGCGGAATGCTGGATTATCTGAAATAAAAGTTTCTTTGCCCTCTTCGGTCATCCTGAGCGCAGCGAGTCCGCGAGCGAAGTCGAAGGAAGACCCACGGGGCGGATTCGCCGCGCTCAGGATGGCGGGCGCTTGGATGCGACTTGGTTAATGAGGCGCGGCTAGAAACCGAGAAGTTTCTCGAAGGCTTCCTCGAAGGTCTCTTTGGAAAGCGCCGAGGCCTGCTCGCGGCGAAGGACGCCGTCGGCCGTTGGAGCAATCTTCCAGTTCTCCACCAGGGTTCCCGCGCCGTCCCACAGAAGCGCATAGGTCAGCGAGCCGTTTGACAGATCCGCGCGGAACGGAACACCGAAGATCGGGCCGATCGGTTTCAGGGTAACCTCGACGTTCCTCGCGACTATCGTTAGGTACGGGAAGAAAACACCCTTGAGTGCCGGATTTTCGACCTTCATCGTCAGGGGCCGGAGCGTCGCCAGGCGCTCCTTTTCGTACTCACCGAGGAAATCGGCCGCGACCAGGCGGCAGAGCGTCTGCATCGCTTCCACCATCTTGTGCAAAACGTCCTGCGCGCGCCGCTCGGTCTCCTGACGTTCGAGCGCCTGGCGCTCCTGATGCGTCTCGCTCAGCAGTTTGTCCTTAAGGCTCATCGAAATGCCTCTGGCACGATGGCGATGATTATGACTCCCGCACCCGGGGCTGAAAAGACGCGCCGCGCCATGGCGCTTCACCCGCTGGCCGGGGGCGCGCCGCCTTTGGAGAGGCGGCCCCACCAGTAGCCGAGGAAGTTCGCGCACTCCAACTCGTGGCAAAGCGCGCGCTCGCGGTCGCCGCGCGCCGCCGCCGCTGCCGTACGCGCCGCATTGCGGGCCAGCTTGTCGAGATGATTGTGGCTCCGCCCGCCCGCCAGCGCCGTGCCCACGCCGAAGGCGAACGCCTTGCGCAGAAGGTACTTGCGGTTCATCCGCGCGGCCGGCACCAGGTGAAAAACCCGCGCCTCGGGCACGAACCCCATCGCGCCGCCGCGCGCGATAATTCGCGCGAACAGCTCGGTGTCCTCGCCCGAAATCGGATTCCCGCCGACCACGCCCAAGTCCTCGCGGAAGCGGCCGAAGCGCGTGAAGCACTCGCGGCGAAAACCAACGTTGGCGCTGAAGTAGTTGCGCAGGACCTCGGCCGCCGCGGGCGGCGCGGCCGCGATCGCATGCTGGTCGTGCACCGCGAAGCGCACGTACAACGACGGCCCCAGCCAGCGCGGCGGCGCGGCCTCCCATCGCGGCAGCACCATCCCGCATGCCGCGTCGAGCCGGCGCCGCTCGATCGCCGCCAGCATCCGCGCGGCCCAGCTCGAATCGGCCACCGCGTCGTCGTCGATGAACAGGATGAAGTCGCCGCCCGCCTCGTCGACCGCCCGGTTGCGCGCGAAGCTCGAGCCGGGACGCGGCTCGAACACGCGGCGCATCGCGAACGGCGCGCGCGCGGCCGCCTCCTCGACCACCGCGGGCGTGCGGTCGCTCGAGTTGTTGTCGACCACGATGCATTCCGGCTCGAACCCCTCGGGCAGGCGCTGCGCCGCCAGGCTCGCCAGGGTTTCGCCGAGCAGGGCCGCGCGATTGTGGGTGGGAACCGCGATCGTGAGGCGAATAGCCAATTGCCTAATGTGAAGCCGGCGCCGCGCGCGGCCGCGGCGATTGCGCCGGCGACGGCTTCGCCGACGCCGAAGGCCGCGGCGCCGGGGCGAGGTTTTCAATCGCCAGCGTTGGCAGCGGCGCCTTGGACTGCGTGAAAGCCATCGAGCCTACCGTCAGGCTTGGCTCGGATTGCTGCTGGATCTGCGGCGGCGCGGCCAACTCGAAGCCGAAGTCGCGGGTCTCGCCGGGCACGAACGGCAGCACCGGGCGGACGAAGCCGGCGAATTCGATCGGCGTCACGATCACGCTATGGCTCTCCTGATAGAGCGCCTTGCGTGCGGCGCCGCGCCCCGCGTAGTAGGTCACCGTCAGCCGCACCTCGTCCACGCCGCGGTCGCCGGCGTTGGTGATGCGGCCGAAGATCGCCGGCACCCGCGCCTCCGACATCTTCACCGCGACGTCGCTCAGCACCAGCTTGGGGAGGTAGGCGCGCGCCGCCGGGGCCTGCGCCTGGATGTTCTCGATCGCCGTGAGCTCGCGCTTGAGGAAAAACTCGACTCCGCGGCTGCCGCTGAATTCCTGCCTGGCGAGCTGCGCGAGCAGCGCCTGGTAGGCGGCGGCCGCTTTGGGATAGTCCTGGCTGTGGTAGAGGTCGACGGCCTCGCGATGGCCGTCGCGGATCAGATCGCGGCGCGCGAAGTCAGCCACCACGCGCCATCGATGGCGCTGCTTGGCCATCACGAGCGCATCTTCGAACCTGAGCTTGGGATAGAGGCCCGTCTCGAGCGATTTGTCGGCGGCGGTGTTGAGCGAGTCCTGCGGCCCGGCCTTGGCGTCGATGGTCCGCTCCCACAGCGTGAGATCGGGCATCGTGACCTTGACCGGCACCAGCGCGCGCTCGCCGCTGACCTGCGGCTGGCCGACCTCGTAGCGCGTGCTGAACAGGATCGCACGGAACCAGATCGGGTCGACGTCGGGCGCCAGCGGAATCTCGACCAGGAACTGCTTGAGCGTGCGTGCGGCGCGGTCCTCGCCGGTTAGCGTCGCGTAGCAGGCCGGGTAGTTGAACTGCTGGAGGTCGGCGAGATAGCGCGTGGCCAGGCTCTGCGGCGACTGGCCGCATCCGGAGAGGAGCAGCGCCGCGAGGGCTATCACCAACGCGAACGGCCGCGCGCCCGCCGCGCGCCGGATGCGCGCGTTGCGGCATCCGAACCGTTCCGTGCTCAGGTTTCCCAAATTTCGCATCACTGGCGGCCGCGCGGAATCGGACGGTCAGGATTCGCCGCGCGGCATCTGCTTGAGTTCGACCACGTTGCCCTCGGGATCGCGCACGTAGATCGAGAGACCCGCGCCGCGCGCGCCGTAGCGCACCTCGGGCTCGCCCAGCACCTCGACCGAATTCGCGCGCAGGTAGCGCGCCGCTTCGGCCAGGTCGGCGGCCTCGACACCGAGGCAGAAATGGTCAAGGTTGCGGCCCTCCTCGCCGCGCCCGGTGGCGGCGACGAGGTCGAGCATGCTGCTGCCGGCGCGCAACTGGATAAGCCCGATACGCTCGAGGCGGCGCTCCTCCTTGAGTCCCAGGATGCGGGTGTAGAAGTCCAGCGCGCGCGCCTGGTCCCGGCAACGCAGTACCACGTGGTCCAGCTCGGCAACCCTAAGTGAAACATCCATCGCAATTCTCCTGGCCCGCGCCGCCGCGCCCGCCCGGCGCGCCTAGCGCTCGACCGGCAGACGCGCGTCGTTCCAATCGAGCATCCCGCCCTTCATGTTGCATACGTGGTCGAAGCCGAGGCCGGCCAGAATCGCCGCCGCAGTCACGCTGCGCACGCCCGCGCGGCAGATCACCACGATCTCCTTCTCCTTGAAGGGCGCGAGTTCCGCCGCGGCGCGTTCGGGCAGCTCGCGCAGCGGAATCAGCCGCGCGCCCGCGATATGACCGAGCTCGCCCGTGTACTCGTCGGGCTCGCGCACGTCGAGCAACAGCGGCGCGGCCGCGGCGCCGATCCGCTCGGCGACTCCGGCCGGCGAAAGCTGACGCACCGAGTTGAGCTGGGCAAGCGTCGGAAAGTGCATCGCGGCGGTCTCGATCTCGGTCTGGTTGGGTTGCAGCGCCTCTTGGATTCCCTCGGGCAGCGGCAGCCCGAGATTGTTCATCAGCTCGACGTAGGCCTCGCGCGAGCGGCCGGCCACGCGCGGATTGGAAGTCTTCTCTTCGCCGATGGTGGAACGGGTATGGCCGCGGTAGTCGTGCGCCGGGTAGACCAGGGTGGAATCGGGGAGCGCGAACAGCTTGCGCGTGATCGAGTCGTACTGCTCGCCCGCGTCGCCGCCGGCGAAATCGGCCCGCCCGGTACCGTGGATCAGCAGACAGTCGCCGGTCAGGACACGGTCCTCGGCATAGAGGCTGATCGAGTCGGGGGTGTGGCCGGGCGTATAGAGCACCTTGAGTTCGAAGTCGTCGACGATCAGCCGCTGACCGTCCTCGAGGTGCATCCTGACGTGCGGCGCCGGGGCCCGCCGATGCATCGCGACCGGCGCGCCGGTGAGTTCCGAGAGCTCGTGCGCGCCGCTGCGATGGTCGGCGTGGGTATGGGTGCCGACGATGAGCTCGAGCTTGAGCCCGTGGTAGGCCAGCACGCCGAGGTAGCGCTCGACGCGCTCCTTGAGCGGATCGATTATCACCGCCCGTCCCATGCTCCCGGAGGCGAGCAGGTAGGTTTTGCACTTGGCGTTGTTGAGTTCGCGAAAGATCATGTCCCTCTCCACGCCTTGCGCGGGCAGCCATTCCTGGCACAGTGCCATCGGCGTCCCCCGAGTCCGGCCGCCCAAGACTATAGCGCCGCGCGCGCCTATGTGTGAACGGCCTCCAAAAAGTGGGCGCCGACGATGGCTTGACCGGCGGCGAAGGCCACCCGATGATGCCAGCGGTGGAACTACGCCTCGCCCTGCCCCTCGCGATCTTTGCGTTCACATACTTTGTATTCGCGGTCGGCAATTTTCCCGGACTGAAGCTCGACCGCACCGGCGCCGCACTGGCGGGCGGGCTGCTGATGGTGCTGAGCGGATCGCTCAGCGAATCCAAGGCCCTGGCGGCCATCGACTTTCACACCCTCCTGCTACTGCTCGGGATGATGATCATCGTGGCCAACCTGCGCATCTCGGGCGCCTTCGCGCTGGTTGCGCGATGGCTGCTGGAGCGTGCGCACTCCGGCTACGGACTGCTCGCGATGACGGTGCTCGCCTCGGGCGTGTTGGCGGCGTTTTTCATCAACGACGTCGTATGCCTGTCGCTGGCGGCGCCGCTGATCGAGGTCGCCCGCATCCTCGAGATCGACGCGGCGCCGCTGCTGCTCGCGCTGGCCACCGGCAGCAACATCGGCAGCGTCGCGACCATCACGGGCAACCCGCAAAACATGATCGTCGCCGGCTTCGCCGGCATCGGTTACTCGGCCTTCGCGATGCGGCTGGCGCCGGTCGCGCTGATGGGCCTGCTGGCCGACTACGCCGTGATCGGCTGGCTCTACCGCGGCCGCCTGCGCCGCATCCGGCGGCGCGACGACCTTACCCTGCCGGGGCCGCCGCCGGAACACCGCCACCATCTCGCGAAGTCATCGATCGTCGCCGCCGCGGTGCTGGTGTTGTTCGCGCTGGGCTATCCGCCACACCTGGTCGCGCTGGGCGGCGGCGCGGCGCTGCTGTTCACGCGGCGCACGCTGCCCCATTTAATCTACGAACAAATCGACTGGACGCTGCTGGTGATGTTCGCGGGACTATTCATCGTGGTCAAGGGCGCCGAGACCGCCGGCCTTCAGACCTATCTGGTCCGTGCGGCGGGACCTGACCGGCTAAAGAATATTGCGGTGCTTTCAGTAGTCGCCGCCGTCCTCTCCAACCTGGTGAGCAATGTTCCGGCGGTGCTGTTGTTCAAACCGATCTATCCGCAGATCAGGCAAGGGATGAGCACCGCCCTGGTGCTCGCCAGCGCCAGCACCTTCGCCGGCAATCTCACCCTGCTCGGGTCGATCGCCAACCTTATCGTGATCGAGCAGGCGCGCCGCGCAGGGATCGAGATTGGCTTCGTCGATTATCTGAAGGTCGGCCTGCCAGTGACGATCATCACGCTCGCCATCGATATCGCCTGGCTCCAGCTTTTCCGTTAGCGCCGGCAGAGCGCCCGCTAGGGAAACCTCAGGCGGACGATCTCGGCCCTGCGCACCGCCTCGGCCACCATCGTTTCGCCGTCCAAGGCGCGCTCAGCGGCGCGCACTTCGTCGAGGTTGGCGTGGGTCTCGGGATGCGGGGGAACGAACAGCGAGCAGCAGTCCTGGTCGGGCTGAATCGAGGTCTCGAAGCTGCCAAGCTTGCGCGCCTGATCGACGATCTCGTTCTTGTCCATCCCGACCAGCGGGCGAAAGATCGGCAGCGCGGCGGCCTCCTCGATGACCGTCATGTTTTCCAGCGTCTGCGAAGCGACCTGGCCGAGGCTCTCGCCGGTCACCAGCACGCGCGCGCCCGAGCGCCGGGCCAACGCAGCCGCGATCCGCACCATGAAGCGGCGGTAGAGCACCACGCGCAGCGCGCGTGGCGCGCGCGCGACGATCTCGCGCTGCACGTCGGCGAATCCAACCAGCATCAGGGTCGAACGCGCCTGGTAGCGGGTGAGATGCTCGGCCAGCTCGGTCGCCTTCTCGCGGCTCGCCGCCGAGACCAGCGGATGGCTGTGGAAGTGGACGAAATCGAGCCTGAGCCCGCGCCGCAGCATGCGATGCGCGGCGACCGGCGAGTCGATTCCCCCGGAGAGCAGCGCGATCCCGTGTCCGGTGATGCCCACCGGCAGCCCGCCGGCGCCCGGCCGCTTGCCGGCTGCGAGATAGGCCGCGTCGGGGAGAATCTCGACCGTGATGACCAGCGCGGGATTTTCAAGGTCTACTTTAAGTCCGACCGCTTCCCTGACCGCCGCGCCGGCCGCTTGGTCGATTTCCATCGAGTTGAGCGCAAAGCGCTTGTCGGCGCGCGTCGCGCGCACGCGAAAGCTGCCGGCGCCGGCATGCGCGTGCGCGATCGCGACCGCCTCGCGCTTGATCGCCTCGATATCGCGCGCGACCGGGCGGCTCAGCGAAAAATTCTGCAGCCCGAAGATCAACGCGGCGCGCTCGGCAGCGACCTCTTCGTCCATCTCCGCGGGCAACTCGACAATCAGGCGCGGGCCCTCGCCGCGCATCGCGCCGAGCTTAAAGTCGGCGAACACGGCGCGCAGGTTGCTCTTCACCTGATCGACGAAGCGCCACTGATTGCGCCCCTTGAGCGCGATTTCGTGGTATCGTCCGATCAGGTAGCGCATGGTGATCACTTACCCCCGCAAGGTTCTCTCCAGCCCAGGGATCATCTTATTACGGCGCGTCAGGACTGATATATGAGCGCACGGGAGCGAATCAACCAGCGCCTCAGGCGCCTGCGCCAGGGGCTCGAACCGGCGCATCGAATCGCACGCCATCGCAGTGGCCCCGCACGCGGAGCGGCGGTGCTGATGCCCATCTTCGAACTCGACGGCGACCTGCACGTGGTCTACATCCGGCGCTCGGACCACGTCGCGAGCCATCGCGGCCAAGTCGCGTTTCCCGGCGGCCGCGTCGACCCCACCGACGAGAGCTTGCTCCACACGGCGTTGCGCGAGGCCCAGGAAGAGGTCGGAATCGAGCCCGCGAGCGTCGACGTGCTGGGCGGCTTCGCGGGCGCGGTGGCGCGCACCAGCGAGATCCACGTAACGCCGTTCGTGGGTCTGATCCCGGCCACCGACGGCCTGCGCGCCGATCCGAAAGAGGTCGCCGCGGTCTTTTTCGTCCCGATGAGCGCGCTGGAAGACTCGAGCTACCGCGGCACCTACCGCTTCCGCCGCGACAACGGAGACGTAAGCGAGCATCCGGCGATCTTTTACAACGACCAGGTCATCTGGGGACTCACCTTGGGCTTTACCGAAGAAGTGCTGCGCCGGATGAACGGCGCCGGCTAGCGCCAGGCCGTGGCGGCCCGCAATCGAGCGTGCGACCTGCGCGCCTTTTCAGCGCCGCGCCACGAGGAGGAATTTGGCCTCCAGGTTGCGCATCGTATCCAGTCCTTCTTGAAGGACCCGCGCCCGTGCAAGAATATCAGGCGCGCCCGCCGCGGTCCCGAACAGGAGTGCGTGCGATGGCTGAAGAAAATCCGTGCCAGCGGCCCGGTTGTGGTAAGCCGGGAAAGCCGCGCGCCATGACCGACCCAGCGCGGCATAAGACAGTCGAGCTGCGGCTCTGCGATGACTGTTACGACGCCGCACGCGCGAACGACGAGCCCCCGCTTTGGTTTCGCGAACTTCTCACGCACATCGGGCTGGTAGGCTAGCGCCATCCGCGCGCCCGCGTTCGTCTTGACATCGCGCAAAGCCACCGCATAGGCTCGCAGCGCCGCGGCGAATCCACATATTCTCTGATCGCAAGGATGACTCACCACAAGAACATCGGGCACGAAGACGCCGGTCTCCGCGAGGCGGGCTTCGACCCGTCCGCGCCGGCCGCCGAGGCGCTCGCACGTCTTGGCGCGCTGCGCGCCGCGGCCGGTGTCAGCGCGGGCGCGATCGCGCGCGCTCTCGGCGCAATCGCAAGCACC
>JAKAVN010000117.1 GCA_021827495.1 Deltaproteobacteria bacterium | reverse complement strand
CAACGGCGTCGCGCACGACTGATAGTTCTGAATGTCGTGATGGCCGTTGGGCAGGGTTACGATCCGCGCCTGGCCGCCGTACTTTTCCGTGGCCGCCTGGAAGCCGGGTGCCAGCGGATGAATGATCGTGGGCCCCACCGGTATCTCCACGTCATCGGGCATCTTCCAGAAGTACTTGCCCTCGAACATGTTGATCATGCCCACCGGCATGAACTGTTGGTATTGCTGCCAGTTCCGCTTGGTAATGACCGTGCCGGGCGCCACCGCTCCCTGATGAGCCGTCATCGCCAGCCAGTCATTATAGTTCTCGTCCGGAGCCGCACTGACGACAGCAGACCACAACAGGCCCACCGCAACCACTATCATGAATCGACCGATGTGCTTCAAGTTCTTGCCTCCCGTGGCCATTCGCGCTGCGCGCTAGCTGAGCATTAAGCGTGCCGTCTATGAGCCATCCCGCGCCGCGCGCGCCGTCAAAACATGGGGACGAGTTCGCCTGGCCAAAAAGCCGTTGCCAACTTGGACACGCAGAGCGTGAATAGCGCACGAGGTGCGCCGCCGCGTGTAGCGCGCAAGCGCGGCGCCAATCGCCAGCTGAGACCTTTGGTAACAGAGAACTGGAACCAAACAGCACAGTGGGCGAAGCCGCGACATTTTCCCAAGCTGACGAAATCGGTCCGGGAAGGCCGCCACCAACTGTGGCACGCCCGATGCAACTAACTGCATAACTTGCGGACTGATGGCCAAGACCAAACTCAAGCTGGCGGCGCTGATGGTGCATAAGGCGGGTGAAGTGTTCGGCGCCGCTGGTAACGCGGCAGCCGCGCATGGAGGAAATCCCTGGTGAACCAGGCAACGACCGGAGCGGGAAAAGTAGTAACAACCATTTCCGGGATCCCGCTGAAAACCGTCTACACGCCGGCTGATATCGCGGATCTGGATTATGCGCGTGAGATAGGCGCCCCGGGGCGCGAGCCCTATACTCGCGGGGCCTACCCCGAAATGTACCGGGCGCGGCTGTGGCGCATCTTCCAGCTCTCGGGCTACGGGCTGCCCGAAGATGAGCGCGAGCGCATCAAGTTCCTGCTCGAACACGGCGAAAACGGCTTCATCATGGAGCCGGACCTGATGACGCTCTATGGGATGTACGATCTCGACAGCCCGGAGGTCTACGAGCGGCGCGAGGAGCTGGGCATGTATGGCGCACCGCTGCTCTCGCTGCGCGAGTATGAGCGGGCCTTGGAAGGCATCCCGATCGAAAACCTGTACGCGCATCCCGGCGCGGTTACTCCGATCTGCTCGCCATACTGCCACGCATGCTATTTTTCGGTCGCGCAGAAAAGAGGCATTCCGCTGGGCAACCTCCGCGGCACGGGCGAGGGCGATTTCTTCCTCGCCTACCTGGCGACGCCGATGACCAAGCTTATCCCGCCCGAGCACGGGCTGCGGCTGAACTGCGACCTGATCGAGTTCTGCGTTGAGAACCTCCCCGGCTGGATTCCGGTTTCCGTGCCGGGCACCAACGCCAGGGAGAGGGGCCTCAACGGCGTCCAGCACGTCGCCATCACCTTTGCGAACAACATTGCGTATATCGATGAACTGCTAAGCCGCGGGAACCACCAGATCGATGACTTCGCACACACCCTCGGCGGCGTCGGCTTCTGCCCGCATATGGATTTCTTCGAGGACATCGCGATTATGCGGGCGGCGCGCCGGATGTGGTGCAAGCTGCTCAAGGAGCGTTATGGCGCCAAGGACCCGCGCTCGACGCGGCTGAGAATCCACGTCAACGTACAGGGCAGCACCTCTACTCGCCAGCAGCCGCTCAACAACATCGTTCGCGGCACGGTAGGCATGATAGCGGCGGCGCTCGGCGGCGTGCAATCCGCCGGGGTTACCGCGTTCGACGAAGCGATATGCATCCCTTCCGAGCAGGCGCACATCATGTCGGTGCGCACCCAGCAGATCCTCCAGCTGGAAAGTGGCATCGCCAATGTCGTCGATCCCCTGGCGGGCTCATACTTTGTCGAGCATCTGACTAATGAAGTGGAAAAACGGGCCTGGGAATATCTGAACGCGATCGAGAACCATGGCGGCTTCATCGCGGCGCTCAAGTCCGGATGGCTCCATCGCGAGGTCGCGCGCGAGGCGATGGCTTACGAGCGCAAGGTCAATAGCGGTGAACTCAAAGTGGTCGGCGTGAACTGCGAGCGGATGGCGGAGGAGTCGTACCAGGTCCCGGTGTTCGCCGCGCGCCCGGGCGAGGAAGTGTATCGGATCACCAAAGAGCGGCTGGAGCAGTTGCGGCGCGAGCGCGATCCGCGCGAAGCCAGCGGCGCGCTCGACCATCTGCGGCGCACCCTGGAAGGTAAGGAAAACGTGATGCCGGCGATGATGCGCGCGGTCAAAGCGGGGCTGACCGCGTGCGAGATCGGAAACCTCGAACGCGCGGCCTTCGGCACCTGGGAGGCGCCGCTCCCGCTGTAAGGCGGGCGCCGCCGTGGGTATGGACCGCCGAATAAGAATTCTCACCGTGCGGCCGAGCCTCGACGGCCATTGGCGCGGCCTGGCGGTCGTGTCAGCGGCGTTGCGCGATGCCGGGATGGAAGTGATATACGGCGGGACCGCATTGAACGCCGAGGAAATAACCAGTGCCGCGATCCAGGAAGACGTCGATGTGATCGGACTGAGCATGTATGGCCGCTTCGGGACTGTTTACAAGGTATGCGAGCGGCTTCGCGAACTGCCCGGCAGGCGCCCGTTGCTGGTGGTTGGCGGCACCGTACCGCCAAACGAGATCGAGCCTCTCACAAAGTCAGGCGTGGACGCGGTCTTTGTTCCGGGTTCGAGTCTCGATTCGATTATCACCTACATCCGTGAGAAGTGCCGCGAACGCGCGGCTGACGCGTAGCCGGCTGCTACCGAAGGCGGCAAGATAAAGATCAGGTGCGCAAGTGCGCACCGGTCTTAATGGCGTTAGCTTGACCAAGCTCTAAGATTGCCGCGGATGGAGCCAGCGCCGGTATGGATTTCAATCTAACCCCAGAGCAAGTCGGTTTTCGCGAAACCGCACGGCGGTTCGCGGAAAAAGAGGTCGTGCCGATTGCCGAAGAGCTGGATGCCAAGGGCGAGTTCCATTATCGCCTCATCCCCAAGATGGCTGAACTGGGCCTGTTCGGCCTGCTCTTTCCCGAAAAATATGGCGGCAGTGCGGTCGACACCATCACTTACAGCCTCGTGCTGGAAGAGTTGGCGCGCGTCGATTCCTCAGTTGCCGCAACCGTCGCCGGGCAGGTGAATCTCTGCGGCGACCTTATTTATAGGCTCGGTAGCGAGACCCAGCGGCAGAAATGGCTTGTGCCACTTATCAGGGGCGAGCTGCTGGGCGGATTCGGCTTGACCGAACCGGGAGCGGGTTCCGACGCGGGCGGCATCGCGACCCGGGCCCAGCGCAAGGACGCCCAGTGGCTCATCAACGGCGCCAAGTGCTTTATCTCCAACGCCGGGACGCGGATGAAAGAAGTCGTAGTGCTTGCCGCGGCCACCGGGATCGATCCTGCGACCGGCAAGAAGCTGATAAGCGCGATCGCGGTGGAGAGTGCAACCCCCGGATATCGCACCGGCCAGCAGTACAGAAAAATGGGTTGGCGTTCATCGGCAACGGCCGAGTTGATATTCCAGGACTGCCTGGTCCCGCAGGAAAATCTGCTGGGCGAAGAGGGCAGAGGCTTCAGGCAATTTCTTCAAACCCTGAACCTTGGCCGCATCGCAATTGCTTCGCTCGGCTTCGGGCTGGCGCAGGGATGCCTTGAGCTATCGCTCGCCTATGCGAAGGAGCGCCGTCAGTTCGGCCAGCCCATCGCGAAATTCCAGGCGATCCAGTTCAAGCTTGCCGACATGGCGCTGAAGGTCGAATTGGCGCGGCTGATCACGCACAAGGCCGCCACCCTGCGCGATCAGGGCCAGCCGTTCGCGCAAGAGGCGGCGATGGCGAAACTGTATGCCTCGGAAATCGCAACTCAGGTCTCGCATCAGGCGATCCAGATCCACGGCGGCACCGGTTTCATGGACGAATGCCCGGTTTCGCGCTTCTACCGCGATGCGCGAATCCTGGAGATTGGCGAAGGAACGTCGGAGATTCAGCGCCTGGTTATCGCTCGGAACCTGGGCTGCTAAGCTGAGGGATTGATAGGTGAATTTTAGCTCTCAATGTCCTGTTATTGCGTTGGTCGATGTACGATCGCCCGGATGTTGTCGGGCCCGGAGTCGGCCACGCCCTGAATGGGCTACAAGCCGTTGAGCGCGAAAGTCGAAGTGGTGGCGCGATCCCATCCGTCCCACAGAAAGGCCCGTTCCCGCCCGTCTGCGATTGCGCGAAAGGCGTAGCGGATCTGTTCTTGGTAGAACTCACAGAAGCCGCCGATCCGGCCGGCCGCGCCGTTGAGTTCGTGTGCCTCGGCGGGGCAGGGCGCGCCGCAGAAATGACGAATCGCGCAGTCGCGGCACGCTTCGATGTCCTCGACGCGCCGAGTCGTCACTTGCCGGCATGGCTCGCTCTCTAGGATCGTGCCGAGCTCGGCCTCGAAAATATTGCCCGCACGAAACGCAGGCAGGCCGATGAACTCGCTGCACGGAAACACGTCGCCGTTGGCGGCCAGTGCGAAGAAGCAACGGCCGGCCCCGCAGGGCGAAATATCGCACATCAGGCGCCGGGCCGTTGGCGCGATGATTGCCGCCAGAGTGTTGGCGAAGTTCGCGATTACCAGCTTGCGCCCGGTGCGCGCCTGCAATTCGTAGGCCCGATCCAGGGCGGCGAGAAAGTGGGTGGCCGCCACATGATCGGCGGGCTTGGTCGGACGCGCCGAGGGCATCGTGCATCGGACCAGGTTCAACATCGCAACCGGCACATGATGGGCATGGAGAAAGTCGACCATCCGCGGCAGATGGCGCATGTTCTCACGGGTGATCGTCGTGATCACGCTCCATCCCGGATAGCCCCTGAGCCGCACCATCGCGGCTGCGACGCGGTTGAAAACTCCGTTACCCGTCCACGAGCGCCGGGTACGATCCGCGATTGCCGCCGTGGGCGCGTCGAGAGAGATCCCGATGCTGACACTATGCCCAAGGAGAAACTCCAGCGTGCGCTCATCGAGCAGCGTCGCGTTGGTCTGGATCCCGAAGCGGAACGCCCCAGCGAACGCTTCGATTCCCGCGAACACGGCCTTCCGGTTGAGCAACGGCTCGGCGCCATGGAAGACGACCTGCGGCGAACCGCCCCCAGGATGGGTCGCCGCGAAATAGCGCCGCAGGCGCTCCAGCGCGTCGAGCAACCTGGCCACTGGCATATGTTCTCCGCGCCGGCGCGTATTCGCTGGGAGATAACAATAGGTGCAGTTGAGATTGCAGCGGTCGGTTGGGTTGAAGTACACCGCCGAGGGCCGGATGCCGGAGCGCAAAGCCGCCACTTCATCGGCGAAGGCTGGGGCGTGGCGGACGTAGCTGTCCACCAGCGCCCCGCCGCTTATCGCGTCGGCGAGCCTTTCCTTGCGCACCAGCGCCCAGAAGGCCGTGTCAGGCGCAACCACAGCCATGTAGCCCGCATGCCCAATATCCAGCGTCTGGAAGACAGGGCCGGTGCCCAAGTTCGCATGGCAGCCCCGCCGGGGCCCTGGGGGTCGATGCCCGTCAGTGAGTATTTTACTCAACGAACGACTGTCGCGGATCGAGCCTAGACCTTGGGGCTCTGCGATCCCCGGCGCTTGGAACTGATGCGCTTCATCGACGACTTCGGCGCATCATCTGGAAGGATATAATGCGTCAGGCCGGTACCTGCGGGCGTACAACGTTTGCGAAAAGCTATCAAGTCCTGCTGGTTCCGCTGCTGGCACAAATCCCGTCGCTCCATAACGCTCTACGCTCTCCTTACCGTTAATCCAACGCGCGAAGTGCAAACTAAAATTTCCGTTTTTCGATTTCCAACCGCACGACTTCTAGCCCGTTAGTGAACCCGGCGTCAAGTCCCACTCGGTTGACAGTGGCGGCTGCTTCATGAGCCAGTTCGCACCCGTCCGATTATAGCCGCATGGCTTAAGCGTTGTGCCAAAGGCTGAGGCCACAAATTCCCTTGACAATGCGGGCGGGAAGGGTTTCCCTGAGTTGGCAAGCGAGCGGCCCGGCGGCGGCGCGGGATTTGCGCAGCAGAGCCCGCTTGACGGACCGCCCAGGCGAAAGCGAGGAGATGGCTTCCGAGCCAGAGGACTAATCGATGGAATACAAAGAAGTGGTAGGTCGGCGGAGATCGATCCGCTACTTTCAGTCGTGGCGGCCGGTCGAACGCGAAAAGATCCAGATCATGTTGGAGGCGGCGCGGCTGGCCTCGTGCGCGGTCAACGCCACCTTTCTTAAGGCAATTGTGGTGTTCCGCGATGACCTCGACCGCGAAACGCTCGAGGCTTTGAAGACGCCCGTGTCGGGGCTCAACATCGAGCTTGCGCCAGTGCATATCTACACTTTCGTCGATATGAGCGCCTACCGCGGCGCGCAAGGCCGGCTCAAAAAGCTGGTGGATGTCGGCGCGCTTAACATCACTCACGGCTGGAGCCATAAGTTCGTCGACGAATTCGTCTGGCCGAACATCCTCAAGCCCTTGGCCGAAGGGGCGGACCAACCCTCGGTCGCGGCCGCCGCGGCTTCCGACGCCGGGATTGCAATCTGCCAGGCGATGCTTGCCGGGGTCGACGAGGGGCTTGGCGTTTGTCTGTCGGCGTTCGTGGCCGAGCCGATCAAGAAGATTTTGAATCCGCCCGACGAATGGCTTCCGCTGTGGGTGCTCCTGGCCGGCTATCCGGCCGAGTCCTGGGAGGCGGGTGGACAGCGTCCGCGCCCGCCGTTGGAGGAGATCTTTTTCGAAGGCAAGTACGGCAACCCGTTCAAACCCGATCCCAAGGTGACCGAGCGGCTCAAGGCGGCCAAGATGATCCAGACGCCGGCGCCGCTGCCATGGCGCAAGGAAGAGATCAAGGCGCTGGCGCGGATGTTCGGCCTGCCGGAATGATGCACTGACGGAGCGGGCGGCGCGAGGCCTTGACTGCTTCGCGCCGCCGCCCACGATCTTCGGTCAAGACCAATGATTCCACTGGAACGTCCGCTCGAGGAATACGCGTCGGTGCGGACTTGGTTCAAGGGGCTGCGGGAGCAGTCAAGCGTGGAGCCTGCGGGCGACCCCTCGCGGCTCAAGCTGCTCTGGGAATTCTGCGCGTTCGTGGACCTCGACCCCGACCAGTTGGTGAGCGCATGCCTGCTGATCAAGGAGGGGCGCGAGACCAAGATCAGCATCAAGGGCCGGCGCGCGATGGCCGAGAAGATCGCCCAGTTCCAGACGCAGAGCGCCGAGGGCGATGCGGCTGAACGGAGGCGGCGCGGCAATACGGTCAGGAGCTTCTTGATTCACAACGGCATCCTGCTCCAATCCGGGATCCAGACTTGAGTTGCCGGACACGCGCGGCCTTTGCGTTCGGGGCCGAGGCGCCGGGCGTGCGCAGGCTTGATTGAGCGAAAGATTCCGATAGCTTGGCCCCCGGCTGGCGAGTTTCCGAGGAGGTGTCGGCCTGAAATGCGCATTTTGGAAGAAGGCAAAAGCGACTACTTCAAGGTCGCTCCCGACAGCTATCGGGAGTTCGTCCGCGACCATAAGCCGCACCGGATGGTCTCGAAGCTCATCACCCACAAGGAGGCGGTCGAGCGCTTTGTCCATGACGGCGACTACCTGGCTTATGACTGCAATTACTTTCAGCGCGGGCCGTCGTCGCTTATCCGCGAGATCATCCGCCAGCGCAAGCAGAAGCTTTGGATCTGCGGCAAATTCACCTACGTCGCCTGCGCGCTGCTGGTGGAAGGCGGATGTGCGGACCGAATCGATATCGGCTTCATCGGCTTCGGGCCGTGGATCGCACGCGCCGTGCGCGAGAAGAAGTGCACGATCTATGAGTACTCCAACGCGATCGTGACGCTGCGGCTGAAGGCCGGGGCGATGGGGCTGCCCTTCCTGCCGGCGCGCAGCTTTGGCGGCACTGACGGCTTTGCGCGCTCGGGCTGCAAGATCGTCGAGGATCCCTACACCAAAAAGCCCGTCCTGCTCGCGCCGGCGCTCAATCCCGACGTGGCGATCATCCACGTTCACCAAGCCGACGAATATGGCAACGCGCGGGTCTTCGGCACCGGCATCGCGCACCAAGAATGCGCGCTGGCCTCGCGCCGGGTGATCCTCTCGGCCGAGGAAATCGTCGAGACCGACGAACTGCGGCGCGACCCCGCGCGCACTTCGATCCCGCACTTCGCCGTCGACGCGGTGGTCCACGCGCCGTTCGGCGCCTATCCGGGCACCGTGCAGGGCTACTACGCCTCCGACCCCGCGGGCGTGGTGGAGGCGATGGGTGCGATGTTCTCGGGCGATTTCCGCGAGTACCTCAAAAAGCACGTCCATTCGGTCGCTTCGCACGAAGAATACCTGGAGAAAGTCGTGGGCGCGAAGAAGCTCATCGAGATTCGCCGCCGCGAAACTATCAGGGAGGGCTACGGGGCATGAGCACGCCAGCCACCCATTTCAATGAGCGTGAGTTCGTGATCTGTCAGATCTCGCGCCTGGTCGAGGACCGGTACGTCTACTGGGTGGGCGGCGGCGGAGAGCCGTTGAGTTCGGTGCTGCTCGCCAAACGCACCACCGCGCCCAATCTGCAATACCTGACCGAGGACGGCGTGGTCGGCCCGGAGGCGCTGGTGCCGTTCGACCCCTTGATGACCATGATCAGTTCGCGGGCGAATTACCGGGCGCTGCAGTGGGGCACGATGAACTATGCGGCCGACCTGGCGCATCTCGGCTACGTCGATTACGGAATCCTGGCGACGCTCCAGGTCGATCGCTACGGCAACATCAACTCCACCGTGGTCGGCAAATACGCGGGCGGCGAGGGACGGCGCTTCGGCGGTCCCGGCGGCGCCGACAGTATCGCGGCGCTCGCCTGGCGCACGATCCTGGTCACCGACCAGCAAAAGCGCAAATTCGTCGAGCGCGTCGACTTCATCTCCTCGCCCGGGTTCCTCGACGGGCCGGGCGCGCGCGAGCGCCACGGGCTGCCGCCGAACACCGGCCCATGGCGGGTCTATACGCCGTGGGCGATGTACGGTTACGGCGACGATTGCCAAATGATGCTCCAGGCGATTGCGCCGTTCGTCACGGTCGAGCAGGTGCTCGAAGAGTTGAGCTTCAGGCCGGCGCTCGCGGCCAAGATCGAAGTGCTCGAAGTGCCGACGGAAGAAGAGTTGCTCGTGCTGCGCAGCCAGATCGACGTCGGCGGCCAGGTCACGGATCGGGGGCGCTGGATCGAATTGAAAGACGGCCAGTACCAACTCGTACAGGCATAAGGAGCGCGGCGCGATGAATGATCATGAAAGACTGAAATGGGCATTCGAGCGATCGCAAACGTTCTTCAAGCTGCTCACCACGATACGCAGCCGCCGTGTCGGGCGCGGCTACCGGATTGACTCGGGCACCGAGCTGAAACATCCGGTCACCGGGCGGACGCTCAAGCAGGCGGGCGGCCCGATGAAATTCATTTCGAAGAAGGACCCGCTCCCGCTCACCCGGCTCGAAGAGGCGCTGTTGTGCTGGGCGGCATGCGGCCCCAACGGCCTGGTCGCCTGGGACATCTCGCTGGACGGCGGCTTTCACGAGTTGACCTGGATCGCGGGCCGCACCGCCCCGGGAGCGGGCAACTCGCGCGCCACCGACCTGCTGGTGATCAACGACTCGGGCGCTTACATCTACAAGCCCAGCCTCGAGCGTTCCGGCCCCATCGAGATCAACTCGGAGGCCGACTACGACAAGGTGCTGCGCTGGTACGAGGACGGGCTGGTGCAGATTCTCGATCAGCGCCCTGACGTCGATCATGCGCTGCGCATTCCGGGTGCGCCCAGCGCCGCCTTGATGGGGCCGTATCAGTTCAACGTCAACATGCCGGGATCGACCTGGATCATCCCGCTGACCGACGCGGCCTGGCTCAACTCGGCGCTGATCAACTTTCTCGACGCCTGGCACTACTACCTGATCGACGAATGGAACGGCGGGCGGCCGGCCGGCGTCGAAAAATGGATCAAGGAGGGGATGCTCGAGCTGCCGGTCACGATCGCGGCCGAAGAGCAGCTCATCTTCCAGGTCGAGATGTACCCGACCGGCTGCATGGTGCAAAACATGCGTCTAGCCTCCGAAGCGATGGGGCTCGGCGCATGGGTGTTCTGCGGCTTCAACCCCGACATCCTGATGGGCGCGATGCCGCAAGTCACTCCGGGGCTGGGCTTTCATATCGAGGCGCCGAATCCGAAGGCGCCGATCTCGACCGGGCAGGTGAAAATCTTCGGCATCGAGAATGTCAAAGAGGCGACCTACGTGCCGTCGCCGCGGTACAAGAGCGCCGAGCAACTGGTCAAAGCCTGGTACGACGAGAAGTACGGCGCCGGCGGCACGCTGCATCGCGGCGAGCAAAACTATCTGCGCAAGGTGGGCTCGCCATGGAACAGGGAAACCACGGAAGCCATCATCGCGCATCCCAAGACCCGGCCGGCCGAGTGGGTTCAGGAAGCGCTGATCGCCTACATTGACTATTGCGTGAAAACCTTTGGCCAGTGGCCGGTTACCTACAATCCGATGCAGGCCCACTTCGGAGCGGTCATTCACAACATCGACGAGCAATTTTACGATCAATACTACAAGGAAGGTTACATAAACGACACCATTCGCAACCGCTCCAAGATCTGGCATGAATGAGCCTGGTTCGTGGTAGTGTACTTCTGGTACAGGCTCCTGCGGCTGATCCATGTATACGCCGCGATAGTCCTGGTCGGGGCGATCTTCTTCAATACCATTGTGCTGATGCCGGCGCTGCGCCGGATTCCGCCGGCGCATTCGGCGGTGGTTGCACAGAAAATCGGCGCCGGACTGATGTGGCTCGGCGGCGCCGCGATCGTTCTGCTGGGCGCC
>JAKAVN010000116.1 GCA_021827495.1 Deltaproteobacteria bacterium | reverse complement strand
CGGGCTACTTCACCGAGTATTCGGGCGGCAAACAGGCGGTTTTCATGATGACCGACTTTGCCGAGCTCGTGCTGGTCGCGGTGCTGATCACGGTGTTCTTTTTCGGCGGATGGCAGGTGCCGTGGCTCTATCGCGGCGGCTTTCACTTCCCCGGCGGCGCCCATCTGTTTCTGCCGCAAATCGTGGTCGCGATCCTTGGCCTCATCGCCTTCATGATCAAGACCGTCCTCTTCTGCTGGTTGCAGATCCTGATTCGCTGGACGCTGCCGCGCTTTCGCTACGACCAGTTGATGCGTCTGGGATGGAAGGGGCTGGTGCCGATCGGGCTTGCCAACATCGTCGTCACCGCGCTGGTCGTGGTGCTGGCCTCGGGAGCGCACTGAGATGCCGCTGGGAGTCTTCATCTTCCTCGCCGCGCTCGCGGTGACCTCGGCGCTCGGCACGGTGCTGCAGCGCAACCCGGTACACTGCCTGCTCGCGCTGGTGGTCACGCTGCTGGCGATCGCGGTGATGTTCATCGGGCTCGGCGCGGTGACGGTCGGCTTTTTGCAAGTGATCGTCTACGCCGGCGCGATCATGGTGCTGTTCCTGTTCGTGATCTGGCTGCTTAACCTGCAGGCCGAGCTGCGCACCTCGCCGGGATATCTCGCGCTCAAGGCGCTCGCGGGGCTGCTGTGTGCGGCGCTGGTGGCGGAGCTGTTCACTTTGCTGTGGCACGCGCCCACCGCGGGCGGCGCCCAGGCCGCCGCGCCGCCCGGCTATGGCTCGATCGAGAAGATCGCCACGATGCTCTTTTCCGACTACCTGATCTCGTTCGAGGTAACTTCGGTCCTGCTGCTGGCCGCGATCGTCGGCGCGATGGCGCTCGCCCGCCGCGCACCGGCGCCGCAACACGCTTCGCCGCAGGCCGCCGCCGCCGACGGGCCGGCCAGGCCGGAGGGGGCCTGACGATGGTTCCGATGAGCTATTTTGTGGGGCTGAGCGCCGTGCTGTTCGCGATCGGCGTGGCCGGCGTGCTGCTGCGCCGCAACATTATCGTGATCTTCATGTCGATCGAAATCATGCTCAACGCGGTCAACCTGGCCTTCGTCGCGCTGGGGCGGCGGCTGGGCTCGATGGACGGGCAGGTGATGGTGTTTTTCGTGATGACGGTGGCGGCGGCCGAAGCCGCGGTGGGCCTGGCGATCATCATCGCGGTCTTTCGCAACCGCGAGACCGTCAACGCGGATCAGCTCAACCTGATGCGCTGGTAAACGGAGCGGCGGCAAATCATGACGGCTCAATTTCCCGCCCTCGCGCTGATCCTGCTGTTCCCGGCGATCGGTGTCGTCTTCAACATCTTCGTTGGCCCCCGCGCCGGCCGCAACGCGGTCAACGTGGCCGGCACCGGAGTGATCTTCGCGGCCTTCGCCGTGGGCCTGTGGGCGTTTGCGCGGCTGCTCGCGATGCCCGCCGGCGCGGCGCTCGAAGTGACGCTGTGGCCGTGGATAATCGCGGACCAGTTTCACACCGCGATCGCGCTGCGCTTCGACGCGCTCTCCGCCGTGATGACGCTCGTCGTCAGCGGCGTCGGCGCGGTGATCCATCTCTACTCCATCGGCTACATGGCCCATGACGAAGACTACGCGCGCTACTTCGCCTACATGAACCTGTTCGCGCTCTCGATGCTGGTGCTGGTGCTGGCCGACAACCTGCTGCTGATGTTCGTCGGGTGGGAGGGCGTGGGGCTGTGCTCCTATCTGCTGATCGCGTTCTGGTACGGCAACGCGCAGTTCGCCTACAACGGGCGCAAGGCCTTCGTGGTCAACCGGGTGGGCGACGCGGGCTTCATCCTCGGCATCCTGACCATGCTATCCGCGCTCGCCGCGCACGGCGTATGGACGCTCAATTTCGCCGGCTTGCAGGCTCACGCCGCGATGCTGGCGCCGGTGGCGACGATGGCCGGGCTGTTACTGCTGCTCGGCGCGACCGGCAAGTCGGCGCAGATTCCGCTCTACGTATGGCTGCCCGACGCGATGGTCGGTCCGACCCCGGTGAGCGCGCTGATCCACGCCGCCACGATGGTGACCGCCGGCGTGTACATGATCGCGCGGCTCCATTTCCTCTACGCGCTCACGCCCGACGCGATGCATGTGGTCGCGGTTATCGGGGGTGTCACCGCGTTCTTCGCCGCCACCGTGGCCTTGGTTCAGTCCGACATCAAGCGCGTGCTCGCCTACTCGACCATCAGCCAGCTGGGCTACATGTTCATGGGCGTGGGCGCCGGCGCGTTCGCGGCCGGCATCTTTCACCTGATGACCCACGCGTTCTTCAAGGGGCTGCTGTTCCTGTGCGCCGGCTCGATCATCCACGCGCTTAAGGGCGAGCAGGATATGAATCGGATGGGTGCGCTGTGGCGGCGAATGCCGATAACCTACGCGACCATGCTGGCGGCGACGCTCGCGATATGCGCGGTGCCCGGCTTTTCGGGCTACTTCTCCAAGGACCTTATCCTGGAGCGCACCTTCGAGGCGGGCGATGAAGGGCTGTGGCTGCTCGGCGTCATCACCGCCGGCCTCACCGCGCTTTACATGTTCCGCCTGCTGTTCCTGACCTTCCACGGAACCTCGCGGGTCGCGCCGGACAAGCACGTTCATGAATCACCGCCGGTGATGACCGTGCCGCTCATCATCCTGGGCCTGCTGTCGGTAGCCGGAGGATGGGTCGAGTTGCCGCCAGGGTGGTTGTGGGGCGGCGCCTTCAGCCGTTTCCTGATGCCGGTGTTGTGCCGCAGTCGTTCGCAGGCCGCGCACGGCGCCGCGGGCGGCGCGCTCGGCGTGGTCGCGATGCTGGCCACGCTCACCGGCTTCCTGCTCGCCTACATCCTCTATATCCAGTCGCCCGCGCTGCCCGGACGGATCGCCGCGCGCGCCAGCGCGCTCTATCACTTGCTGGTGCGCAAGTATTACGTGGACGAACTCTACAACCTGATCTTCGGGCGCTTCCTGTTCTGGGGATCGACTAACGTTCTGAGCCGCGGCGTCGACAGCGGCCTCATCGACGGCATCGTCGACGGCGCGGGCCTCGGCGTCGAGGCGGCCGGCGAGGTCACGCGGCGCTCGGCCACCGGCAACGTCCAGGTTTATGCCTTCGTCTACTTGGCCGGCGCGGTCGGGATCGCCGCCTACTACGTTTACCTGGTGATGGTGCGCTGATGGGCGGCTACTGGCTGACCGCCGTAATCTTCACGCCGCTGTTGGGCGCGCTGTTCGTATTGGCGCAGCCCGAGGAGCGCGCGGCCTGGCGCGCCGGCTTCATTTTCTCACTCATCCCACTCGCCATCTCGATCTATCTTTTCGCGGCCTTCGACCCGGCCCAGGCCCAATACCAGTTCGTCGAGCAGTACGCATGGATTCCGCAGTTCGGCATCTCGTATCACGTCGGGATGGATGGCATCAGCCTGTTCCTGGTCATCCTGACCACGGTGCTGTTCTCGCTCACGCTGCTCTATTCGGGCGGCGGCGATATCGAGACGCGGCCGCGCGCGTTCTGCTTTTTCATGCTGCTGCTGGAGATGGGGCTGCTGGGCGCGCTGCTCGCGGTCGACCTGTTCCTGTTCTACGTGTTCTGGGAGCTGATGCTGATTCCGATGTACTTCCTCATCGGGATTTGGGGGCACGGCCGCCGGATCTACGCCGCCTTCAAGTTCATCCTGTACACGATGCTCGGCTCGATCCTGATGCTGGTCGCGATACTTTATCTGGTAAGCGCCGCGCGCGCCCACCTCGGCCATCTGAGCTTCGACCTGCCGGCGCTCTATGGCGTGCCGCTGAGCCATCGCCAGGCCACCTGGCTGTTCGCGGCCTTCGCCCTCGCCTTTGCGATCAAGGTCCCGATGTGGCCGCTGCATACCTGGCTGCCCGACGCGCATACCGAGGCGCCGACGGCGGGCTCGGTCATCCTGGCGGGCGTGATGCTGAAGATGGGAACCTACGGCTTTCTGCGCTTCGCGATCCCGCTCTTCCCCGAGATCGCGATCGAGGCGGCGCCGCTGTTCCTCGCGCTGGCGGTGGTCGGGATCATCTACGGCGCGCTGGTCGCGATGGTGCAGCCGGACTTAAAGCGCCTCATCGCCTACTCCTCGGTCAGCCACCTGGGCTTCGTGATGCTCGGCATCTTCGCGCTCGATCCGCAGGGCATGGAAGGCGCGATTTACCAGATGCTGAACCACGGCATTTCGACCGGCGGGCTGTTTTTGCTGGTCGGGATGATTTATCTGCGCCGCCACACGCGCGAGATTTCCGAGTTCGGGGGGCTCTGGCGCAGCGTGCCGATTTTCGCCGCCGTCTTCATGGTGGTGATGCTCTCGTCGATCGGATTGCCGGGGCTCAACGGCTTCGTCGGCGAGTTCCTGATCCTGCTCGGCACCTATCTCAGCAAATCGCTGGCCGCCGAGATCGCCGTCGTGGGCCTTATCCTCGGCGCGCTCTACATGCTCTACGCCTATGAGCGCGTGATGTTCGGCCCGATCACCAAGGCGGTCAACGAAACCATCCGCGACCTCGACGCGCGCGAGGTCGCGGTGATGGCGCCGCTGGTCGTGCTGATGCTGTTCATGGGGCTCTACCCGCGGCCGCTGCTGCGCCGGATGGAGCCGTCGGTCAACGCGCTGCTCGGCCGCGTCCACGCCGCCCAGGCGCGGCTCGACCGCCAACCGCGGCATCCGCACTCGCTCGCCGCGCTGCTCGATTCCACCTCCGTGGCCGCCAAATGACGCAGTTCAACTGGAGCCTTATCAACTTCGCCTGGCTGCCCATCCTGCCGCTCATCGTGGTCGCGGTGGGCGCGATGGGCGTGCTGCTGGCCGGCGTGCAGGTCGACGACGAGGATAGCGGCGCGCTCGGCATCCTCACGATCGCGCTTTTGGTCTTCGCCGCCGTCCTCTCGCTGCTGCTCTTCGGCGGCCGCCCCTCGGTGGCCTTCTCAGGCGCGCTCGCGGCCGGCGGCTATACCGCCTATTTCGATTTGCTGGTCCTATTCGCCGCCGCGATGACCGCCCTGATGTCGGTCGAGTACGCCGCCGACCAGGGCTTGGCCGGCGCCGAGTATTACGCGCTGCTGATGTTCGCCGCGCTGGGCATGATGCTGATGGCGGCGGGTGACGACCTGATCGTGATTTTCCTCGGCCTCGAGACCATGTCGATCGCGATCTACGCGCTGGCCGGCTTTATGCGCCACGACCCGCGCTCCAACGAGGCCGCGCTCAAGTACTTCCTGCTCGGCGCCTTCTCCACCGGCTTCCTGCTCTACGGCATCGCGTTCATCTACGGCGCCACCGGCTCGATCAAGCTCGAACCCATCGAGGCCGCGCTCTCGCGCCCGGCGACCGACAACGCGCTGCTGCTCGCCGGCGTCGGCCTGCTGCTGATAGGCTTCGGCTTCAAAATTGCCGCGGTGCCCTTCCATATGTGGGCGCCCGACGCCTACGAAGGCGCGCCCACCCCGGTGACGGCCTTCATGGCGGTCGGGGTCAAGGCCGCGGCGTTCGCCGCCTTCGTGCGCATCTTCATGGTCCATCTGGGCCCGCTCGGCCCGCAATGGACGATGGTGCTGTGGGTGATGGCCGGGCTGACCATGACGGTGGGCAACCTGGCCGCGCTGGTCCAAACCAACATCAAGCGGATGCTGGCCTACTCGGCGATCGCGCACGCCGGCTATATCCTGGTCGGGATGACCGCGGCCGCCGCGCCGCGCGCCGGTGGCGCCATCCTCTACTACCTGCTCGGCTACGCCTTCACCAACCTGGGCGCCTTCACCGTGGTGGTCGCGCTCGAACGGCGCGGCGCGATCCACGACAACCTCGCCGATTACCGCGGCCTCGCGGCGCGCCATCCGTTCCTCGCCGCCGCGATGGCGCTGTTCATGCTGTCGCTCGCCGGAGTGCCGCCGCTGGCCGGCTTCTTCGGCAAGTTCTACATCTTCTCCGCCGCGCTCGACGCGCATCTGCTGTGGCTGACGATCATCGCCGTGATCAACAGCGTCATCTCGGCCTATTACTATCTGTCGGTGCTGATCGCCATGTACGTGCGGGAGGGCGGGGTCGAGCCGGCGGCGCTGCGCACGCGGCCCGCGCTGATCGCCACGCTGGTGATCGCCGCCGCCGGCACCGTCGCGATCGGACTTTTCCCGCAGCCCTACATCACCAGCGCCGCCGGCGCCTTCGTCTCGGCGCTGGGCAACGCGCCGCATCATCATGTGGTGCTGAGCCGCTAGCGATTGGTTAGCGGCGCCGCTTGAATACCGCGCGCCGCGATCGCGGCGCGCATTGGACGCGCGTCAGCGCCGGCGCGCCGACTTGCGCCGCGGGCGCGCTGCGGGCGCGCCCGCCCCCTTGCGCGGCGCACGGCCCTTCGATGCGGGCACTGCGCGGACTGCGGCCGTCGGCCGCGCCACGGTGGTGGCCGCAGGACCCGCGTACGCGTCGGCTTCGATTTCGACCAGCATGTCGGGATGCACCAGCCGGCCGACCTGGACCACCGTCGAGGCCGGCGGCGCCGCGCCGAACATCTCTTGATGCGCGCGCGCGAGGTCGTCGAAGCGGTCGAGTTCGGTCACGTAAACCCGCGTGCGCACCACGCGCTCCAGCCCCAGGCCCAGCCGCCCAAGCGCCGCCGCGATATTGCCGATCGCCTGGCGCGCCTGCACGTAAATTTGTCCCCGCCCGACCAGCTGGCCGCTCTCGTCGATGCCGGTAGTGCCCGACACCGCGACCCATTCGCCCGCCCTCACCGCGCGCGAGTAGCCGAAGATTGGTTCCCAAGGCGCACCACTGGTAATGCGGACGATCTCGTCCATCGAAGAGGTCCTCTCCCGAGAATGAATTACGCGCGCAACGCCGCGCCGCCCGCGCCTAGCGGTCGCGCGACGGCCACAGCTCTTCGATTTCGCGCGCCACCGAGCGCATCGGTGAGACGGTCGCACACCCGTTGGGCACCATCCAGCGCACCAGTCCGGCCAGGCGTGAGGTGACTGCGGATTCCTGCGGCTTGGCGCGCTTCATGTCCATGTCGTGTTCGACCACCTGCTGTGCCCCCACGGACCCGAGCATACCCGCCGAGATGCTAAAACGACGACGCTCCACCACAACCCCATCCTCCCTATACAACTTTGGTCGAAATAATACATACTGTTACGGTAGCACGCAAAATTCGCGTGTCATTTGAATCCAAACGGCTCGCCGCGACTGCGGCCGAGCTTGAATTATGCGGGGTTGCCGAAGTAACTTGGCGCGGGTCCCTGACATCAAGGAGGTCGCGATGCGCAAGTATCTGGTTCTGGCGTTGATCCCGATGTTCTTTGCCGCGATGGCGTGCCAAAAGAGCGAGGAGCCCGCACCCGAAAGTTCCGCTCCTGCTGCCTCCGCCGAGGCCAGCCCGGCGGCCGGTGGCGAAGCGGCTCCGAGCGGCGGTGGCGCGATGGAAGCCAGTCCTATGGCCTCGCCTGCGGCTCCGTGAGGCTCGCTCGAAGGTAGCTTTCGGCTTGTGCTTTTCTGCCGTCGTTGCGCGCCGGCTCCTTGGGTCGGCGCGCAACCGATGGGCAACCCCCCGTCCGAATCGCCGCAACGCACGGGGCGCGCTGGTCCGGCCGAAACTTTCCACGGGCGGCGATCTCGCCGCCTGTGGTGATTGAATCACGCCGCCGCCACGTGATGTGGCGGCTTGGGGTAATCACGCGGCATTGCCGCCGGCGTTCGATGGGCCGCCGCTGTCTCCGGTCGCTAGATCGGCGGCTTTTCGCCGGAGAACGGATCGTCCGGGAACGGCTCTTCGTCAGGCAGGCCTTCCACGTTGGCTTCGTGAGGGTGCGGTTCTATCCCAAGGCCGCGGCTGTGCATTATCTCCCGCGCGTGCGAGGCCGACTCGCGCGCCAGCTTCGCCAGCTCAGCCGAGGTGCGGCGCACTTCCTCGCTCTTATGGCGCAGTTCCTCGCGCAATTCCTCGACCTTGGCCAGCGCCATCCGGCGCGCCTGCTCCAGCGTGCGGTTTTCGTGCGCCGCGCGCTTGATCTGCGCCGCGAGCTTGAGCCCCTGCATGCGCAGCGCCGACATCTGCTTGACCACGCCCGCGCGGGCCCGCTTGGCCTCCGCCAGGATGCGCTGGTCGAGCTTGCGCCGGCGCGCCTCGGCCACCAGGCTGGCGCGCAGCTTCCGCACCTGCGCCTCGAGCTGGGCTATCGGGCCCGCCCTGTCCGGTTTGGCCGTCTTGCCCGCTTTGGCTGACTTGGCCGACTTGGCTGACTTGGGCCTGGCCGCCTTTTGCGCACCCGATAATTGCTTCTTTGCCGCCATCGTGTGAGTTCCCCCGTGGTAGGATTTCCAACACCGCCCTGATGCTGAGCTAAGTCCGATTTTCGGGTTAAATCAACGAGCGGATTGAATCAACCAGAGCGGGGGCCCGCGCGGCCCGTCCGCGCCAATTTGCGGCAGGAGGTAAAGCCATGGCCGAGGCGGCGGATCCGGCGGGATCGATCGGACTGAAAGCGGAGCTCTCGCTGTTCGACTCGATCACGATCGTCGCCGGCTCGATGATCGGCTCGGCCATCTTCATCGTCTCGGCCGATATCGCTCGCCACGTAGCCTCGCCGGCCGCGTTGCTCGCGGTATGGGTCGCCGCCGGCCTGATGACCGTCGCCGGGGCGCTCGCTTACGGCGAGCTGGCGGCGATGATGCCGCAGGCGGGCGGCCAGTACGTCTACCTGCGCGAGGCCTATGGCGGGATGCCGGCCTTCCTGTTCGGCTGGACCCTGCTGCTGGTGATCCAGACCGGCACCATCGCGGCGGTCGCGGTCGCCTTCGCGCGCTTCGGCGCCGTGCTGTGGCCGGCGCTGGGCGGCCCGATGTCGTGGGGATGGCAGGGCGTGGGACTCGACGCCGAACGCGCCGGCGCGATCGTGGTTATCGTGCTGCTCACCTTCGTCAACCTGCGTGGGCTCGACCTGGGCCGCGCGGTGCAGAATTTTTTCACCAGCGCCAAGGTGCTCTCGCTCGGGCTGATAATCCTGCTCGGATGCATCGTCGCGCCCAACCATAACGCGGTCGAGATCAACTTCGTGCACGGGTTTTTCGGCGCCGGTCAATGGTCGGCGGGCTTCGTCGCCGCGTTCGGCGCCGCGATGGTGGGCTCGCTGTTCGCGGCCGACGCTTGGGCGACCGTCACCTTCACCGCCGCTGAGATCCGCAACCCCAAACGCGACCTGCCGCGCGCGCTCGCACTCGGCACCGGCGTCGTAATCCTGTTCTACGTCCTGACCAACGTCGCCTACCTCTGCCAGCTACCTGTCGTCGCCGCGCCCGGCGCGGAGCCCGGCCCCGGCGCGGGCGCGCTAACGGAGCAGGTCTTCACGCTCGGCATCGCCGGCGCGCCGCACGACCGCGTCGCCGCCGCGGCAATGCAAATCGTCTGGGGCAGCGCGGGCGGCATGATCACCGCCGTGCTGGTGATGATCTCGGCCTTCGGATGCGCCAACGGGCTCATCCTGACCGGCGCGCGCGTGCTCTATGCGATGGCGCGCGACGGCGTGTTCTTCGCCGCTGCGGGCCGGCTCAACCGCGCCCGCGTTCCCGCCCCGGCGCTGGTGATGCAATCGGTATGGGCCGCGGTGCTGACGCTCTCAGGCACCTACTCGGAGCTGCTCGACTATGTAATCTTCGCGCAGCTGATCTTTTACGTCATCACCGTCGGGGCGGTGTTCGTGATGCGCGTGCGCTGTCCCGAGGCGCCGCGCCCCTACCGCGCTTGGGGCTATCCATGGCTGCCGGCGGCCTACATCGTGGCGGCGGTCGCGCTGATGGCCGATCTGCTGGTGGTCAAGCCACGCTACACTTGGGGCGGATTGCTGATCGTACTAAGCGGCGTGCCGGTCTATGTGTTTTTGCATCGCCGCGCGCTCCGCACGGCGGAGGCCACCCGCGCCGCCGCCCGCGGGGATTAGACCGGCAAATCGGGCGCGGTCGAGCATTGTCCGCGCGCAGTAACGAGAATCCGTGGCTAAGACAGGCATCCGGCGGTGCAAAAGCGCGGCCGGTGGCTGAAGGCCGTGATCTTCGGATTATCGATCAACTCGGAACAAATCTTTCCGCCGTGCTCGACGATGCCGATGAGGTCGCCCAACGCCTGTGTCAGCGTCCTGAAGGCGAGCACCTTACCTTGGATCGGAAGCTTTATACAGCCTCCGGCGAGGCGTAAAGTCCAGCGGTATACTCTTCGCACGCACGAGTGAGCTGGACGCGTTACGCATCACAACCAGCGCGTTACAGTAACGAATCCAGCAACTCAGTGCGGAACTCGCCGAACTTCGCGCGCATGTCCCGAGACTAGACGATCCGAATTTAGTCGCGCGACTCGCCGCGCACGTCGGCCGCGCCCAAGCCAAAGCCGATCGCGAACTCCATCGTTTCTTATTCGCGATACACAGCGCGGCCGAAACCGCCGCGACGCTTAGCGCACAACAATCCCGACGCGGACGCACCGGGGGCCTCGCCCGCGCTAGAAGTAGTCTCATAAACACCGCCGAAGGAGGATAAGGATACCAGCGAGGTGGACGAAGCCGAGAAAGTTTTCCGGGTAGCGCTCCCAGCGCACCACCAGGCGGCGGAAGTTATGCAGCCAGGCGAACAGCCGTTCGACTTTCCAGCGCCGCCGGTAGCGCCGCAGCGGCCGGCCGTCCTGGGTGCGCTGGCGGCGATTGGCGCGGTGGGGCGCGCTCAGTTCGATGCCCCGTTCCCGCAGCGCTTCATCCAGCCGATCGCTGTTGTAGGCCAAGTCGCCGATCAGTCGCGCCGGCGGCTCGACCACGAAGCGCCCGTCGAGCGTGGCATCCACTAGCAGGGTGTTGAGGAAGGGGTTTGATTAGTCAGTGTGATCGCCATTGCGGTGATCGACGGGCTGGATTCAGTCGCCGGGCTCGGCGGTGGTGGCGGGCCGAGGGGAGCGCGGGGGTGTGGTTGGGTCGTAGTTCATGCGGGGGCCGGGCTGAGGCTGGCGAGGCGGAGCGGGTGGTAGGCGGCGGCCACCCAACAGGCATGCGATTGGGTGCGGTGGAGGCCGCGATAGCGGGTTTTGCGCGGGCCGCC
>JAKAVN010000115.1:2288-11138 GCA_021827495.1 Deltaproteobacteria bacterium | reverse complement strand
ATCGACGAGGCCGTCGACGCCATTGGGCTGAGCGTGCTCTCGGGTGAGTATCTGTACTACCTGCCCAATCTGCTGAACCTGATGCGCGAGAAGGGCGCGGGCGACATCCCGGTCGTGATTGGCGGCTTGGTGCCGCCGGAGGACGAAACGTCCCTGAGGCAACTCGGCGTCAAACGAATCTTCCGCCCCGGCGCCACTCTGCAGGAAATCCAGGCCGGGATCAGGGAAGTCGTGCAGCGCTGAACGCCCTGCGCGCATCGATTGATAGCTGACAATTTCGCCCCGGGGTGCCGTATTCCCGATACCTTAGAAACACCATTCCCTACGGGGGATTCTAAGCAGAGCGAAGCATCTCTGATCACCATCGTTCGACCTCCGAGCTACCAAAGGGTTTCCCTCGCCAAGGGGATGCTTGAGTTTCAGGCGCGCCCTGACCACCGGCGCGATATCGATTTCGAGCTCACGCAAGAACAACTGAGGTTTCGCGGCACCGTGCGCCAGTTGACCAACAAGGAAGTTCGGCTTAATATGTGAACTACTAAGTTGCTAATCTGCTCGAAAAGGCTTTATTCATGTTGGCTTGGACCAGACGGAGGCGATGCGAAGAAGGACAGCCGGATGGGTGACACCTAGCAGGTTGCGGAAAAACCCGGCGAAAGACGATTTCGGCGAAGAGTACGCATTACTACGATCACGAGAGTGAGTGTTGGATTAATGTTGTCCGGGGTCAAAAACACTTTTTCCGCAACCTGCTGGAACGCTCTGTTCAGCTCTCGTTCAATAGATCCTCCAAGGTCGAGTTCCAAGGCGCGCGGGTGACTTCCGACGGCGCGGTGGCCGCCGGCCGCAACTCCAGCCGTTCACGGCGTTTTGGAAACGGCCATGGACGAAAACCGGCATGGAAGCTTGCGAGCGGAGGCTCTCCGGTTTATAAGGGGAGTCGGGATCGGAAATCCACAATGGAAATCCCGCGTGAAATGAAACTGCGGTAAAGTTCTGCGGCCTGAAACCCACAGGGGTCTATATGAAAGAAACCAAGGAGAAGTTCTTTTCAGGCGCAGGATTTCCAATAAAGCCTGTCTATACTCCCGATGACCTGGCGCGCCTCGACTACGGCAAGGACATCGGCCTTCCTGGAGAACCGCCTTTCACGCGCGGCCTCTATCCCAACATGTACCGCGATAAGCTCTGGACGATCCGCCGCTACTCCGGTTTTGGCACGCCCGAGGAGACCAACCAACTTTACAGGCACGAATACGAACTGGGCCAGAACGGTTTCTCGATCGCCTTCGATGCGCCCACCGAGGCCGGGATTGATTCCGATGACCCCCGCGCCGCCGCCGATGTCGGCGCGACGGGCGTGCCGGTTGATACGTTGCTCGATATGGAGGCCATGTTCGACGGGCTTCCAATCGACAAGGCCGCAACCGCGATTATTTCCCAGACCATGGCGTCGCCAGCGCTCACCGCGATGTATTTCGTGATGGCGGAAAATCGCGGATTCGACCTTCGCACGCTTAACGGCACGACGCAGAACGATCTCGTGACCTCCCTTGGTTGTTTGTACCTGGTCGATCAGATTGCTCCCCGACACCAAATGCGCTTCGCGATCGACTTCATCGAGTGGTGTATCGAGGCGGCGCCGCGCTGGCATCCGGTGAGCTTCGATTCCTACAACTATCGCGAACAGGAAATCAGCGCCGTGCAGGAGCTGGGAATCCTGCTGGCGACCGCGGTCAGCTACGTCGAGGAAGCAAAGAAGCGAAAGCTGGATCTAAACCGTTTTATCCGCCCCTTCACCTTCGACATGGGATGCCACAATGACTTCTTCGAAGAGATTGCCAAGTTCCGCGCCGCGCGGCGGCTCTGGTACTCAATCGCGAAGGAACGCTACGGCACGACCGATCCCAAGTGCTGGCAATTCCGTTTCCATGCCCAGTCCGCGGGCTGCACGCACACCACACAGGAGCCGCTCAACAACCTCGTCCGCATTGCCTACCAGGTGCTTGCCTGCGCGCTCGGAGGCGCGCAGTCGGTACACGCCAACGGTTTCGACGAAGGGCTCTGCCTGCCGACCGAAGACAGCATGCTGCTCTCGATTCGCACCGAGCAGATACTCCAGCATGAGACCAATATTACCAGTACGGCGGATCCGCTGGGCGGCTCGTACTACATCGAATGGCTGACCGGGAAAATCGAGGAGAAGGCTTGCGAGTATATCCGCGAGATTGAGAGCCGCGGTGGTGTCGTGGAAGTGCTTGAATCCGGCTGGATATACACTGAATTTCTAAAAGCGATGACCGACCATCAGAAGAAGATCGAAAGCGGAGAAAAGGTGGTGGTGGGTGTAAACTCATTTCGGCTATCCCGGGAGTCTTACAAGGCTCCCGTTTCGCGGCCGAACTTGAAGGCTGCGGAGATCCAGACCGCCAAACTGAACGAAGTAAAGCGCACCCGCGACAGCCGACGTCTCGAGCGTGCGCTGCAAAAACTCAGGGCAGTGACCGCGGATGGCGGCAACATCATGCCGCCGGTGATGGAAGCTGTCAGAAGCTACGCGACTCTCGGTGAGATCTGCAACGTCTGGCGCGAGCTGTACGGCCTGTGGCGGATTCCACTGCGGCCGTAGGGTTCGGGTGGGCAGGTGTGGGCCGGAGCGCAGTGGAATTGCGAGAGTGCGATGCAACCAAACAATCCGAAAGTGTTGATGGCGAAACCGGGGCTGGACGGGCACTGGCGCGGAATTTTGGTGGTCAGTATGGCGCTGCGTGATGCGGGGATGGAAGTGGTATACGGTGGCAATATGACCCCGCAGGAAATCGCCGAGGCCGCAGCCCAGGAGGACGTGCAATTCGTCGGGCTATCGCTGCTTTCGCCGGGCCACATGCGCCTGATTTCCGAGACGCTGGATGCGTTACGGGAACGGGCAATGGAGCACGTGATGGTCGTGGCCGGCGGCACGATCCCGGAAGAAGACGTGCCTCGTTTGAAGACGCTCGGCGTGGCGAAAGTTTTTGGCCCGGGCAGTCCGCTGGAAGATATCGTGGCATTCTTCCGCCAGTCGGCATGCCAGCCTCGTGATTAGGAGACGCGCCGATTCACTTTTGTAAAAGAACGTGTCACACCGTGCGCTGTTCCAGCGCTAACCAGTAACGTCCGGTAAACGGATTCTTGAGTTTGGAGGAAAGCGATATGCTGCTTAAAGACAAAGTTGCGATAGTCACAGGGGCCGGTTCGGGAATCGGCGAAGGTATCGCGCTGCGATTCGGCCAGGACGGCGCGAAAATCGTCGTGGCCGAGGTGGACGAAAAGAAGGGCAAGGCCACGGCGGCCAAGCTCAAGGAACTAAAGGCCGACGCGCTCGTTGTCCCAACCGACGTCTCACGCGTGCAGGACATTGACGCGATGGTCGCGAAATCGTTCCAGCACTTCGGCCGCGTCGACATCCTGGTGAATAACGCGGGAATCCGTTTCGCTTCGTTGATTATCGAGATGCCGGACGAAGAGTGGCTTAAGACCATCGGCACCAATCTCACCGGGGTGTTTTTCTGCCTGCGGCGCACCGCCGCCGAGATGGTGAAGCGCGGCATACCGGGCAGCATCGTGAACATTTCCTCGGTCGCCGGGATGCGCGGGATTCGCAACCGCGCCGCCTACTGCGCGGCCAAGGCAGGCGTGATTTCGCTGACGCAGGTGGCGGCACTCGAACTTGCGCCGCACAACATTCGGGTCAACGCTATCGCGCCTGGGCTGATTGAGACTGCGCTAACCGCACACTATCTAACCGGCACCGATCCGGATTCGAAGATGATGGCGGAGAAGTTTGCGGCCACGATTCCGCTCGGACGGTGGGGCCAGCCCTCGGATATCGCCGCCGCGGCGACGTACCTCGCATCGCAGGAATCCAGCTACGTCACTGGCACCACGCTCGTAGTTGACGCCGGACTCACGGCCGCGTGAGCCTGGCAGGAGTCCTTGCCGCAAACCGCGCAGGGTTTTAGAGTCGCGTACCTGGTTCGGACTTTTTCTTGTCCGAAACTCGCATGTATTACGTTGTTGCTACTCGGCTCTTTCATCAGCTTATCGACCTTGATGGTTTGCGGGGCTCTGTGGGCCATCGCCGTACTCAATGGCGTTGCTTTCTTCCCTGACGGCAGGATCGAGCGAAACAAGGAGGAGAACGGCCATGGCGGAAATCGGGATCTACGAAGCGATGCGAACCCTGCGCGCGGTGCGGCGGCTCAAGCCCGATCCGATCCCGCCCGAGGTGCTGCGGCGCGTGCTCGAAGCCGCGACCTGGGCTCCGACCGGCGGCAATCAGCAGCCCTGGCGAATCATCGCGGTGACGGATCGCGCGCTCAAGGAGCGGCTCGGCGCGCTTTACGCGGAGCGTTGGGCGGCGTTTGCCAAAATCTATCGCGGCGCGATTCCGGCCGGCGCCTCCGACGAAGCGCGCCAGCGCACCGAGCGCACCATCGCGGCCGGCGACTACCTGGCCGCCAGTTCGGCCGGACCCCGGTGGTCAC
Source organism: Deltaproteobacteria bacterium (assembly GCA_021827495.1). Taxonomy (GTDB): domain Bacteria; phylum Desulfobacterota; class Binatia; order Binatales; family Binataceae; genus JAKAVN01. The sequence goes on along the minus strand of JAKAVN010000115.1, from coordinate 6,612 downwards.
GATCTTCTGTTTCAATCCCAAGCAGATGGCGATCACCGACGCCAAACTTGAGCGCGTCTCGGTGGTGGGCGGAGGTTCGGTCTACACCGCGGTCGAGAACCTGCTCCTGGCGTGCCGCGCCGAGGGACTGGGATGCGTGCTGACGACGCTGCTGTGCGAATGCGAGCCGCAGGTGCGCGAGCTGCTCGGCATCCCGCAGCCGTGGGGCACCGCGGCCGCGATTCCGATCGGATACCCGGTCGGGCGCGGCCACGGCCGGCTGACTCGGCGCGGCGTCGAGGAGCTGACCTTCCTCGACGTGTGGGGCAAGCCCCTGTCCTGAGCATCGCGCGAGAGAGAAAGCTGCTAGCAGGGTTCGGAAAGACCTTTATGGGGTTGCAACGGCTTCCGCACCCTGAGAAAAAAGCTGGCCGCTTTCCTTTAGTTCTCCTGGGTTGATGGTCATTTGACTGAGTAATGGGGTTTGCTCCATCGGGGCGAACTCCGTCGACGAACTTCACGCCGGCACGGACCAGGGATAACCGGTGGGCGTCATCGAGGCGCCGCCCGCGAAAGGCTAATGAACTTTCGCGAGCGCGGCGCTGAGTTGTCTTCCAGCGCGCGAACCGGGGCGCAGGTAGACGATAAACTTCGAGACCTTGCCTTGCGGGTCGATGATGAAGTGGTCGATCGCGATAAGCTCGTAGCGCCCTGACTTCTGGTCCTTGTTCTCCAGCTCCATCAGGCAGTCGTTGCCGTGGGGGATATAGCTGGCGGCTTTCACCTGCGGCCGCATCGCGCCCATCAGCTTCTTGTAGAACTCGCCGATGTCCTTCGAACCGTGGCGCGTCCTGCCGTCGGGGCCCAGGTAAACCGCGTCATCGGCGAACAGCCCGCCGATTGCATCGTAGCGGCCGGCGTTGATGAGCTTCACATACTCGCGCGGCGCCGCGCAGGCGTCCCTGGCGCTCTCCTTTGCCGACAGACTTGCGGCCGGGGGATTCGCCGTGGAACCAGACGCTTGCGCGATCAGTATCGGCACCGGAGCGCCCACCCCTTCGACCGCTTTCACCGCGCTGGCTGAGGCCGGCGAAGCGAGGCTCGTCAAAGTGACGCTCAGAGCGGCGGCCAAAACGATCATGCGTGCAACAGCTGCGGCCCAAGTTATCCGGATCACCATTGCGCTCCTTCTTCCAGTGTCGCCCGGGAATCTCGCCGCGATGGCGCCTGGGGCTCGAAATCGAAGTCTTATCAGATGGCGCCGGAAGGTGGCTATCGGACCGCAAGGGTTGGCGGCGGCTGCGGCGGGCAACCTCGCGCCCGCCCGTCGCTGGCTATGGCGGGCTTGCGCCGCGTGATTTTCAGAGTTGGATCTTCAAGGCTTGTCCGCTTCCTCGTCGAGATAGAAGCGGTCGGCGTCCTTGTTATAGCCGAACAGCTCGGCAAAGCGGCCCCATCCGACCATCGTGGCGAACATCCGCTCCGGCCGCTCGTCGGGCAACAGCATCGCGAGATGCTCGAGCACGACTTCCTTCGATAGCGCGCGATCCTCCTGGCCGCGCAACAGCCGCACGAAGTAGCTGAACAGCGAATGCTGGTTGAGCTGCCCGCGGATGATGCGCTTGCGCTGGTTCACGTCGGCGGCGAGGAACGCGCGGCCCAGCGGCTCGAGCACCACGTCGCCGGCCGGGGTGGTGACCAGCCCCAGGATTTCCGCCGCCTTCATCACCTTGAGCAGGTCGGCGAACTTGAAGCTGAGGTCGCGCGCGATCTTGTAGCCGTCCTCGCGTCCGCCGCGGTCCTCGAGATGCTCGAGCAGGCCGAAGACCCAGGTGAGCTGGCTGTCGGGAATCGGATGAATCAATGCTGGAGGAGGGGAAGCCATCAGGCGCGCTCCTCGATCAGCGAAAAGACCTTGTCGGTGAGGTTGTTGAAGGATTCGCCGCGCCGGTCGCGCGGGCGCGGCAGCTCCACCTTGAGGTCACCGACCAGCCGTCCCGGACCGGCCGAGACCACCAGGATGCGGTCGGCGAGCTCGACCGCTTCTTCGATGATGTGGGTGACCATGATGATGGTCTTGACCGGGCTGTCAGCGGCCTGCCACAGGTCGAGCAATTCCTCGCGCAGCCCGATCGCGGTCAGCGCGTCGAGCGCCGAGAACGGCTCGTCCATCAGCAGCACCGCCGGTTCGACCGCCAACGCCCGCGCCAACCCCACCCGCTGGCGCATCCCGCCTGAAAGCTCGCGCGGGTAGGCTTCCTCGAAACCGTCGAGCCCCACCTTATCGATATAAAGCGCCGCCAGCCGCTCGCGCTCGGCCGGTGCGATGCCGCGCGCCTCCAGGCCCAGTTCGATATTGGCCTTCACGCTGAGCCACGGCAGCAGGGCGAAGGACTGAAAAACCATCGCGCATTCGGGGTTGATGCCATCGACCTGCTGGCCGTTGAACAGCACCTGGCCCGAGGTCGCCGGCACGATGCCGTTGATGATGCGCAGCAGGGTCGACTTGCCGCATCCCGAGGGCCCGACAATCGCGACGAACTCGCCGCGCTCGACGCTGAACGAGATCTCGTTGAGCACGCGTAGGTTGCCCTTGGCGTGCGGGTAGCTCTTGGAGACCTGTTTGAGCTCGAGCAGGGCCATGGGTCGGCTGGGTCGGAATCACGCACGTCGATGCACCGCTGGATCAATCGAACCGGTAGCGTTCGGTCGCCACATTATACAGCCGGCGCCATAAAAGCCGGTTCAGGCTTATCACTACCACGACCATCGAAAGCAGGCTAAGCAAGATCATCAGGTTGTTGCCGGTCTCGTAGGTCGCGGCGTCGAGCAGCGCGCCCAGTCCCAGCACCTTGTAGGTCCGCCCGCGATAGACAAAGTACTCGGAAAGAATTAGCGCGTTCCATCCGCCGCCCCATGCGGTGATGCTCCCGGTGACGATCGAGGGCACCAGCGCCGGCACGTCGAGTTTGCGCCAGATGGCCCATCTGCTCAGGCGGTAGGCGCGCGCGGCCTCCTTGAGTTCCTCGGGAATCTGGTTGACCCCGGCCAGCATGTTGAACAGCAGGTACCACTGCATCCCGGTCAGGATCAGCAGTATCGACGCGAGATTCATCCCGCCGGTCACCTGGATCACGAACACCACGATCACCGGGAACAGTGCGGTCGCCGGCATCGAGCCGACGATCTCGGCGATCGGCGAAAGCCAGCGCCTGAAGCGCGGGCTGTCGGCCGCGGCCAGCGCGCAGGGCAGCGTCCATCCGAGCGAAATCGCGTAAGCGACGACCATTCGGATGGTCGAGGCCACAGTCGCCGCTGGAATCTGGCGGACTTCGGCCGGCCATGGCATGAGCAAGGTCCAAAGCAGCGCGCCGAGCCCGCGGACGAGCGCGTAGATGAAGATCGCGGCAAACCCGGTCATCGCGCCGAGGCCCGCGACGCGTGCGAGAGTGGCCATGCGCGCGCGCGCGCGCGGGGCAAGCGGCGGGATGGCGTCAAGCAGGCCCTGCACGATGACGACCACAGGACGCACGACGAGACGGACCGCGCGATAGACGCTGGGGCCCAGCAGGCCTATCGCATGCAGCATTCCCAGCGAACGTTCGGCCTCGGCGCCAGCGGTGAACTCATAGCGGAACTTTTCGGCCCACACCGACAGCGGCTGCCATACCACGAGGTCCATCAGGACGATGATCAAAAGCAGCGCGAGCAATCCAAGCGCCATCTCGCCATTGCGCCCGCGGTTGGCGGCCTCCATCAGAAAGCTGCCCAAGCCCGGCAGCCGGTAGGTCGAGGGCCCGGCGGTGATGATTTCGCAGGCGATGAGGAAGTACCATCCGGCCACCCACGACAGGATCGAGTTATAGACCAGCTTGGGCACGCACGCGGGGAGCGAGAGTTTGCGAAAGCGCAGCCATCCGCTGGCCCCGAAGGCTTGCAGCGCTTCGCGTGAATCGTCGGGGATGGTCCGGATGGATTCGAACACGCCCAGCGCAAGGTTCCACGCCTGGCTGGTGAAAATCAGGAACACCGCCGCCATCTCGACCCCGAGGCGGCTGCCGTGCGCGAGCGCGACGAAGAAATAGACCGCGGCGGGGAAGAAACCGACCACCGGCACCGATTGCGCGATGTCGATCGCCGGGATCATCACCCGCTCCCATATCCGCCCGCGCGCCGCCGCCATCCCATAGCCGATCGAGAAGAACAGCGCGAGCACGTACGCGGCCAGCATCCGGTAGAACGAGCAGAAGGCATAGTAAGGCAGATGTTGCGCCGAGACGCTCAGTTTCGGCCCGTGCAGCGCCGGCACGTACCGCCTGAACCCGAAGACACGCGAAAGCAGAGC
>JAKAVN010000115.1:0-2278 GCA_021827495.1 Deltaproteobacteria bacterium | reverse complement strand
CCGATCTCACCGAAGAGCCTCCGCGAATTTGTCCCCTGCTCCATCGCCAACGCCAAGCCTCACAGCATAACGCTCCGCCGGGCAGGCTCAAACGCCACAACGTTAACGAGATGTTACGGCCACCGGGAATAGCGGTAAGTTGATAATCGTGATCTCCCGGCCGGCCTTCGCGTTTGACAATCGGGGCAGGGCCAAATAGCGGTTTTGACCAGATGGCAGTCAGCGGCAAAGGGACCGAGGAATGGCGGCTCGGGATCGAGCTTGGCGCACACGACGGCCTGGAAGCCGCCGAAGAATCCGAGGCGATCCGCGACTACTCGGCTGAACGGCTGGAACGGCCGCTCTGCATCGTCACGGCGGAGCATCTGGGATGGGCGATGGTCGCCGGTCTGGCGCTCGCGAGCCGGTTCCTGATGCTCGGTGCGCGCCCGCTGGATTCCGTCGAGGCGCGCCATGCCCTGGGCGAACTTGCATGGCTGCGCAGCGGGTTGCCCGCCGGCGCGCATCTGGGGTGGATTCATTTGCTCGAGGCGGCGCTGTTTGCAGTTCTGGGCGCCGGCGACTTCGGCGCGCGGATGGTCTTTGCGCTGAGCGGGCTGCTGCTGGTTGCGATGGGCTTTGCGCTGCGGCGCCATCTCGGCCGCGCCGGCGGTCTCGCCTTCGCGGCGCTGTTGGTGCTCTCGCCGAGCGTGGCCTATTTTTCGCGCGCCGCCGATGGCCTCGTACCCGCGCTGGCCCTCGCCATGCTGGCGCTGGCGCTGTTCCTCGAACTGGTCGATAAGCCGGGGCGTCTGGCCGCGGCCGGACTGGGCGCGGCCATCGGACTCGGCCTTGCGAGCGAGGGTCCTGCGCTGATGACGGCGCTTTTCATGCTCGGCGCGCTCGCGGGGGTGGGCCTCGTGCAGGCGGTGGCGGGCGCGCGCGTGCGGCTCCAAGTGCGAGTCTGGTGGGCGCGGCGCAAGGCGCTGTTCCTGATCACGGTGGCGATCGCGGCGGTGGTCTGGCTTGGATGCGAGAGCGGCTTCTTCACCCACTCGCCGCTGGACGCGATCGCCGCCGCCTACCGGGCCAGCTTCGAAGCGGCCGGCCAGCGCGGTTTTGCGGCCGGGCTGGATTTTTACCTGCCGATGCTTTCGCTGTACGAGTTCCTCGTCGTGCTGCTCGCGGTTGCCGGAGCGCTGGGCGTGCTCACGTTGCGCCTCCGCTCGCGCCTGGCGTGTGGCGCGCTGGTGTGGAGCGCTCTGGCGGCCGCCTTTTATCTCTGGACGCCGGCGCGCTCGCCGGCGTTCGTGCTCCAGATGATCGTGCCGATGGCGTTGCTGGGCGCGTGCGTGATCGAATACCTGCATCACACCATCGCCTGGAGCATCGTGCGTTATCCGCTCGCCGTGCTGGCGCTGCTGACGCTTTATGTCCAGGTGGCGAACAACTTCGTCTGGTACGCGCCGGATGCCGGCCAGGCGCCGTGGGCGCGCACCGCGCTGCTGTTTTGGACCGCGCCCGCAACCTCGATGCAGACGCCGGTCCAGTGCGCGCGGGTGGCGGAAGCATTGCCGGCGGCCGGCGCGAGCGCGTTTTTTGCCACCGACTCGCCGGTGCTGCGATGGTACTTGCGGGCGCTGGCCCCGGCCGCCACGGCCGACGGCGCAGCCGCGATCGTGGCCGGCGCCGGGCCGGCAAGCCTGGCGCCGGCGCAAGGCTTCGCCACTTACGAATTCGAACTCAGCGACGCATGGCATCCGGCGTGGCGGTCGCTTTCACCGGCGGCCGCGCTGCACTATCTGCTGGACGCTCGCGCATGGACTCCGCTCGACTCGCAGCGCGTGACGATCGCCGTGCGGCCCAACGCTCCGCTCGCGCCGACGGTGATTTTCGCTCCGCTTGAGCCGCCGCCGGCGGGATCAACCGCTCCCGCAGGAGCGTCGGAGCCAGCCGCACCCGGCCCCGGCCCTGACAGCCATCCTGCCGCTAGCCCTGCCGCTACTCCTGGCAACGCCGGCCGTCCCGGCTGATTAAGCGCGCAGTTGACACCTCCCGGGCGTTGACTTATATGTCAACAGAAGCCGAGATTAATAGCCTTTGCAATGCTGGCAGGTTTCATCGCCTCATACCGTCATGGCCTGGGCTACCGGAGAAACGAACCTTCTATGCATCTAACAGGCTGCGGAAAAAACCGGTTGCTCAGTAGTTTTTCTACTTGAAAGTCATGTTGGCAGCTCAAGCGAACGCGGGAGACACGCTCCGGAGGGTGGTTGCGGAGGCCTTCAAGGGTTCGATT
>JAKAVN010000114.1 GCA_021827495.1 Deltaproteobacteria bacterium | reverse complement strand
CAGCGCGTCGACGACCTTTTGCGCCAGCGCCGCATTCTGCCCCGCGCTCTGCTGCGCGGTCGCCGCGTGAGTCTCGATCGCCAGGTTGAGCGAGGCGACATCCGGGGCGACGTGCGCCTCGCCGTTGCCGGTGACCTCGATCGTGCGAGAGCCCTGCGCCTGCGCGGCCTGGAGCGGGGGCGGGTTCATCGGCCCCGCGGCCGGCGCGCCAGCCGGCGGCATTATAAGAGCGCCCGCCACCAGTATAAGAAGACCGGCCGCGCGGCGGCTTCCGCCCGCGAATCGCGCCCGCCCGCCAGGGTCCGCGCCATGAAGCATTTTCATCCGCACCTGTTCCTCGCTCGCACCAAGTTCGCATCAGGATTGTTGCCAAAGCCGCGCGCTGCCACCTAAGCTGCGGGCCAACGGAGATTAGGTCTCCACTGCGCAATAGTCGAGGAGCCAGCGATGAAAGGCAAGGCCGGCGGGGCGCGCCGGGCGCGGTCCGGCCGCGCCGATGCTTTGGCGGGCGGCGCAGTGTATTCTTCTCGCTTGGAAAACCATCGCATGGCCGACAAACAGGACGAAAAAAAAGTCACTGCGCGAAGCGTGGACTTCGCCGCCTGGTACAACGAGATAATCGCGCGCGCCGAGCTCGCCGACCATTCACCGGTGCGCGGATGTATCGTGTTCCGCCCCGACGGATTCGCGATCTGGGAGGCGCTGCGCGACGAACTCGACCGCCGCATCAAGAAGACCGGCGCGCGCAATGCCTACTTTCCGCTCTTCATCCCGCAAAGCTTCCTGCACAAGGAGGCGCAGCACGTCGAAGGCTTCGCGCCCGAAGTGGCGGTGGTCACCCACGGCGGCGGCAAGGAGCTGGAAGAGCCGCTCATCGTGCGGCCGACCTCGGAGACGATCATCAATTATATGTTCGCGCAGTGGATCCATTCGCATCGCGACCTGCCGCTGATGATCAACCAGTGGTGCAACGTGGTGCGCTGGGAGATGCGCACGCGGCCGTTTTTGCGCACCACCGAATTTCTCTGGCAGGAGGGCCATACCGCGCACGCGACAAAAGCGGAGGCCGAGCGGGAGGCGCTCACGATGCTCGAGGTTTACCGCGCCTTCGTCGAGGACTACCTCGCGGTGCCGCTGGTGACCGGGCGCAAGAGCGCGGCCGAGCGCTTCCCCGGCGCCGAGGAGACCTACTCGATCGAATCGCTGATGGGCGACGGGCGCGCGCTGCAATGCGGCACCTCGCACTATCTCGGCGACAACTTCGCCCGCGCCTTCGAGATTCGCTTTCTCGACACGCAAAACCAGCTCCAGCATCCGCATCAGACGAGCTGGGGCGTTTCGACCCGGCTGTTGGGCGCGATCATCATGAGCCATGGCGACGACCAGGGGTTGCGCCTGCCGCCAGCCGTCGCGCCCCTCCAGGCCGTGATCGTGCCGATCTGGCGCAAGGCCGAGGAGGGCGAGCCGGTGCTGGCCGCGGCCCGCGCGGCGCGCGACACGCTCGAGGGCGCCGGGGTGCGCGTGCGGCTCGACGATCGCGAGGGGCTGACGCCGGGCTTCAAGTTCAACGACTGGGAGATGCGCGGCGTGCCGGTCAGGATCGAAATTGGGCCGCGCGACGTCGCCGCCCGCAACGCCGTGCTCGCGCGGCGCGACCGCTTGGGCAGGGAAGGAAAAGCCACCGCGTCGCTCGACGGGCTTGCCGCGCACGTCAGCGCGCTGCTCGACGACGTGCAGCAGAGCTTCTATACGCAGGCGCGCGACGCGATGCGCGCCAACACGCGCCAGTTCGACGACTACGCCAAGTTTCGCGCCCAGATGGAAGGCGAAGGGGGCGGCGGGATGGCCGATGTCTACTGGTGCGGGAGCGCCGCGTGCGAGACCCGCATCCGCGAGGAAACACGCGCGACCTGCCGCGCGATACCGTTGGGACAGAGCGGCGCCGCCGGCCGCTGCCTGGTCTGCGGCGAAGCGGCGCAAGAGCGCGCCTTCTTCGCCAAGGCGTACTGACGATCAGTTGGCCTGTCGCGCAGGCGATGGTGCCTGGAACCGCGCTGTTTGCGCCACACTACTAGGAAGGATAGTCGATTATGCCCGCATCCAAGCCAGCCCACGTGCTGGACGGTTACAAGGTTCTGGACTTCACCCAGGCGCTCGCCGGCCCGACCACGACACGCCTGATGGCCGAGCTCGGCGCCGACATTATCAAGGTGGAGATTCCGCCCAAGGGTGATTTCTCGCGCGCCTTTCCATTCCTGAAGGATGGCCGCAGCGCGTACTACGTGCAGCAGAATCGGGGCAAGAAGAGCCTCTGCCTCGATCCCAAGAAACCCGAGGGGCTCGCGATTCTAAAAGAGTTGCTGCCCACGATGGACGTGCTGGTCGAAAACTTTTCGCCGGGCACGATCGCGCGGATGGGACTTGGCTGGGAGGCGATCAGCAAGATTAATCCGCGGCTCATCCTGTGCTCGATCTCGGGGTTCGGACAGACCGGCCCGCTCGCCGACCGCCGAGGCTTCGATTACATCGGGATGAGCTACGCGGCGGTGACTTACATGATTGGCGACCCCAACGGGCCGCCGTCGTTCCCGATGCTCGGGCTGGGTGACGTGTCGACCGGCGTTCACGCGCTCGCCTCGATTGCCTGCGCGTTGCTCTATCGCGACAAGACCGGCCGCGGCCAGCATCTGGATGTTTCGCTCCTCGACAGCTACTTCCACTGCCATGAGCTGAACGTGCAGATCTACAGCATGAGCGGCGGCAAGGTGAAACCCAAACGCGCCGGCTCGAATCATACCTCCGTGCCGATCATCGGAATCTTCAAAGGCAGGGGGCCCGAGAGCTATTTCTTCATCATGGCGCCCGTGGACCATCAGTTTGCGGCGCTGTGCCGCGTGATGGGGCGGCCGGAACTTGGGACCGATCCGCGCTTCTCGACCGTAATCGCCCGCGCCGCCAACCTCGCCGAGATCACCGGTATCATTCAGGCCTGGCTCGACTCAGAGCCTGACGATGCCACGATCCTGCGCAAGCTCGAAGAAAACGCAATTCCGATGGCGCCGATTCTGTCGATCGAACAGGCCGTGAACCATCCGCATCTGCGCGAGCGCCGCACGGTGCGGAAAATCCGCGACCGCGTGCTCGGCGAGTACGATATTCCCGGCGTACCGCTGCGCTTCTCTGACTTTCCGACGGAGCTTGAGCTCGAAGCTCCGTTTTTGGGCGAGCACAACGCCGAGATTCTCGGCGGTCTCGGCTACTCCGCGGATCGCATCCGCGAACTGGAGAAAGCCGGCGTCCTGATGCACGGCGATCGCTGATCCGGAGACCTGGTCTCTTCGCGCCGCGCTGACCACGCATGAGATCGAGTCACGCCCGCAGACGGCTCAGCCACTGTGGGCGAAGAGCATCAGGTAGCAGAGCACGCTTAAGTCGGCGATTATGTGGGCAAGGATCGAGGTCTCCAGGCCCCAGCGCCAGTAAACGTACCCCAGCACGATTCCCGCGGCGGCGCGCGGCTCGAGCAGCATCTGCACCGCGCGCGGCTCCCACCACAGCGTGCCTTCGCCGGTCGCCGCGTGGATCGCTCCAAAGGCCAGCCCCTGGATCACGATCGCCGTCCACCATCCCTTCGCGCTGAGCTTGCCCGCCGGCGCACGCAGCAACTTGATGGTCAGCCATACCAGCGCGGTCATCAGGAAAAGGCGGAAGTGGATCTCCTCGATGATCGGAAAGCCCACGCCGACCGCGGCAGGATGAGCCTTGAAAAGCTCGAAGGCCTTGCGGCCGGCTTCCCTTATATTGGCCGGTGTCGTAGCGGCCAGCGACGGCGACCACAGCGCTTTCACCACGATCATTTGCACGATGCGCGTGGCGAAAATCGACACGGCCGCCGCACCGGCCGCGGCATAAATCAACTCCGCCAGGCCCGGCGCCGGCCCCGGCTGCGGAATGACGGCGGCGAATCGGCGCCTCAGCGCACTGGGAGCGAAGCCTGCCCGGCGCGCCGCCAGGCATCCCAATCCCACCAGGAACAGCATCTCCGCCAGCGCGATCGAGACCGCGCGCAGGTGCTTGTCGGGCGGTATCGGAAGCACCGGCGAGCATAGCACCCAGCCGAACATTCCGAGCCCGAGGAGCAGACAGAATTCGATCAGGCCGGGATGGCCGGCCCGCGCGCCGGGCCGGTTCCCTTCGAGTTCAACATTGGCGGCGACGCCTGGAGTCTCCACGATGGACACTCATTTCCTCCCGCTCCGCCACTCCGTCGAATCCGAGCTTTCATCGCGGGGCGCAGTATTTCATTCCATCGTGAATGAGCGCGCCCGGTTTGTTAACGGACCGAGAGAGCCGCGGCCACTTCCGCCGCGACGAATGACAAATAGGATGCCGCTGAACAGGATCGCGCGGTTGAGGAAGCCGCAGGTTAGTTTCGACACCAGGGCATCGCGCCGGCTGCGACAGTCAGCCTGGGCGACCGGCTATCAGCCAAACTTGTAGTTGAGCTTCATCGCGGCGCGCACCTCGTCCATCGTGGACTGCGCTACCGCTCTGCCCTTGCGCGTGCCGTCCATGATGATCTCGCGCACCCGCGCGGGCTGCGCCGCGAACTCGGCGCGGCGCTCGCGAATCGGGCTTAGGAACCCGTCGAGCGCGCTGAACAGTTTCCGCTTCACTTCGACGTCGCCCACCGTGCCCTTGCGATAGCGCTCTTTCAGATCGTCGACCTCGGCCTTATCCGGGTTGAAGACGTCGTGGTAGGTGAAAACCGGGTTGCCCTCGACGTGGCCGGGGTCGGTCGGATGAATCCGCGTCGGGTCGGTGAACATCGACATCACCCGTTTGCGCACCGTCTCTGGCGGATCGCCGAGATAGATGCAGTTGCCGAGCGACTTCGACATCTTGGCCCCGCCGTCGGTGCCCGGCAGCCGCGCCATCTGGCCCAGCATCGCGCGCGGCTCGACCAGCACCCTGGCGTAGAGCGAGTTGAAACGCCGCACGATCTCGCGCGCCTGCTCGATCATCGGCAACTGGTCCTCGCCGACCGGCACCAGTTCAGCCTTGAAGATCGTGATGTCGGCGGCCTGCGAAATCGGGTACGACCAGAAGCCCACCGGCACGCCGCGCTTGAAATTGCGCTGCTTGATCTCGTCCTTGACGGTGGGGTTGCGCTCGAGCGTCGCCACGGTCACGAGGTTCATGAAGTAGGTTGTAAGCTCGCTCAGCTCCGGCACCATCGATTGCACGACTATTTTGACCCGCTCCGGATCGAGGCCCACCGCGAGGTAGTCGAGCGCGACCTCGAAGACGTTGGCCTCGAGCTTCTCAGGATGCTCGAAGTTGTCGGTCAGCGCCTGGATGTCGGCGATCAGGATGTAGGTGTCGTAGTCGTGTTGCAGGCGGACGCGGTTTTGCAGCGATCCGACGTAGTGTCCGAGATGCAGCGGGCCGGTCGGCCGGTCGCCGGTCAGGATTCGTTTCTCCATCGGGTCAGTCTTTAGTGTCGTCTTGCGATCCAAGCAGCTTGCGCAGCGTGGCGAGGTCCTCGGCGATGTCCTTCATGTCGGGGCCGGGCTCCGTCTCAAGACACATCGGGATGCCGAAGAAGCGCGGGTCGTGGAGCAGGCGATCAAACGGCTCGACGCCGAGGTGGCCCTTGCCGATATGCTGATGGCGATCGACGCGCGAGTGAAAGGGCTTGAGCGAATCGTTGAGATGAAAGGCGGCCACGCGCTTGATTCCGACCTGCTGGTCGAGCTCCGCAAACGTGCGCTCGTAGCCCTCGGAACTCCGCAGATCGTAGCCCGCCGCGAAGGCATGCTCGGTGTCGAAGCACAGCCGCAGCCGCTCGTTTTCCCTGACCGCGCCGAAGATCCGTCCCATCTGCTCGAATGAGTAACCGAGATTACTGCCCTGTCCGGCGGTGATTTCCAGCGCGACCCTGGTCTTGAAGCCGGCGCACGATTTGTGCGCCTCGTCGAGCGAGTGCGCGATGGTCTTGAGGCCGGCCTCTTCGCCGGAGCCGACGTGGGCGCCGGGGTGCGCGATTAGAAACGGCACGCCGAGCATCTCGCATCGCTCCAGCTCGTCGATAAAGCCCTCGACCGAGCGCTTGCGCAGCTTCTCGCCGGGAGCGCCCAGGTTGAGCAGGTAGGAGTCGTGCGCGACGACCATCCTGATCCCGGTCTCGGCCTGCGCGCTTTTGAACGCTTCGATTTCCTCGCCGGAGTAGGGCTTGGCCGCCCACTGGCGCGAACTCTTGGTGAAAATCTGGATGCAGTCGCAGCCGATCTGCCGGCCGCGCGCCAGCGCTTGGCTGACGCCGCCGGCGATCGAGACGTGCGCGCCAATCAGCGGCCGCTCTTGATTCCCCGAAGCCATCGCAATTCGCTCCGCCGCGCGGCACGCCTGGCGCGCCGCCGACGCCGCGATCTTATACGAAAAGTCCCGGAAAGCGAGGCTTGCCCGGGCGCGCCGGGCGCGGATACTGATTGATGTGCGGCGGCTAGCGGCGTGCATGGCTTTATGTTGGGCGCTCGGCGGATGCGCGCAAGCGCCGCCGCCGCCAGCGGCTTCGGCGGGCGCCGCACAATCGCCGCCAGCAACAGCACTGGCGGAGCGGGCGGCGCAGGCCGAGCTGCATCGGACGCCGCGGCGCTTCACCGGCGGCCCCACCTCGGACAGCGCATCGGCGCCTGCCACGCCAGCGCGGCCGTGGTTGAGTGTCGGGATACCGATTGGTGTCACCACGATGCGCGTCGTCAAGGACGAGGGCGCCGAAGGTTCCGCGCCGCCGGCGAAGTGCGAGGTGCGGATCCTGCACGACAAGCCAGCGGGAAAGTCGCGCGAGGTCGCAACGCTCGAGGCCGACGGCGCGCCGGCCCAGCATGAGGACATCCTGTCACTGCTCAAGCGCAAGGCATGCGAGGCCGGCGCCAACGCGGTCGTGATCAAAACCATGGCCAAGACGCGCGTGGCGGGGGTGACGGTGGACCACGTTGAGGCGGTCGCGCTGATGATCGGAACTCCCAAGCCATCCGCCGACCCCTCCCCCGTGCCCAAGAGCATCACAGTCACGCCCGACGGTCCTCCTGCGCCAAAGACCATCACGGTTGATCCGGGCGCGCCGCCCTAGCTAACCTTGCTGGAAGTTTGAGGCTGGAAGTTTGGGGCCGGAAGATTGCGGCCCGAAGTTTGGGGCCGGAGGCTCGGGGACGGCGGTTCGACGCGTTGAACGCAACTTCACCCTCGCCACGCAACTCAGTCATCGGATTTGAGGCACGGCCGCGCGCGCGCGGCCTGCGCGCCACGGTGGCGCCGCGGTCGTCTCGGGCTCGAGGGTGAGCCGCGTGCGCCCGACCGCCAGGCATCTGTTAAAAACCGTCGGGCTGGTCGTGCGGCGCGAGCGCCCGCGGGCGATCGCGCTCGCGCACGAGCTGGCGGTATGGCTGCGGGGGCATCACCTGGCGACCCTGGCGGAGCCCGAGGTCGCCGCCCAGCTCGGGGCCGAGGCAGTCGAGCGCGAGCAGCTCGCGCTGCGGGCCGGCCTTATCGTAGTGCTCGGCGGCGACGGCACTTTGCTCAGCATCGCGCGTCTGGTCGGCGAGCGTGAAACGCCGATCCTCGGCATCAACCTCGGCGGCCTCGGCTTTCTGACCGAGATCACCACCGAGGAGGCGCAGGCGACGCTTGCCCGTGTGCTGGCCGGCGACTACGAAGTCGACCGCCGTATCACGCTGGAGGCGACCATCGAGTCGCACGCCGCGGGCGCCCGCGTGGCCGATCGCGAAAGCTTCCGCGCGCTCAACGACGTCGTGATCAACAAGCGCGCGCTCGGCCGCATGCTCGAACTCAACGTGGTCGCCGGCGGCGAGCGCTTCTGCTCCTACCGCGCCGACGGCCTGATCATCGCCACGCCCACCGGCTCGACCGCCTACGCGCTGAGCGCCGGCGGGCCGATCGTGTTTCCCTCGCTGGAGGTCGTGGTGCTCGCGCCGATCTGCCCGCACACGCTGAGCAACCGTCCGGTGGTGCTGCCCGATTCCTTCGAGATCGAGGTGCGGGTCAAGACCGACGACAACGGCGCGATGCTGACGGTGGACGGCCAGCAAACCGCGCGCCTCGCCAGCAACGACACCCTGCGCGTGCGCCGCGGCAAGAGCCCGGTGGTGCTGGTGCGATCGTCGCACGCCTACTTCGAGATCTGGCGCAACAAGCTGCGCTGGGGCTGAGCGCGCGCAGGCCGCAATGCTGGTCGAACTCCGCATCCGCAACTTCGCCATCATCGAGGGCGCGGCGCTGTACTTCGGACCCGGCTTCAACGTGCTCTCAGGCGAGACCGGCGCCGGCAAGACTATCATCATGACCGCGCTCGGCCTGCTGCTCGGCAGCCGCGCCTCGCCCGACATGATCCGGTCGGGACAGAGCGAAGCCGTCGTCGAAGGACTGTTCGAACTGGAGGGCGAAACGCCGCTGCCCGAAGGGGCGCGCGAGGTGGCCGCTACGGACCAGCGCGAGTTGCTCATCCGCCGCACCATCGCCGCCGACGGCGGCCGCTCGCGCGCCTACCTCAACGGCGAGATGGCCACCGTGCAAACGCTGGCGCGCCTAGGCCAGGGCCTAGTCCAAGTCTACGGCCAGCACGAGCATCAGACGCTGCTCCGCTCCGAGAGCCATCTCCAGCTCCTGGACCGGCATGCGGCGCTGGACGCGGCGCTCGACGAGTATGGCGCGGCCTACCGCGCGGCGGCCCAAGCGCGCGCGCGGGCCGACGAGCTAAGGGAGCGCGAGCGCACCCGCGCCGAGCAGCTCGAACTCGCCCGCTTCCGCATCGCCGAGCTCGAGCGCGCCGGGCTGCAGCCCGGCGAGGACCAACAACTGGCGGCCGAGCGCACGGTGCTGGCCAACGCGGCGCGTCTCGGCGCCGCCGCCGCCGAGGCCGAGCAGATGCTCTCCGGCGAGAGCTCCGCGGCGCTCGACACGGTCGCGCGCGCCCAGGCGCGCGTCGGCGAAGCGGCGGCGATAGATCCCAAGCTCAAGGAGACGCTCGAGCTGATCGCCTCGGCGCGCCTGGGCCTGGAAGAGGCGGCGCACACGCTGCGCGACTACGCCGCGCGGGTCGAGGCCGATCCGGCGCGGCTCGACGAGATCGAAACGCGCCTGGCCGAACTGGCCCGGCTCAAGCGCAAGTACGGCGGCACGCTCCAAGACGTGCTCGAAACGGCCGCGCGCTCGCGCACCGAGATCGCCGAGCTGGAACGGGTTGCCGACTCGCGCGCCGAGGCCGAAGCGGCGCTGCGCGCCGCGCTCGATCGTCTGGCGCGGATGGGCGCCGAGCTGAGCGCGCGGCGCCAGAGCGCGGCGGCCGAGCTCAAGCGCCGGATGGAAACCGAGCTCAAGACGCTGGGGATGCGCGCGCCGGTGTTCGAGGCGCGGTTCGCGCCGCTGGAAAAGTCGGAAGGCGCATTCGAGCATAACCGCATGATGCTCGGGCCGGGCGGCGCCGACGCAATCGAATTTATGCTCTCGCCCAATCTGGGGCAGCCGCCGATGGCGCTCGTGCGGATCGCCTCGGGCGGCGAGCTCTCCCGGGTGATGCTCGCGCTCAAGCGCTTGGAGGCGCAGCGCCGGGGGGTTGCGACGATGATCTTCGACGAGGTCGACGCCGGCGTGGGCGGCGCGATCGCTCAGGTCGTCGGCCGCAAGCTCAAGGAGCTTGCGCGCTTCCACCAGGTGCTATGCGTGACCCATCTGCCGCAGGTCGCCGCCTTCGCCGATAGCCATTTCCAGGTCGAAAAAGAGGAGCGCCGCGGCGCGACCCGCAGCCGGGTGAGCGCGCTCGACGAGGCCGAGCGGATCGAGGAGATCGCCCGGATGCTTGGCGGCGCCGAAGTCACCGACAAATTCCGCCGCGCCGCGCGCGAGCTAATCGAGCGCGCCCGCGCCTGACCTGCCCGGCGGCGCGCGCACTGCAAGCTCAGGTTGACCCGCCCGTCAGCTTCCGATTAACTGAGGAAGAATTGACTCTCCGCGCGGTGGGGCTGTAGCTCAGTTTGGGAGAGCGCCTGAATGGCATTCAGGAGGTCGCGCGTTCGATCCGCGTCAGCTCCACCAATTAAATCAAGCACTTTTTGCCGCTTGGACATCATCGAACAGTCGCATTGTCCGAAAACTTGTCCGAATTGTCAAGAGCCTACTGGTTGCGAATCGAAACGAACGTCGCCTTTCTCGTTCTGCCCTCTGGCCCAGCGAGGCCCAAAGCTCGTGAGTAACTGCGACTCCCGACGCCGCTAGTCGCTGGAGGAGGGAGATGTTATTGCGGGTACGTGGCGGAACTTGAGACGATCGAGATCGATACCATCCGATGGACGCCGGGTAAGGCGGCCCGAATATGGTTCTTTCCACGGCTGGACCTGCCCGCTACGCCCCCCTTCATATCGCGACCTATCGCGGGTGAGCCAGCGCCACTTCAGCTCTTGGAGGAGGTGGCGCAAATGGACGCCGGTTATCCGCGACCCGAGGGTGCGCCTGTTCTTTTTCTTTTGCCGGAGTTCAGTCTGCGTCCAAGCGAGGTCGGAAAATTCGCGGAGATAGTGAGGAAATCGGCTGAAAACACGGTATTCGTCTCAGGTGCCGGTCACCTGACGCGAGGCGAGGCGCTAAGTATAGAATCAGGAGCTGAAAAGGTCTGGGAGCCTGGGTCAGAGCACCCGTACACGAATTGTGCGCTCATTGGGTTCGGAGGTTCCAAGGTATTGCGGCTACAGCTGAAAATTGTGCCTTCTTGGGAGGAAAGGGACCGTCAAGCACCAGGGCGTGTGGTTCGGTATTTCGTCGGTCACCAGTTCCAGTTTATCGTGGTGATATGTTCGGAACTCCTGAATCGACCGCAGGAAAGAACAACCATCGAAAGCGTAATTGCCCAACTCGACGACCAGGGAAAAAGGCTGAACCTTGTCGTCTGGATTCAGCACAATCCGGATCCACGCTCGGATGCGTTTGGGCAGAGCATTTTGCGACTTGAAAGACCTCCATATTGTCCTACGGTCTTGGTCGTATCGACTCGGAACACGCGCTCGAGCCGTCTCACAAACTTCGCAGTCTCCGGAGCAATCGTTCCTAGCAGGCGGTTGATAAACGCTCGAATTTCATTCCGATATAATTCGTCTGATTGGCTAATCGGATCAGTGGAGGAAGCGGCGGATGCGGGGTGAAGAGCGACGGCAGCGGGCGATGTTGATGGTTA
>JAKAVN010000113.1 GCA_021827495.1 Deltaproteobacteria bacterium | reverse complement strand
GTATCGCACGGGCGCGGCGGCGCGCGCGCCGGAGCCCTGGGTCAGCGAAATGCTCGAGCTGCTGCCGCGCGGGTTGGCGCTTGACATCGCGGCCGGCACCGGTCGCCATAGCCTGTTGCTGTCACGCGCCGGATTCAAAGTCATCGCGATCGATTACGCCGAAGCCGGCCTGCGCGCGCTGCAAACGATCGCACGCGCCGAGCGGCTCCCGGTATGGCCGCTGGCCGCCGACCTCGGAACCTTTCCTTTGCCGCGGGCCCGCTTCGACGCGATCCTCAACGTCAACTTTCTCGACCGTGCCCTGGTGCCGCGCCTGATCCGCGCTCTGCGGCCCGGCGGCGCGCTGATCTTCGACACCTTTCTCATCGACCAGGCGGCGGCCGGCCATCCGCGCAATCCCGCCTTCATGCTGCGGCACTACGAGCTGCGCGAAATGTTGGAGGGGATGGAACTGATGCGCTACCGCGAGGGCCTCGTCGCCTATCCCGGCGGCAAGCGCGCTTGGCGGGCGGCGGCGCTGGCCATCCGGCGAGGCGCCTGAGCGATGGCGCGCGGGCTCAGCTACAAGGCGGCCGGGGTCGATATCGATCTCAAGGAGCGGCTGGTGCCGATGCTGCGCCGGATCGCGCGGCCCACGCTGGGCCCGCAGGTGCTGGGCGGGATCGGCGGCTTCGGCGCGCTGATCGGACTCGAGGGCGCGCGCGCGATGCGCTCGCCGGTGCTGGTGGCGGGAACCGACGGAGTCGGCACCAAGCTCAAGATCGCGTTTCTCACCGGACGCCATGACACGGTCGGCATCGATTGCGTCGCGATGTGCGTCAATGACATCGTGTGCCACGCCGCGCGCCCGCTGTTCTTTCTCGATTACATCGCGACCGGCAAGCTCAAGCGCGCCGTCGCACTGGCGCTGATAAGGGGCGTCGCGCGCGGATGCAAGCTCGCCGGGATGAGCCTGGTCGGCGGCGAGACGGCGCAGATGCCGGGCTTCTATCGGCCGGGCGAATACGACCTCGCCGGATTCGCGGTCGGCCTCGCCGAGCGCGCCGGGATTCCCCGCCCAACGCGCATCCGGCCGGGCGACGTGCTGGTTGGCTTTGCGTCCAGCGGACTCCATTCCAACGGTTTCTCACTGGTGCGCCGCGTGCTGCTCGAGCGCGCGCGGCTGAAGCTCAACTCGCGCGTGGCGGAACTTGGCTGCACGCTTGCCGACGAACTCCTGCGGCCGACGAAAATTTACGCCGCGGCGGCGCGCGCGCTGTTCGAGCGCTTTCCGATTCGCGGCCTCGCCAACATCACCGGCGGCGGCATCGTCGAGAACCTGCCCCGCGTGCTGCCCACCGGGATCGAGGCGGTGGTGCGCCGCGGGAGCTGGCCCGTGCCGCCGATTTTCGATCTCGTCGCGCGCCTGGGCCGCGTCGGCCAAGCCGAGATGGATCGCACCTTCAACAGCGGCCTCGGAATGATCGCGGTCGTACCGCCGTCCGCGGCCGATGGCGTAGCCGCCCATTTGCGCCGCCTGCGCACGCCGGCCTATCTTGTCGGCGAGGTTCGCCGCGGCAAGCGCGGCGCGGTGCTGGGCTAGGCCGCGCGCGGTGGACGGCAAGCGGAGCTAGGACGCAATGGCACAGCGGGCGCCGGTCAAACTGGGAGTGCTGATTTCCGGCACCGGCAGCAACCTGCAGGCGATCATCGACGCGGCCGGGCGCGGCGAACTGCGCGCCGAGATCCGCGTGGTGATTTCCAACCGCGCCGGCGCGCAGGGGCTGGAGCGCGCGCGCCGCCACGCTATCCCGGCCCGCGTCATCGAGCATCGCCGCTTCCCCTCGCGCGAGGACTTCGATCGCGCGCTGGCCGAGGCGCTGGCCGAGCACCGCGTGGAGCTGGTCGTATGCGCCGGTTTCATGCGGCTGCTCTCGCCGGTGATGCTGGCCGCGTTTCCCGACCGCATCATGAACATCCATCCCGCGCTGCTGCCGGCCTTTCCGGGCGTGCATGCGCAGCAGGCGGCGCTGGAGCACGGCGTGCGCTTCACCGGATGCACCGTGTTCTTCGTGCGCGAGGGCGTCGACGACGGGCCGATCATCGTGCAGGCGGTGGTGCCGGTGCTGCCCGGCGACGACGAGGAGCGCCTGAGCGAACGCATCCGCGCGCAGGAGCATCGCATCTATCCCTGGGCGATCCAGCTCTTCGGGGAGGGACGGCTCGCGATCGAGGGCCGTACCGTGCGCATCGCGGATTTCCCGCTTGGCGACGAATCTCTCGCGCTGGTGAATCCCCGCTCGCCGCATTCGCCGCGCCTGTCACGGCCGCATTGAAGCGCCGCCGCAGCCGCCCGCGCCGCCGCCACAGTGAAAGAGTGAAACAGTGAAACAGTGAAACAGCTCTCCGTGATCGTCCCGATGCTCAACGAGGAGCGCGCGATCGCGCGCACGCTGGAGGCGCTCGCGGCGGGCGCGCCCGGCGCCGAGGTGATCGTGGTCGACGGCGCAAGCTCCGATCGCAGCCGCGACCAGGCGCGTCCGCGATGCGGCCTGCTGCTGGTCGCGCCGCGCGGCCTGGCCGGCCAGATGAATGCCGCCGCCGCCGCCGCACATGGCGACACGCTTGCGTTCGTGCACGCCGACACGCTGGTGCCGCCGACCTTCGCCCGTGACATCGAGCAGGCGCTCGCCGACCCCGCGATCGTGGGTGGGCGCTTCGACCTGCGGCTTGACGACGGCGCGCCGCTGCTGCGGCTTATCGGATGGCTCATCAGTGCGCGCTCGCGCCTTAGCCGCACCGGCACGGGCGACCAGGCGATCTTCGTGCGGCGCGAAGTCTTCGCACGGCTTGGCGGCTACCGCAACCTCGAACTGTGCGAGGACCTTGACTTGGCGCGCCGGCTCAAGCGCGCGGGCCGCGTTGCCTGCCTGCGCTCATGCGTCACGACTTCGGCGCGGCGCTGGCGCCAGGGCGGCGTGCTGGCCACGGTGGCGCGGATGTGGCTTGTCCGGATCGCGTTTCTGCTCGGCGTCTCGCCCGCCCGGCTGGCTCGCCTTTACAACCGCGGCGGGCCAGCCGAAAATGAAAGCCAGAGGTCAAACGGTGGCTAAGGTCGAGGTCTACACCACTTCATGTTGTCCCTACTGCGTGCGCGCCAAGTCCCTGCTCGAGAGCAAGGGCGTGGCTTTTGATGAAATCGACGTTACCGCGGATGACGCGCTGCGCGAGAAAATGATCGAGCGCGCCGGTGGCCGGCGCACCGTGCCGGAGATTTTCATCAACGGCAAGATAATCGGCGGCTACGATGATCTGCGCGCGCTCGAGGACGAGGGCGGGCTTGACCCGCTGCTGAGCGAGCCGGGCTAACGGGCGCAACCGGCGGGCTGGATAAGCGTCGGACCAGGCCACAATCGATGAGCGACGAATTCGACGCCGAGCGCTTTCCCGGCAATTTCTACCGCGGGATGATCCTGCGCCTGGACCGCGCCCGCGGCCGCGGCGCCGTGCGCTCGCATCAGGGGCGCGAAGTGTCCTTCGAGTTTCCCTTCGTCCAGGTCGCCGGCGCGCCGCTGGGCGGCCGCTTCCCCGGCATCGATTTCCTGCGCGAGGGCGACAGCGTCGGTTTCGACGTTGGATGGACCTCCAGCGGGCTGCGCGTCACGCTGATCAAGCCGGCGCGCGATCCTCGCGGCGCGGCGCCGGACTAGCCGCGCACCGCGCCTGGAACATCCGCCACATCCGCACCCCCAGCGGATAGAACTCGCCAATCACTTCGTAGCCGTTGCGCTTGTAGTAGGCGACGTTGGCCTCGGTCGCGGTCTCCAGGTACACGCCGTCGAGGCCGGAGCGCATCTCGACCAGCTCGCGCAAGTGATTGAGGATCGCGACGCCGCAATGCCGCCCTTGGAAGGACGGCTCCACGCCGAGGATGTTGAGATAGAGATGCGGGCGGGGCGGATGGTTGCGGGTCAGCGTAGCGACCAGCCGAATCGAGCGCCACGTGCCCTCCCACCCCACCGCGCGCACCATCGCCGGCAGGCCGAACAGCCCGCCGATGATAGTCGCGCCGGCCGACGAGTGCAGCGTTCCCTCGACCACTGCCGCGGCAATCAGGCGGCCGCCCTCGAACACGCCGAACACCGGCTGGCCGCCGCGCTGCTGAAGCCTGAGCGCGCCCGCGAACAGCCCGCTTAGCCGGCGCGCGCGTTTGTTCGGCTCACGCGGCTCAGGCGCAAGCGCATTGACGAGCGGATCGTCGACGAAGGCGCGGCCCAGTACCGCCGCGGCGTCGGCGTAATGCTCGGGAAAGACCAACGCGACGCGCGGCCATGAATTCTGAGCCGTCGGCTTCTGAGCCATCGATTCCTTCCTCTCGCGCTTCGCGCCGGCCCGCGCCGCGGCGTGTCCGGGCGCGCCGATGCCTGAGCACCCGCCTGCTAGCTGCGCACGCGCGCAACCGCCGCATGCCATCCGTTAATCAGCCGCGCACGCTCGGCGAGCCGCATCGCGGGACGAAACACGAGGCCGCTCCCGCCCAGCGCCGCCAATTCGCCGGGTGAACGCCACACGCCCGCCGCCAGTCCGGCCAGCATCGCCGCGCCCAGCGCCGTGGTCTCGGCCATTTCCGGCCGCCGCACCGGGCGTCCAAGCACATCGGCCTGAAACTGCATCAGGTAGCCGTTGGCGGTGGCCCCGCCGTCGGCGCGCAGCTCGCGCACGCGCCGCCCGCTGTCCTTTTCCATCGCGGCCAGAGCGTCGCGCACCTGGTAGGCGATCGAGTCGAGCGCGGCGCGCACCACGTCTGCGCGATTGGTGCCGCGCGTTATCCCCACGATCGCGCCGCGCGCGCCGGCGTCCCAGTAGGGCGCGCCGAGGCCGACGAAGGCCGGCACCAGGTAGGGCTGCGAGCGATCGCGGCTTGCGCGCGCGAGCTTTTCACTCTCGCCCGCGGCCGCGATCATGCGCATCTCGTCGCGCAGCCATTGGATCGCCGCGCCCGCGATAAACACCGAGCCCTCGAGCGCATAGGCGGGCTCGCCCGCCGGCCCCAGCGCGGCGGTGGTCAGCAAGCGGTTGCGCGAAGCGACCGCGCGCTGGCCGGTATGCATCAGCAGGAACGCCCCGGTGCCGTAAGTCGCCTTGGCTTCGCCGGGGCGGACCGCGCGCTGGCCGAAGAGCGCGGCTTGCTGGTCACCGATGACGGCGCCGATCGGAATGGCGCGCGGTCCGAAGGTGCCGGCGGCCGCTTCGGCAATCGGACCGCGTGAGCTGACCGGCTCGGGCAGCATCGCGGCCGGCACTCCGAGCATCCGCAGCATCGCGGCATCCCACGCGCGGCCTTTGAGGTTGAGCATCATGGTGCGCGACGCGTTGGTGAAGTCGGTCACGAACGCCGCGCCGCGCGAGAGCCGGAATACCAGCCACGAATCGATCGTGCCGAAGCATAACTCGCCGCGGGCCGCGCGCTGGCGCAATGCGCGGTCGCCGTCGAGCAGCCATTTGAGCTTGGTGCCGGAGAAGTAGGGATCGACGAGCAGCCCGGTGCGCCGGCGAACCTCGTCTTCGCGCCGCTTAAGCGCCGCACAAATCGCGGCGCTGCGCCGGCATTGCCATACGATGGCGCGATGCACCGGGCGGGCGCTGTGCCGTTCCCATACCACGAAGGTCTCGCGCTGGTTGGTGATTCCCACCGCGGCGATGTCGGCGGGACGCACGCGCGAGGCCGTGATCGCCCGGCGGCCGAGCCGCACCACCGAGCGGTAAATCTCCTCCGGGTCGTGCTCGACCCATCCGGGACGAGGATAGAACTGGCGGATCTCGCCGTAGGCGCGTCCCAGGATACGGCCGCGCCGGTCGAACACTATCGCCGTGGTCCCGGTCGTTCCCTGGTCGACTGCGAGCACCGCCTGCGCCATTTGCCGTCGCCCTCTAAGTTCGCCGCCGCGGCGTGGAACCGCGGCCCGAATTGCGGCCTTAAGTTAGGCGCGGGCGCGCCAGACGACAAGGGCCGCCGCGGCTTGCCTCTGATTTTTGGCGAAGCCATGATAGGGTTTGCCGTCGTAGCGCCCCGCAGGGAGCCTGTGCGTATGCCAACGAGCGCCGATCTGGTCGAAACGCGCGAACAGCTAATCCGTTATTTCGAGAGCGGCGCCAAACCGCGCGCGCAATGGCGGGTCGGGACCGAGTACGAAAAGGTCACGGTCTCGGCTCACGACGGACGCGCCGTGCCCTATTCGGGACCGCGCGGCGTCGAGCAAATCCTGCGCCGGATGGCCGAGCGCTACGGCTATGAGCCGGAGGACGAGCACGGGCGGGTGATCGGACTGAAGGGCGAGCGCGCGGCGATCACGATCGAGCCGGGCAGCCAGATCGAGCTTTCGGGCGAGCAGTGCGAAACGATTCACTGCGCGCACGCCGAGTTCAGCTGCCACATCGAACAGCTCGTCGAGGTCGGCCGCGAGTACGGCGCCGTGGTGCTGGGCCTCGGCATGCAGCCCATCAGCACCATCGACGAGATCGAGCTGTTACCCAAGCAGCGCTACCGGATCATGTATCCGTACATGGCGCGCAAGGGAAGGTTGGGCCAGCGGATGATGAAGCAGACGGCCGGCGTGCAAGCCAACCTCGATTACGGCGACGAAGCCGACGCGATGCGCAAGCTGCGCCTGAGCATGGGGCTGGTGCCGCTGGTGTATGCGATGTTCGCCAACTCGCCGCTATGTGACGGCCGCCTCAACGGTTACCACAGCTATCGCGGCCATATCTGGAACGAGACCGACCCCGACCGCTGCGGTACGCTGGACTTCGTCTTCCGCGACGACGCCAGCTTTGAGGACTACGTCGATTATGCGCTCGACGTTCCGATGTATCTGCTCTATCGCAATCACGAGTACTACGCCCTCACCCGGCCGCCGGGCCTCACCTTCCGCCAGTTCATGGCGCGCGGATGGCGCGGCGAGCGCGCCACGGTCGAGGACTGGACCGGCCATCTCACCACCATCTTCACCGAGGTGCGGCTCAAAAAGTACGTCGAAGTGCGCACCGCCGACAGCCAGCCGCCGGCGCTGATGCTCGCGCTGCCCGCGCTGTTCAAGGGCCTGCTGTACGACTCCGATTGCATGGCCGGCGCGTGGGACCTAGTCAAGCGCTGGAGCTTCGAGGAGCGCCTGGCGCTAACCGATGCGGCGCACAAGCTGGGGCTCGAGGCGCGCGCCGGCCGCGTGAGCCTGCGCGAACTCGCACTCGAGGCGCTGATGATCGCGACCGTCGGGCTGGAACGCCAGCACGCACTCAACCAGCGCGGCGACGACGAGAGCATCTACCTGCTGCGCCTGCTCGACCAGGTGCGCAACGGATGGACTCAGGCGAGCCTCACCATCGAGCGCTGGAAGGGCCGATGGAACTACGACGTGCAGCGCCTGGTCGAGGGCTGCGCGTACGGGGCCGAGGGGCTACTCTGATGACGCTGCGGTTCTCCGAGCGCTACGTCATGGCGGTCAACCTGCTGCTGATCGCCGTCCTCGCCTATTTTCTGGCGCTCTCGGTCAACGACATCATCCTCGGCCGCGTAGCCGGCGGCGCGCCGGCGCGCCTGGCGGCACTGGCCGGCGCGGAGCCCTCCGCGCCGGTGGTCTATCCCCGCGCCTTCTATGAGGCAATCGCCAAGCGCGACATCTTCAACCTGGTGCCGATGGCGGAAGTTCCGGCCGAGACCGCAACCAACCTGCACATCAGGCTGCTCGGCACCTCGACGCTCACGCTTTCAAAGCCCTTCATCATCGTCGAAGATGATAACAACCACGAGCAATCGCTCTACCGGATGGGCGATGAGATTCCCGACGCAGGCAAGCTGGTCGGCGTCTACAAGAACGACGCGATTCTCCTGCGCCAGGGCCGCCGGATTAAGCTGGAGATGCCGTCGGCCCAGAATACCGCGCCGACCGAGATGCCGCGTCCGTTCGGACTGCCGGGCGGGCCGCTGCGGCGCAGCTTCATGCCCGGCCAACCCGGCGTGCGTGAGATAAAACCCAACCACTACTTGCTCGACCGCTCGACCGTCAACAACAACCTGAGCAACATGGCGTCGCTCTTCACCCAGGTCCGCGCCATCCCCGACCTCGGCCCGGACGGCCACTCCAACGGCTTCAAGCTCTCGGAAATACAGCCCGGCTCGATCTTCCAGCAGATCGGGCTGCGCGATGGCGACGTTCTGACCGGCGTCGGAGGACAGAGCGTGAGCGACCCGGCCAAGGCGATGGAACTGCTCTCCAGCTTGCGCAACCAGTCCGCCATCAGCGTGACCGTGATGCGCGGGGGCCAGCCGCTCCAGCTCCAGTACAACATCCATTGACCATGCAACCGCGGGCGGCGCGTGGCCGCGCGGCACAAACTCGCCCGGCGCCTTGGCCTCGCCGACGACCAAGCCGGGACGGCGCTGTTCGCGATGCTCGAGGCGCCGAACGCGCTATACTGGAGCGCGGGTCGTTTTTGATCCAACAGTTGCGCCGCGGGACGACGCGGCTGGGGTGGTTCTGGAGGTCGGAGGGTCATGAATTCGTCGCCCGCTTTAGCAACCGTTTCGCTGCACGCCGCGCGGCGCCGCGCGCAGGCACCCGCGCTAGCCGTCTTGGCCGCACTTACCGCGCTGCTTACGATGATGGCGCCGGCCGTCGCGCGCGCACGCCCGCGCCGATCGCATCCCCGACCCGCCGCCGGGCACGCGCAGCCGGACAATTCAACCCAGCCATACGCCGCCGCGCTGTTGATGGAGCCCGAGACCGGGACCGTGATGTTCGAGAACAACACACACCAGCCATGGCCCACGGCATCGCTGGCCAAGATGATGATCGCGATGATCGTCGCCGGCAAGCTCGCCGACGGCAGCCTCAGCCTGACCGCCAGGATCGCAACCTCGCGCAAGGCGGCCCGGATGGGCGGCTCGCAGGTCTACCTCAAGGAGGGCGAGACCTTTTCGCTCGACGACATGATGAAGGCGATTATGGTGCACTCGGCCAACGACGCCTCGGTCGCGGTGGCGGAATACGTTGGCGGCTCGACCGAAGCCTTCGTGCAGATGATGAACCGCGAGGCCGCCGCGCTCGGCATGAAGGATACCCACTACTACTCGGTCCACGGCCTGCCGCCCGCGCCCGGCCAGCAGGCCGACGTTTCGAGCGCCTGGGACGAGGCCGTGCTGGCGCGCGCGCTGACCAGGTATCCGCAAGTGCTGCGATGGGCGTCGATCGATACCGCGCCGTTTCGAGGAAGCGCCTTCGAGTTGCGCAACACTAACCATTTGGTGCGCACGTTCCCCGGATGCGACGGGCTCAAGACCGGCTTCTACTACAAGGCCGGCTTCAACGTGGTGGCGACCGCGCGGCGGGGCGGGATGCGGCTGATCGCAGTGGTGCTCGGATCGCCGCGCAAAGCAGAGAACTTCAAGTCGGCCGCCGAGCTTTTGGCCCAGGGCTTTGCGAATTACCAGATGCGCGTCGTCGGCCAAAAGGGGGCGCCAATCGCGCAGGCGCTCGCCGTAAGCGGCGGGTCGCTCGCGAGCTTCACGCCGGTATGGGGCACGAACTTAAGCGTCCTGCAAAAGCGCTCCGATGACGCCGCGTTGCGGGTCGAATTTCAACTCCCGGCGGCGCTCGCCGCGCCGATTCGCGCCGGCCAGCAGATCGGCGTTGGCCAGGCCATTTCCGGCGGCAAGGTACTGGCCAGCGCGCCGCTGGTCGCGCCGGCGGCGATCGGGCTGCGGCCGTCGCTTTTGCAGCGCCTGCGCGGCGCGCTCTGAGCTTGGCGTGCGGCGCGCCGTGGCGGACAATTAATCGATGTCGCCCAAGAAGTTCGCAATTGCCGCCGCGATCGTTTTCGCCATCTTCATCCTGGTAAATCTCGGCCTTCATTTCGGTCAGAAAAGCCACGACCGGCTTGACTACTCAGTCAGCCAGGCCTTCCCGCCCAACAAGCCATTCGTGCCCAGCGAGATCTATGCCACCACGCTCGCCGCAATCATGGAAAACGAGTTGAACGGCGGCTTCGGATGGCGGCCGAACGATTTTTTCCTGTGGGGCATGCGTGTGATGGCCGACAACAACGCCAACCGCCAGCTCGGCATCATCATGGCGGTACGCGAGACCACGCGGATCTTCAAGGACCATCTGACCAAGGTGTCGTCGAACGAGTATGATCCCAACCTGGTGATCGCGGATACTGATTTTCGCAACGATGCGCAGCGCTGGATACTGCCGTCGGCGGAATCGAAGTATCGCGACGGCGTGCGGCATCTGCGGCTCTACCTCGCCGGCCTGCACGCCACTCCCGAGACCTCGCGCGAACTCAACCAGCGCAACGTCGAGCTCATCCGCCTCTTCCAGTCCTGGGGCGACATGCTCGGCGACGCGCACGCCAATCTCTACCGCACCCGCAAGGACAACGGCAGCGCGGTCCACAGTTGGGACGTCGACGACTACTTCTACCACGCGCAGGGCTACGCGCACGTCATGTACTACATGATGCAGGCGGTAAAGCGCGGGTATCACCAGTCACTCACCACCAAGCCGGTGCTGGCGCAACTGTTCGACGAATCGATCGATCCGCTCGGCAAGGCGGCTGTGCTCAAGCCGCTGATCGTGCTCGACGGAGCGCCGGACGGACTTTTCGCCAATCATCGCCATAACCTCGACGCCTACATCTCCGAAGCCCGGCAGAAGATGTACTCGATCCGCGAGGAGCTGGAGCGCTAGGCCGTGCCGCCGCCGGCGCCGATCAGATCCATTGGCGCGCGCATCCTGGGCCTGCCCAAGGGCTGGACGGCGCGCACGCCCGCGGCGCACAATGCGAAGCGAACGCAAGGAGTTCCGATGGACTTCAATTACACCCCCGACGATGAGGCGTTTCGAGCCGAGTTCCGCGCCTGGCTTGAAAACAACCGCCAGTATGCGACCCCGGCGCGCGGGCCGCTGGCCGACGAGTCAGCCGGCGAGTGGGACGCGCGCATCCGATGGCATCGCAAGCTCAACGAGGGCGGCTGGATGGGCGTCAGCTGGCCCAGCGAGTACGGCGGCCGCGGCGCGAGCCTGCTCCAGAGCATCATCTACGAAGAGGAGCTGGCGCGCGCCGGCACCGCAATCCCGTTCACCGGCATGGGCATTTCGCTGCTCGGCCCCACGCTCATCCACTGGGGCACCGAGGAACAGAAGCGCCGCTTCATCCCGAAAATTCTCAGCGCCGAGGAGATCTGGTGCCAGGGCTACTCGGAACCCAATGCCGGCTCCGACCTGGCCGCGCTCCAGACCCGCGCGGTCGAGGACGGCGACGACTTCGTGGTCAATGGGCAGAAGG
>JAKAVN010000112.1 GCA_021827495.1 Deltaproteobacteria bacterium | reverse complement strand
CTGCGGACACGCGCGTCCTGGTCACCGGCGGTGCGGGGTTTCTCGGCAGCTTCGTAATCGAGGAGCTGGGGCGTGCTGGATACCGCAACATCACCGCGCCGCGTTCCAGCGAGTGCGACCTGCGCAAGCCGCAGGCGATTGCGGGCCTGATGCGCGAGGCGCGGCCGCAGGTGATCATCCATCTGGCGGCCGTGGTTGGCGGAATCGGCGCCAATCGTGAGAACGCCGGGCGGTTCTTCTATGAAAATCTCATCATGGGCGCCGAGCTGATGGAGCAGGCGCGCCTGGGCGGGGTCGAGAAATTCGTCGCCGTCGGCACGGTCTGCGCCTATCCCAAGTTCACCCCGGTGCCGTTTCGCGAAGACGATCTCTGGATCGGTTATCCCGAGGAGACCAACGCGCCATACGGGCTGGCCAAGAAGATGCTGCTGGTGCAGGCCCAGGCCTATCGCCAGCAATACGGCTTCAACGCGATTTACCTGCTGCCGGTCAACCTCTACGGCCCGCGCGACACGTTCGATCCCGCCCGCTCGCACGTGATCCCGGCGCTGATCAAGAAATGCGTCGACGCGATCGAAAGCGGCGCGCCGCGGATCGAAGTATGGGGCACCGGTTCGGCCAGCCGCGAATTCCTCTACGTCGAAGACTGCGCCCGCGCCCTCGTGCTCGCCACGCGCCATTACAACGGCGCCGAGCCGGTCAACCTGGGGGCCGGCCGCGAGATAACGATTCGCGGCCTGGTCGGCCTGATCGCGCGCCTGACCGGCTTTCACGGTGAGATCGTATGGGATCCGAGCAAACCCGACGGCCAGCCGCGCCGCTGCCTGGACGTCTCGCGCGCCGAGCGCGAATTCGGCTTCAGGGCCGCCACCGACTTCGAGGACGGGCTGCGGCGGACGATTCAGTGGTACCTCGAAGCGCGCCGCGCCGGCGCCAAGCCCGGCACCACGGCGGCCTCGGCCTAGGCGTCCATTCGGCCGTTTACCGAGCATGATGCCAAGCGCAACCGCCAGCGTGGTCGGATGATCGATTGCGTGCGTGCCCGGCGCCAGCGCCGCGCCCGCCGCGGCCCGGCCGCGCGCCGCCTCGACGCGGACATCGCCGGTGCAACACTTCTCGCCGCGGGCGCCCTGGTCTTTTCGGTATTCATCGCGCTGGCCACCTCCGGCTGCGGCGTGGCGCCGCCGCAGGCCGCGATGAATCAGCTCGGCAACCGGGTCGAGGCCGGCCGCGACACTAGCACACCCGCCTTTGCCCATCCTCCGTCCAACCGCGATGGAATCCATTCCCCGTACGCCATTGCCGCGGGCGCCGGCGGTATCTGGTTCACCGAGTACAGCGCCCCGAGGCTGGGACTGATGGCGCCCGACGGCGCGTTCAAGCAGGTGGAACTGGATCCCGACGGCTTCCCCGAGCGGCTGACCGTGGCGCGAGACGGAGCGGTATGGTTCACCGATCCCCAATCCGACCGCATCGGGCGCATTTTCCCGGACACCGACAAGGTGGACTACTACTACCTGCCCACGCCCAAGAGCGGAGCCGCCGGTATCGCGGCCGCCCGCGACGGCTCCATCTGGTTCACCGAACACGCCGCCAACCAGGTAGCGATCCTCGTTCCGCCCGGGGCCGGCCGCCCGTCGCCCGGGCAGCACGGGTTCAAGGAGTTTCCGCTGCCGCACGGTGGCGGACCGGCGGGAATCGTCGCCGCCGCCGACGGCAGCCTGTGGTTCGCCGAGAACTCGGGCAACCGGATCGGTCGAATTACACTGGCGAAAGACGCCGCCGATCCCAAGATAACCGAGTACCCGCTGCCGGTCCCGCACAGTCATCCCAACGGCGTCGCGGTTGGCGGCGACGGCGAGGTCTATTTCACTGAGCTGGCGGCCAGCCGGATCGGCAGGATCACGCCACTGGGCAAAATCTCCGAGCTGGTGTTGCCGGTCAACGGCCCCGCGCTTGACATCGTCGCCACCGGCAAGGGAACTATCTGGATGACCGTGCCCAAAGCGCATGCCATCTGTCGCCTGCGCCCCGGCACTCCGATAACCGCCTTCTATCTGCCCGAAACGGCCATCCCGGCCTTCATCGCCGGCGGCGCCGACGGCGATCTCTATTTCACCGAGCCCACCGGAAAGCTTGCGCGCTTTACGCCCGCCGGGGTGCTGACCGAATTCAAGGTGGCCGATTAGAGCGCGCCGCCGCGCTGAATTTGCGGCCGTTGGGATTATGCTGCGGGCGTTGCGCCGCCTATGACGGCCGCTCGCCGGTGGACGGTGCGCGGGACTGTTCCAACGGCGAAGGTTTGCGCTATAAAGCGGACTGAGCCTTCCAAAAAGTCGAGGGAGAACGATGGGCAAGCTTGACGGTAAAGTTGCCGCCGTCACCGGGGGCGGACGTGGCATCGGCCGCGGCGTGGCCCGGGCGCTGGCCGCCCAGGGCGCGGCGGTGGTGGTCAACGACCTCGGCGTAAGCCTCGCGGGACAGAAGGAAACCGTCTCGCCGGCCGACGGCGTGGTCAAGGAGATCACCGCGGCTGGCGGCAGGGCGGTGTCCAACCACCTGGATATCGCGAGCGTGGCCGGCGGCGAGGGTCTGGTCAACCAGGCGATCAAGGAGTTCGGCAAGCTCGATATCCTGGTCAACGTGGCGGGAATCCTCCGCGACCGGATGATCTTCAACATGAGCGAGCAGGAGTGGGACGACGTCATCCGGGTCCATCTCAAGGGCCACTACTGCACGATTCGCCCAGCCAGCGCCCATATGCGCGAGCGCAAGATGGGACGGATCATCAACTTTTCGTCGAACTCCGCGCTCGGCAGCCCGGGCCAGCCCAACTACGCCGCGGCCAAGGCCGGAATCCTGGGACTCACCTTCAGTTGCGCGGCGTCGCTGCAGAAGTACGGCATCACCGTCAACGCCATCATGCCCGGCGCGGCAACCCGGATGACCGACTCGATCCCCGCGGGCCGAATGCCGGGAGTGACAGGCCAGCCGGCGAGCGAGAATGTCGAGGGCACGCCGCGCGACCCGGCCAACGTGGCGCCGATAATCGTCTATCTGGCGAGCGACCAGGCGGCCGAAGTGACAGGGCAATGCTTCGGCGCCTCGGGCTACCGGATTACCCGCTACACGCACATGAAGACCGAACGCGCGATCTTCAGCGACGGCCCCTGGGACATCGACAAGCTCTTCGAGATCTTCAATTCGACGCTTGGACAAGGACTCGAAGCGCTGAACATGTTCGCCTGATGCGGAGCGGCGCCGCACGGGCCGCCGTTGGCGCATGCTGAACACTCCAGTTTTCGCCGCACTGCGAGCGGTTGCAGTCGCTTTCTGGCGTGCGGCGTGCAACCGTGATCTTCAACAAAAACTACAGCAACTTTGGCGTGATGAACGCGGGCACCATGGCGCGGATGCTCAGGCACTGACGGCGCCGTAAGAAAAGACCGCGGACGAAATCGGCGGGAGAACCAGATGAAGGTCACGCTCTACCAGTTCGCCACCAGCCCCGCCTGCTCCAAGGTGCGCAAGATTCTCGACTACAAGGGCCTCGACTATCAGATCGTCGAGGTCGACTACGTCGAGCGCAAGGAATTGATCGCGGCCTCGGGCCAAATCATGGTTCCGGCGCTGCGGCTGGAGGATGCAGCAGGCGGCGACGGCGGCGGCGTCGAGACCATCGTCAGCTCGGAGCGCATCGCGCTGCGCCTGGAGGAGGTGTGTCCCGAGCCCACGATTTTGCCGCCGCGCAACCGTGGCCTGCACCTGGCGCTCACGCGCTATATCGACAGCGCGGTCGAGGAGGCGCTGTTTCGCGCCGCGGTGCCCGACGAGGCCGAATACTTCGCCCGCCAGGGCGCCGACCGCCTCGCGTTGTTCCGCTACATCCGCGAGCGCAAGTACGGCGCCGGATTCTGCGAACGGATGGAACGCGAGCGGGAGCCCAACTTCGTCCGCGTGCTGAAGGTGCTGGCGCCGTTCGAGATGGCGCTCGAGCAGGGCGCGTTTTTGCTCGGCGGGGCGGGGCTGGCCGACTTCGCCCTGTACGGCCAGCTCCATTCTCTCGCGCTCACCGGCGCGCTCAAGATCCCGCTCGAGCTTCCCCGGCTGCGCGAATTCTATGGCCGCGTCGATCGCATCTCGGCGGCGCTCGACGACACCGGGCCCTAGCAAATCTCTGCACCAGGCCCATTCTGTCGTTCTGAGCGCTAGCGAAGAATCCGGCGGCCGCCATCTTTGCGGCGGTGCTGGTATTGCCGAGAAAAACCGTTGTAAATCACGCGGCGCAAGCATGCCGCACGAGGTCCTTCGACCCCGCTCGCGGACTCGCTGACGCTCAGGATGACAGAAAAAAAGCCTTTTTGTTGTCATCCTGGACGAAGGTTGCCGAAGTGCAGGATCAACGCGGAGCGATTTTGGTGTTTATCGACTCCTTGGACAAGGAGCGGGGAACCAATGGCTCCCGCTAGGCGTGCCGATGCAGCGGGCACTGCGCCCCATGGCTGCCGCCCGAGCAGCACGCCTGCGAAGGGCAGCACGCCTGCTTGCTCTGGCAACAGGCGGGAGTATCGGCGATGCGGCCCGCGTTGGCCAGCACGTAGCCACCCGTGCCCACGACCGCGACCAGCATCATTGCGGCAAAAGCCTTAAGCGCAATCCGTTTCATGGCCCGCTCCCTTTGTGCGTAGGGTGTCACTCTTCCAGCGACGGCATTATTATCGCATCGCGCAACGCTTGCGGCAAAGCCGCCGCCATCCTGTGGGCGGTCGGCGCTGCGGCGCAAAAGGCGCGCTGGCCGCGAGCCTGCCGAACAAAATCATTGACCCGTTGCGGGCGCGATCGCTTTGCCAGCCAGTTCCTTGTAGGTGGCGCAGCTTCCGCGTATCATCTTGGGTCTCATCGTGGCTGTCGCGGCTGGCGCCGTTCTTTTCATGATGTACAGTTCGCATGTGAACGTTTCCCCGGCAATGGTGCTTACTGGCGCCGTTTGGGGAATCGCGCTGCCGGGCCTTGCGGTGGCGGTATTGGCGGCGGCGGTGCTGCTAAAGTCTGCGTGAATAGCAAATTTGCGGAGCGTCCTCAGGATTTTGGAAGCGTGGCCCCTTGGCGGGCGGAGCCTGGGCTGAGGTGTTGTGGCGGCTGGTCGGCAGGCAGCCCTCCCCACATCAGCAACGGGTTTGGTGGCAGAGATGAAAATTCGTGACTTCGACGAGTATCCGTTCCACCAGAACCCGACGCCCTTCGACATTCCGGCGACGTCCGACGTCCACTTCAACGATGGCTATTTCTGCAGCGCGTTTGCGCAGGATTGGTATGTCGTCGCGGGGATGCGGCTTCATCCCAACATGAATGTCATCGACGGGTTTGCCGGCCTTGCGCGCGGAGGAGAGCAAAGGGTGCTACGGACCTCCCGCGCACTGCGGCCCCGCTCGCAAGATCTCGAGGTCGGGCCGCTGCGGATCGAGATCCGGCGCCCGCTGCAGGAGGTCGTGCTGACCCTGGCTGACAACGAAGGCAACTTCGATTTCGAGTTGACGTTCGACGCGGTTGCGCCGCCGTTCATGGAGGAGCCCTATCGCTATCGGAAACATGGCCGGCTGATCCACGATCTCGTGCGCTATACGCAGGTTTGTCGCGCGACCGGCCGCGTTCAGTGCGATGGGGAAACCGTTACTGCGCAACGATGGCACGCGATCCGTGACCATTCGTGGGGGGTTCGGTCGGGCATGGGGCCGCCGACGCGTCATGGCGGGGTTGAGCGGGACGAAGCCGAGATCGACGATCGCCGCTTTCGGATGTGGGTTCCGTTCGAAGTGCAGGGACACTCTGGCTTCTTCAACACGCACGAAGCAGAGGACGGAACCACACTGGACTTCGAAGGCCGCCTTGACTTCTCGGATGGGAGCCATGTGAAACTGGTGGCGGTGCGTCATAGCCTTGAATACGCGCCAGGAACCAGGAACGTCGTAGGTGGAACATTTGCCTTATTGGACTCCGCTGGCGCCTGGCGCGAGTACCGGATCGAGGCAGCAGGAACTCCGGCTGACGTCCAAGGCCTGGGCTACTACGGAGGCTGGCGAGACGGCGGCAGCGCGGGACTCTATCGCGGGGCCGGTCCAGTCGTTGAAATCGACCGCTACCCGTCGGCCTCGGCGCTCGGAAAGACTGGCTTACTGTCTCTGCCCGAGGCCAAGCGCCTGGGTCCGACCGAATTTCCTTGCTTCCTGGTCGGGCCGTCCGGCGAACGGGGCATGGCACATGTCGAACAGCATCTGTTCGGCCGCTATAAGCCGTATGGCTTTTAGTGCCACGTTGGCGACAGGCCTCATCGTGCGCCGGACCGATCGGTGCGCTCGTCGGGGTCGCCTTGAATGGAGGGAATATGTCAAAGCTGCTGATCGAGCGCCGTCCTGGCGTCACGCTGCTTACGCTCAACCGCGCCGCAGTCCACAACAATGTGGATGCCGAGTTGGCGATGGAGCTTGCCGATGCGATCCTTGCGTTTGGCAAGGATGAGAGTTGCAGCGTGCTCGTCGTCACGGGCGCGGGTGACAAGACATTCTGCGCGGGCGCGAACCTGAAGGGCATGAAGGAGCTGTTCGAGCATCGGCACACCCACAGTGCTGGCCCGATGGGGTTCGCTCGGCTTGATCCCGGCAAGCCGGTCATCGCCGCGATCAACGGAAATTGCTACGGCGGCGGAGTGGAACTGGCGGTGTGGTGTGACTTCCGCATCGTCGATGAACGAGCTAAGTTCGGTCTGCTTAACAAGCGCTGGGGGCTTTCCCTGGCGGATGGCGGTACGCAGCGGCTTCCGCGTGTCGTCGGCCTTGGGAACGCGCTCTACATGATCGAGACCGGGATCGAGATCGACGCGCACCGGGCGCTCGCGATGGGCTTGGCCCAGGAGGTTGTGCCGGCCGGCACGGCCCTGTCACGGGCCTTGCAGCTTGCCGAGCATATCGCCGGCTACTCTCAGGGTGGTATCCGGGCCGACCGACAGGCTGCGATCGCGACATTCGGTCTTTCGATCCAGGACGGGCTCGACTTGGAGGTTAGGCTCTGTCATGCGCCCGCGCTCAGCGCGGAAGCGGCTGCGGGAATGCGTCGGTTCGTGGAAGGAAGCCGGCCTGAACCTCCCCGACCGGTCCAAGCCGAGCCCCGGAACTGAGGTGCGGAAACACTTGCTGTGGCAACAGTTTGCGCCGACCGGCGACACGCGGTCGGCAGCCGAGCCATGATGATCCAACGCGTCGAGGACAAGCGTGCGACGGAGAGGCCGCACGAAGGAGTGCCGATCCCGCTTGAGGCGCTGCGTCGATTCCTCGATGATCGTGGCCTTGGAAACGGGCCGCTGGTCATCAGGCGGATCGGGGACGGTCACTCGAACCTCACTTACCTCGTGCAGAGGGCGGACCGATCTTTCGTCCTGCGTCGTCCACCGCCTGCGCCGCTTCCTCCGGGAATGCACGATGTGATGCGGGAGGTTAGGATCCTCTCCCGCCTCCAGAGGGTTCCCGCCCCCAACGTCCTCGCCTATTCGGCGACTGACGCCGTTATCGGCGCGCCTTTCTACATCATGGAGCACTTCGAGGGCTGCGTTCTGACCGATGAGCTGCCTGCGGCCTTCGCACCGGATGTCCAGCGGCGGCGTATCGGCGAGGAACTCGTCGACGCACTCGTCGCACTGCATGCCGTGGACGTGGAAGCCGTGGGACTCGGCAATTTCGGGCGGCCGGAGGGTTTTCTCGAACGTCAATTGGCCCGGAACGCACGTTTGTGGAAGACGGTGCGTACGCGCGACGTGGCGGCCTTCGACACCGTTACGGCATGGCTGCACGCGAACCTGCCAGACTCGCGGTACACCGGCATCGTGCATGGCGACTTCCGGCTCGGCAACGTCATGTTCGCATCCGAGCCGCCCGCGCGCCTCGTCGCCATCCTCGACTGGGAAATGGCGGCACTGGGAGATCCGCTGGTCGATCTCGGCTATCTCGTGGCGTTCTGGGTGCAGCCGGACGATCCGCCGCTGCGGATGTTCGAGCTGGCCAATGTTTTGCGCCTCGGCGGGTTCGGAACCCGCCAGCAGCTTGTCAGGCGTTACGAGGAGGCGACGGGTCGTTCCACGACGCAACTACGCTTCTACGAGGTCCTCGCATTGTGGCGCCTTGCCGCGATGATGCAGGGCAACCACAGAAGGGCCGCGACCGGGGTAATCGACAACGAATATCTGCGCGGTTTCGAGAACGGCGCGGTCGAGCTGATCGAGCGGGCAGCATGGCTGGCCGGCCTGGGGGCATGATCCGCCGGAGCCTGCCGGGCCCACAGTGGGGCGACAAGCGGCTGGCGCTGACCCCGAAGCGGGCCGATAAGTTGACGCCTCAAAGGTCCGGGGCCGAAAGTCACAGGCGATAGCTGAGCGACAGGAGCAGCAATGTACGAGAAGATCTCCTATGACGTGGACGGCAGCACGGCCACGATCACTCTCGATCGCCCTGATAATCTGAACACGATCGTGCCGCCTATGCTGGAGGAACTCGAGGCGGCCGTCGGCCGCGCCATCCGCGACAGAAGCGTCAAGGTCATCGTTCTGCAGGGGGCCGGCCGGGCTTTCTGTGCCGGATTCAATTTCTCGGGCGGTTTCTCCCACTGGGACGACGTCATCGCGACGGATGGCGAGTGGGATGCGGGTCGGGACCTCATGATGGTTACCTCCCAGGAACTCGGCTGGGTGCCGCGCTTCATGTCGCTTTGGAGAAGTCCGAAGCCCGTCATCGCGCAAGTCCACGGTTGGTGCCTTGGCGGCGGCAGCGAAATGGCGCTGTGCGCGGACATCGTGATCGCGTCGGAGGACGCGCGGATCGGCACGCCCTATTCCCGCATATGGGGATGTCATCACGCGGGGATGTGGGTTTACCGGCTGGGGCTCGCGAAGGCGAAGGAATTGGCGTTACTCGGAAGGCCCGTCTCCGGTCGGGAAGCGGCCGATATCGGGCTGATCAACCGCGCCGTGCCATTCGCCCGGTTGCAGGATGAGGTTCGCCGCTTCGCGGAGCAGCTTGCCTCTATACCCAGCTCACAGCTCGCGGCCATGAAGCTCGTCGTGAACCAGGCGTACGACAACATGGGGTTATCTTCGACGCAGCTATTGGGGTCGGTGATGGACAGCATGATGCGCAACACGCCGGAGGCGCGCAGCTTCATCGCCAAGGCCGCTGCCGAGGGTGTTCCCGCCGCCGTTGCCGAGCGCGACGGACCGTTTGCGGATTACAGTCAAGGTACGGCAGCCGACAAGCCTGATCCCCGAAACATCGTGTACGCCGGCTCCTTGCGGCGAGCAGGTCGCCCTTGAGCGGTGCCTGATCGAGAGCGGATGAGGTCAGTAAGGGGTGGCAAAACCCTGTGCGCCTTCAGGAACAGAGTCCCGCCGCACACCCGCTGGATTACCCATTAGGTCATGTAGGCTTAAACGCAAGTCCGGCATGAACGAAGCCGAATTTCATCGTTACTGGAAGAACATTCACGGTCCGCTGGTCAAAAGCGTCCCCGAGCTTCAGGCCGGTAAGGCCGCCCCGCGCGCTCTCGACGCCCCGAGCCGCTCGGAACTAATCCACATTAAAAGACGATTGCCTTGCGGCCGAAGCGCCACGGCGCGCTGGATCAGAAGAGTTCCGCCACTACGTCCGTTTCGCGATAGGCTCCACCTTGGCAAGCGATGAGTCCGAACGGGGTCATGAGCGCCGCGATGGTGGTCGGCGGGGGCCCGATGGCAGGCGGCTCGGTTGTCCAGCAGTCCGGCGCATCCAGCATCTTTCCGGCGCCAGGCTTTATGGGCCCGCCTTTCGAGCAGTAACGGGCCTGGGCAACTCTTCGTCCGAACTGGAGGCCGGGCATCCCCATGCTCGTTCCCGATCCCATTTGCAGCCTTGCCTCAGCGTTGGCCGGTGTTTGGCACGAAGCCACCCAAGCCTACTCGATATTGTAGTCATGAATCACCCGAAGGAGAGCGGGCAGTGGCAGATCGGGTCTTCCCTGATCCGGCTGGCTGTAATCACAGACGCCGGTTGGAAAAATCTGTTCAAGGTAAGCAACCTGCGCGGTAGTGAAAGTGACGCCGCCATAGGTGCCGTCCGTGAGCGCCACCGATACCGGCTTCAACGCGCATTTGAAGGTTCTTTCCGAGAGCGCATCGCCAGCCAAAAGGCGTGAACTCGAGTAGATCGGGAACTGCTGCGTGCAGGGACCGGGGCTCGGGTCGTC
Source organism: Deltaproteobacteria bacterium (assembly GCA_021827495.1). Taxonomy (GTDB): domain Bacteria; phylum Desulfobacterota; class Binatia; order Binatales; family Binataceae; genus JAKAVN01. The sequence continues at coordinate 1,113 of JAKAVN010000112.1, read as the reverse complement.
GCGCGGATTACCGTCCATCGCGCCATTCATTTCGCCGTTCCATACATTCGGCCCTTGCGCAATGAGAGTGCCGTCCTGCGTGTAGCAGGCATCCATCGCGTCGGCCGGCCGTTGATGGGTCAAGAGCCATCTGGTCTCGATCTCGAGGGCCTTAGGCGCCAGGTTGGTCACCGCGTAGTCAACGCCCACATCGCCGGGGATACCCCAGATGACCTGATTATCGGCATCGCCGCGCGCGTCTATCAGGCGCTGACGAATCGCGAACGATTCGCGCGAGGCGTGCATGTTAAGCTCAGGCTCGAGGTAGTCCAGGATGTCGATGATCGGCAGGTTGACCGCTCCCAAAAAGACCAAGCCGGACCGGTACGCGGCCTGAAGCGCGCTGAGATCTCCCACCGTCCTGGGCGCGATTCCGCTGAATCCCGGGCTGGCAACGTCGTTGGCATTGCGATAACTCCAGACGTCGAAAAACGACGCGGACTGGAACGGTTCTCCCGGGGGACTCATCTCCCAGGACTTCTGCCAACCGCCCACGCCCGCATTGATATTGAGAAACTCGGTTGGCGTGATCTCGCCCCGCGTGAGCGAAAGCAAACCGTACTGAACGCCAACATTGTCATACGTGTTGTAGGCGTAGCCATTGGCCGGATTGACGCCGAAAATATCCTTCAGATCATCGTAATAATCCCAGTGGACCCCCGCCATCTGGGAGGCGGCCAGGTCGTCCGGATTGATCACGGGCCACCAGGGATTAACAACCAAGGGTAATGCCCCCAACCATGCTTCGAGACATGCGTCGGAGCCTATCTGCATTCCCGCGGGGGTCCACGGTATAGGCTCTCCATACCCCGACTGAAAGCCGTTTATGCCCGCCATCCCCTCCATCAATTGGCGATTTGTCCAGCTCAGCCAGAACGGATCCTGCGCCCCGCCGTTGTAGTAGGTGTTACTCTGATCGAAGTAGAACTCGAGAAGTTCGCAGTCCCCGACCGGGTTTATCTGGGTGATCATGTCGGGATACGTCTCGGCGGCAATTATACCGTCGAGCAGGCCGGGAAAGTCCTGCGCGTAGATGAACTGCTGGATGGCGCCGCCCGAGCCGCCAATCGCAAA
>JAKAVN010000111.1 GCA_021827495.1 Deltaproteobacteria bacterium | reverse complement strand
CTCGCTCGCCCGCTTGGGCATCCGCTTGCCCGTGCGCAGGTAAAACGGCACCCCGGACCAGCGCCAGTTTTCGACGTAGCACTTGAGCGCGACGAAGGTCTCGATCGCGGAATCGGGCGCGATATGCTCTTCGCCGCGGTAGGCCGTGGCCTTTTCGCCGCCGACCAGCCCCTCGCCGTACTGGCCGCGCACCACCCAGTGCGCGACCTCCTCGACGTCGGGCGTGCGCAGCGAGCGCAGCACCTCGAGCTTGGCGTCGCGCACCGCGTTGGCCGAGGTCGAACGCGGCGGCTCCATCGCGATCATGGTGAGCACCTGCAGCAGATGGCTCTGGACCATGTCGCGCAGCGCGCCGGCATGCTCGTAATACGCGGCGCGGGTGCCGACGCCCTCGCTCTCGGCGACGGTTATCTGGACGTGATCGATGAAGCGCGCGTTCCACAACGGTTCGAAGATCGTGTTGGCGAACCGCAGCACCATCAGGTTCTCCACCGTCTCCTTGCCGAGATAGTGGTCGATGCGGAAGGTCTGGCTCTCGTCGAAGTAGCGCGCCAGGCGGCTGTTGATCTCGGCGGCGCTCGCGAGGTCGTGTCCGATGGGTTTTTCGACCACTACCCGGGTGAAGGCGTTGGTGTCCTCGGGCGCGCGGATCATCCCCGCGCCGCGCAGGCCCTCCGAGCAGGCGTCGATAAAGCCGGGCGGGATCGCGAGATAGAAGACCCGGTTGCCGCCCACGTTGAGCTGGCGGTCGAACTCGTCGAGCCGCGCCTTAAGCGCCTGGAAATCACCGGCCTCGGTGAAGCGGCCGCGCACGAAATGCAGCAGGGGCGCGAACTTCCGCCAGTTCTCCTCCTCCAGCGGGCGGCGCGAGTACTTCTCGATCCCGTCGCGCGCCCACGCCCGGTAGCGCTCGTCGTCGAGGTCCTCCATCGAGAACGCCACGATCGCGACCTGCTCGTGCATCCCATGGTCGAGCGTCAAGTTGTACAGCGCGGGCAGCAGCTTACGATGGCTGAGATCGCCCGCGCCGCCGAAAATCACCAGCAGGCAGGGCGGTTCCTCTCCCGCGCCGCCGTGCTCGAACTTGTTCGGCTTATCGATTGCCATTCGCCATTGCCAAGTATTGAAGTTAGAGCGCCCTTGAGCTCTGCGCGAGCTTCAGCGAATCGCTTTTTCGAGGCTAACGTAATCCGCCCGGCCTGCCTAGGGCAAGATGCGCGCGGGTCATAAACATAGGACATAAACATCGGAGATCTCCGGGGCATTTAATTGTTTATGGTGCGGACATCCTTAACCTGTTCCTGCTTAACTGTTCGCGGCAGTGAGGCGCGCCCGTGCGGCGGAGTTGCGCCCTGTTTGCGAATGCGCCCGGCGGGAATATGATTAATCCTATGGCCCGGATCGCGCGGATCGCCGCTAGGATGTTGTGCTGCCTCGAGGCGATGGCGCTGGCGGCCTGCATGACGGTGCCGGCCTCGAGCGGTTCCTCGTCCAGCGGCTCTTTGTTCGGCGCCGGTATGCCGCCGTCGAGCTTTTCCTCCAGCAACAGCTATTTCTCCAACGGCTCCTCGCCGGGCAGCTACACTTCCAGCGCCGCCGCCTCGGCGGGCGCCGCGGGCGGCTATGTTTCCGCGGGCGGTTCCAGCCCGGATAACCCCGCTTCCGGCGGATCGGTGCCACCGGGCTACACCGGCGACACCGCGCGGAGCGGCGCGCTCACCAGCTATCTGCAGAGCCATCGCCTGCCGCTGGTCGGCGCGCAAGTGCTCGCCGACAGCGGCGGCAACCAGCAAGTAATCCTCTACGGCTTCGTGGCGACCGACTTCGGCAAGCAGGACGCGGCCGATAAGGCGCGCCGCTATCTGCATAACCCCAATGTTCCGGTGATCAACCGGATCGCGGTGCGGCCGGAGCTGGCCTCGGGCGGCAACGGCTCCGCGCCGCCCAGCGGTTCATCGACCGGCTCGTACGGCTCGACCGGATCGACCGGCGATCAACTCGGCGGCGTACAGAGTTACGAGAACCAGGCGCAGCAACAGCAGCAGTACATGCAAAATCAGGGCAGCGGCAGCGCGCTTACCGCGATCGTCCCGCTGATCGGCATGATGGGCTTGCTGAGCATGGGCAACAGCAGCTTCGGAATTGGCGGCGGTTATCCCCCGACTTATGGCTCGCCGTTCGGCGGCGCGCCCTTCGGCTCACCCTTCGGATCGCCCTTTGGCATGCCTTACAGCCCGTATGGCTCGCCTTACGCGCCGAGCTTCGGCTACCCCGGAAGCTTTCCCTGAGCGAACGGCCCGCGGCCGGTTTCGTCCTCCCTGGCTGAGTTCGCGCCTAGCTGAGGTCGCGGAAGAACGCGCGGATGTCGTCGGCGAGCAGCGCCGGCTCCTCCATCGCCGCGAAATGCCCGCCCGAGGGCATCACCGTCCAGCGCGCGATATTGTAGGCGCGCTCGGCCCAGCTTCGCGGCGGGCGCATCAGCTCGGCCGGAAAATTGGCCACCGCGGTCGGCGTTTCGATCCGCGTGTCGGGCTTCAGATGCCACGGATGGTGGCGCGCCTCGTAATACAGGCGCGTCGATGAATTTATCGTTTCGGTCACCCAGTAGATCATCACGTTGGTCAGCAACTGGTCCTTGCTGAAGCGGCTCTCGACGTCGCCGTGGCAATCGCTCCAAGTGCGGAACTTCTCGACGATCCAGGCCGCGAGCCCCACCGGCGAATCGTTGAGCGCGTAAGCCAGGGTTTGTGGCTTGGTGCCCTGAATCCACTGGTAGCCGGTCTCGTCGCGCCGAAAACGCTCGAGGTCGCCGAGAAACACCTTCTCCGCGTCGTTTAGCTCGGCCTCCCGCCGCCCTTCGGCCGCACCCACCGCGACCATGTTGATGTGAATGCCGTAGAGATGCTGGCGGTAGGCCTCGCCCAGGCGCGAGGTTATCGCCGCGCCCCAATCACCGCCCTGCGCGCCGAAGCGATCGTAGCCGAGCACCGCGGTCATCAGCTTGAACACGATGTCGGCCATCGCCTGGATATTCATCGCGCGCGCGCGTGGATGGCCGGAAAAGCCGTAGCCCGGCAGCGACGGCGCCACCACCGTGAACGAGTCGCGCACATCGCCGCCATGCGCCGCCGGATCGGTCAGCCGCGGGATCAACTCCATGAACTCGTAGACCGACCCCGGCCATCCATGCAGCAGCAGCAGCGGCTTGGGATCGGGGCCGCGCCCGCGCTCGTGGATGAAGTGGAGGTCTATCCCGCCGGCCGCGGCGCGGAAATGCGCGAAGCGGTTGAGCGCGCACTCGTGCATGCGCCAGTCGTAACGCGTGCGCCAGTACTCCACCAGTTCGCGCAGGTAGGCGAGGTTGGCGCCGTAATCCCACGCCGAGCCCGGCACTTCGTCGGGCAGCCGCGTGCGCTCCAGGCGCGCGCGGAGATCGGCCAGCACTTCATCGGAGACCTGGATCTTAAATGGTTCGATTTTGCCCTGCGCCATGTCCTTGCCGGTTCCTCTTTAGGATAGCCGATCACTTCGCCGCCAGCGCTTCCTTGACCATCTGGCTCGCCACCCGGCCGTCGAGCTGCGCCCCGAAGCGCTCCTTCAGCGCCTTCATCAGCGGACCTATCTGCCGCACCCCGGCCGCGACCTGCTCGGCGATCGCCACGCGCAGATCGTCTTCGCCAAGCGCCGCCGGCAGGTAGGAGTCGAGCACCCGCGCTTCCTCCTCGTTCTGCGCCACCAGGTCGGCGCGTCCGCCCTGGCGCGCGAACCCCAGGGTCTCGTCGCGCCGCGCCCGCTCGCGCTTGATGATCTGGACGATCTCGGTCTCGTTGGCCTCGCGGCGCACGTCTTTTTCGACCCGCGTGATTTCGGCCAGCACGCCGCGCAGCGTCATCGTACGCAGCTTGTCGCCGCTCTTCATCGCCGCCTTGAGGTCTTGCCGCAGCTTCTGCTTCATGCGGGTCTCTCCACAGCCTTGCGGGTAAGCTCGCTGCGCGTGCCGCCGCCATGATTTGGAGGCGGCGGGGCGGCAACTCCCGTTAGCTGCATATATCTTGATTCGCGCCGGGCCGCATTTTCACTCTATAATCGGCGCGGCGGGGCTGAAAGCCGTCCATGTTCTTTGCAGAACCTTCCGCGCATACCTTCCGGAGGACCGGATCGATGGCGCAGACACTCAATCGCAGTGCGGAATACGGCAAGCAGATCGACTTCGGCAGGACCGCGGGCGACTACGGGCGCGGTCTGCCGCGTTGCGCTGGACGCGCGGCGCGATACCGATTAAAGGGATGGAGTTGTTCGGATCGGTGGTGCTCCCCGCCGCTTTGGCTAAGACGAGGGCGGGGTTGGGGCATGAGGCGCAGTTCTTCGTCCGCAGGTTTTTCCGGCCCCCGGCCGCGGCACGCGATGCCCAGGCCGCCGCGGGCGCGGAGCCATCCGAGGTCGATGCTGTTCCGGTCTCTGTTACATCGAAGGAGAGTACTCAGTGAGGAGAGAATCGCGGAAGAACGGCATCGGCCCCGCGGCGTGCCGATTTTCACGGGCGGGACGCGCTCCCTTGCGTGCAGCTGGGGCGCTTACGCTGGCGGTTGCCATCGTGGCTTGCGCCGCCGCGACGGCCGCCGCGCAGGGCGCCGCCGGCTACACCAGGCATACCGTGGACCAGTGGCTGGCCCACAACGCCAACGCCAAGCCTGACTTCAAGCCAGGCGACGTGTTGACCGTCAAGGACCTCGAGCGGTTACGTCCGTTCATCGTTCCCGGCTACTTCGACCAGCTCAACTTCCCGCAGCTAAAGATCGAGATCGTCGCGCCGCGCAGCCATATGCCGCGCAAGGATTTCGCCGACTGCACCGAGAAATACCAGGGGCAGGTGAAGCTCAAGAGCGACGGGACGATCGATAATTACATTTGCGGCCAGCCCTTCTCCGACGCCGCGCTGGTGCCCAACGATCCGCAGTCGGGATTCAAGGCGATCGGGAATTTCGAATACCGCTGGCAGAATTACGGGCCGTTCGATCTGAATATGGCGTTCATCTTCGACCGCTTCGGCGGCAGCCACCAGGGTTCGGCGCCCAACGTGATCGAATTTCCTCCGGCTAGCTGGAGTGGCGGACAGCATTTCAGCAGCACGATGCCGACCGACGCGGCCAGGTTCTTTGGCGGCGGCGGCACCTTCGCCAAGACGGTGAACAGCTTCTACCGGCGCACCTACTACAGCCATCTGGCGCAGCGCGCCGCCGAGGGCGGCGTGCTGCCGGTGCCCAACGCCAAGCAATTTTTGTGGAAGGAGTTCGACGGGTTCTTCGCGCCCTACGACGTGCGCGGACAGGTCTTCATCACCTATCGCTATAACGACCCGTATCGCACCGACGATGCCTGGGCCTACGATCCGCAGTTGCGGCGCGTGCGGCGCATCTCGGTCGAGGTCAAATCGGACTCATTGGTCGGAACCGATCAGACCGAGGAAGACTTCAACACTTTCTCGGGCCGCATGGTGCGCTGGAACTGGAAATTCCTCGGCTGGCGCGACCTGCTGTGCGTGATGGATTCCAAGCACGACTACGCGCATTTTTACGGGGCCAACGGCATCGTGCCCGACGACGTATGGTCGTTGCGCCGCTTCGCGGTGGTCGAGCGCACGCCCAAGGAACCGCATCATCCCTACAGCTCCGTGGTGATGTTCTGGGACGCCGAGGACTGGCAGCCGTGGATGGCGGTGATGTTCGATCGCCAGCAGAGCCTGTGGAAGTCGCTCACTTACACCTTTCGCTGGAGCGAGGATTTCAAGCAATGGGCCGAGCTTAACCACGGCGTTCAGGCGCCGCAGCTCCAGGCCCTAACCGCGATTGACTACCACAACCGGCGCGCCACCATCTTTTCGGCCTTTGGCGCCGGCTATCCCGACGTCGACGTCAACCACGTCGACAAGCTGTTCGACATCAGCAAACTGGAGGAAATGCATCGCTGAGCCCGAGCCGGGCGTAACGATTCACGCAGGCATTAGCGGCGGATGGCTTGCCGCCGGACGGGGGCGCCGCGATGAGTCTCCGGACCTCAGTTGGCGCTGGTCGCGAAGGCTCGCTATAGAGGAGACATCACCCACGCGCCAGGCGCCGCACGGCAGAGAGCTGGCATTTTTCGGCAAGGCCGCACGGCGCGGAGCGCGCGCGAGATCCGCAGGAGGGCGGACCTATGGATTTCGGGATCAGCTATCCGACCTACATTCGGGCCTGGCAGGACGTGAGGATGGCCGAGGACTACGGCTTCACCCACGCTTGGTTCGACGATTCGCACATGTGCTACAGCGACATCTTCGCCACGATGGCGCTGGCGGCCGAGCACTCGCGCTACAGCCGCCTGGGCACCTTCGTCCTGTGCGCGGGCAACCGCGCCACTCCGACCGTCGCAACCGCGATGACCACGCTCAACGAGCTTGCGCCGGGGCGCGTCATACTGGGTATCGGCAGCGGCTTCAGCGGCCGCAACGTGATGGGTATGCCGCCCACGCCGCTGAAGGTCCTGGCGGAGGAGGTCGAGCTGCTGCGCAAGCTGATGGCGGGAGGCGAGGCGCGCTACCGCGAAGGCAATTGCGAGCGTGAAGTACGCCTGCTCCATCCCGCGATGGGGTTCGTCAACGTTGAAGACCCTATCCCCATCTACGTGGGCGCCAACATGCCGGGCGCGCTGCGCGTGGCGGGTGAGGTGGGCGACGGCTGGATCACGGTGGGCTCGGACCCCGGGATGATTCGCGATGGCTTGGCCACGTTTCGCAAGGTGGCCCAGGCGCGCGGGCGCAAGCCGGACGCCGTACCGACCGCGATCGTCACAGCGGGATGCGTGCTGCGGCCGGGTGAAGACGTCATGTCGCCGCGGGTGTTCAAGCGCCTGGGTTCTTGGGGGGCGCTCTGCCTGCATACGATATGGGATCCCGCACCCGAGCGGACGCCGATAGGGACCTTCGCGCCGCCCCAGTTCCGTGAGCTCGCCCAGCGCTACTTTGAAGAATACATCATGAAGATGGCGATACCTTGGGAGAAGCGCTACCAGCAGATCCATCTGGGCCATTTGATCTTCACCAAGGAGGGCGAGGAACGCTTCATCACGCGCGAGTTGCTGGAGGCGACCACCATCACCGGCCCGGCCTCGGCGGTGATCGAGCGAATCAAGGAACTGGAGGAGGCGGGCGTTACCTGCGTGGGGCTGCGCCTGACCGGAACCGACGGGCGCGAGCTGATTCGCGAATTCGGCAACGAGGTCATCGCGCGCTACTAGGCCCGGTGCCGGCGGCGCCGATCCTGCGGCGCGTGCCCTTGCTCCACCAGGGGCAAAACGCAACCGATTCTACTCATAAACGGACAAGTTGAGGTGCAGGCCCACAGCCACGCCGTTTGCGTGGCCACCATTTCATGTTTGCACGCTCCCTTTGATGCCGTTATCGGCCGTGGCTTGTTATCCTCGACTTTAAGACGCAGGAGGGTATTTGTCGGTCTCATTCCCAAAGGGGCTTAACATGGGCAAGCGCCAGCTGCCGTTCCTTCCGTTGTTCCCGATTCTATTGTTGGGTTTTTTTGCGGGGAATTCACGGGCTCAGACGCCGCCTGTCCTTGTACCTTATTCCAGCTTTGATGGTGCGTCTTTTCAGGCAGCACCTATGGACCTTGCAGCCGCCGTCTCGAATACAACCGCCGGCATTCCTAACAGTGGCCCATATCTAGTCCAGTTCACCAACGGCGGACTTTTCGTTTTTAACAAGACCACCCAACCGCCGGTGCTCTCGAAGAGGACGCCCGCCTCACGGCGCTCTTTCTGTGGACCTTGCAATCCACGGCGCTCGAAACCGACTCCGCCAACGGATCGGAAAACGACGAAGACGCCGACGATGAAGACGGCGGAACGACCGGGAAGAAGAAGGGCCTGAGCCTCATCTACGATGTGGTCCGCCGCTTCTCGCAGCCGCTCGGAATCCATCTCGAAAATTGGGACGACCGGATCATCTCGACCGAGAAGGGAATCGTCCGCCTGCTCCCAATCACCGAGCGCGCCGAGCATCTGCTTGGCGAGGACGGCGCGACCGGCGTCGCGGATGTTATCGAGCGCACCCGCGGCGGCCCGATCAACTACCAGTTTGCATTTGCCGAAGACGCCGCGAAGAAGACCGCGCCAGCGACAGACGGCAAAGGCAGAAAGCGCCGCACATCACAATCGTCGGACGAGGCGCCGACGATGCAGCCCGGCACAACCACGCTCGATCGTGTGCATATCGCGATGCTGCTTCAATCGGCCGGCAAGTCGAACGCGCTGCGCACGATGCTCAAGGCCGAGGCCGATCGCGGCCCCGACTTTCTCCGCCTCGCCAACGCCCTGTCCGCCCTCTACCCCAAGGACAGCGAAGAAAAAAGGCTTTTAGATGCTATGCTTTTGGCCGCGCTTAGATAGATAAGTCCCTTGAAAAACATGGAGAAAACATGTAGATTATCCATGGTAGGTAGATGGTTACAAGGTGTGGAGAATGGCTGAGCGGGTCGATCCACGGACGGCCGGTTCCGAATTTGATGGGATCGAGTTGGGTGAGCCGGGATCGGATCCGGAGGTGCAACGACATTCGGAAACCGGCAAGAGGCAAGAGAATCCGGGCAAAGGCAACCAAGTCGATCCACGCAAGGAGTACAGCGAATTTGACGGGATTCGTTCGAGCGGTTGATTTGGCGGTCGGCGCGCGCGCAGCTTGAACGCATCGCCAGGCCGATAAGGAAGTCATCATGCGGAAAGTACAATTTGAATTTACCGACGAAACTTACGCTGCGATAAACAGTCTCGCGGAGGTTACCGGCGCGCGGTCCATGTCGGCCGTTATCAGAGACGCGCTGAAAATCTATGCATGGCTGATCGACGAGCAGCGCGCCGGGCGCAAGATCATGTCGCAAGATCCGAAGACTCACGAGACGAAAGAGTTGGTGCCACTGACGGTGTCGCATCAAGCTGTCGCAGCGGCCCGCGCTTAGATGCGGCGCCACACCAATTTGAAGCTCCGGGTAGCAGGACAGCGTGGCCCGCAACGAAGAGCCTTCGCCTGAGAAGGTAGACCCCAGAGGCGTAGCCCGGGAGGCTCCGCAAGCTTTCGCGGCGAAGAACTTCGCGGGTATCGAGGAGTCGCAAGAGGTTGCGCGCCAATGGGCGCAGAAGTTCCTTTTCTGGCTGATCGCGGTATGCCTCGGATTTCTGATGCTGTTCGATGCTTCCCTGCTCCCCCCTCCGTTCACGTGGAGGTAAAAGTGATCATCGCGGTGAACGGCGCCTTCGCGGGTGGTTCGGGCCTGCTGGGCGTATGTGCCAGCTACATTCTGGCGCCTTACAAGAGACCGCGCGCCCGCAAGACTTCGCGCAAAACTACAAATTGATTGGGATGCGTCAGCCCCCTGAGGCCTCTTTGAGTGCCCGAATCCACGGGCGAGGGGACTCGGGACTTACGCTGGCAATCACGATGATCGCCTTTGCAGCGTCCGTGATTCAAGGCTCCGAGGTCGCGATGAAGCCCCGCAGGCGGCCATTCTCCGCCACGATGAAAAACCCCCAACACATGCTATGCTTCGAGCAACACCGAACTAAAATGAGATCACCCGCTGAACTCGATGATTAAGGTGAGCGGCAGATGAGTACCCCGCGAGCAAAACGGTCTGCGAGCCGCGTATCGAAGAAGGCGTCCACGCCGGCAACTCCATCCCTGCGGAAGCGGGATCGCTCCGCCGGCGCCGACCCGAAGCTTGCCGCGTTTATCCGAAAGCACTGGCCCGCCAAGGGGCGCGCCCAGCGCATCGCGCGCGCCGAAAAGGCCTGGAAGGAAGCGATGGAGATCGCTTCAACCTTCAAGAAGCTCGACCCTGAGACGGTGAAATGGATCGCCGAAGATCCTGACCTCGAATACCTTTAGATGGTTTCCGCGTTGCCCGCACTTCCAGGCGGGACCATCGTCCTCGTGGACGCGAACATCTTCGTGTACTGACTGTTGCGAGAATCGCAGCAGTGCGCGCAGCTGATAGAACGTTGCCGCAACGAGCAGGTGGCAGGCGTGACGACGACGGAAGTCATCGGTGAAGTTTGTCACCGTTTGATGCTTAAGGAGGCGATGGACTCGGGTCTAATCAACAGACCCGCCGCGGCATCGCTCAAGCGAAAGCACGATGGCATCCGGGGACTGCGCAAATACTGGGAGTTAACCGCTCGGATTTTCCAGTGGAACTTGATGGTTCTCGGCTCGGACGAATCGCGTCACCATCGCGCTCAGCGAGTAAGGGCCGAACACGGTCTTCTGACCAACGATTCTCTCATTGTCGCCGCATGTCTTGAGCACGACATCCGCTCGCTGGCCACGCGCGACTCCGACTTTGACCAAATTCCAGGATTGACGATATACAAACCCACGGACCTCTCATGAGTATGGAGCCTTGGTACAAAATCGTCCAGCCGCGTCCGGAGGTGAGCGCCGGCCGCTCCTTCAATCCCGATGAGTTCGCGATCGCCCTCGAACAGGTGGTGGCGGGAACCGCACCGGAAGACTACAAAGACGCGGGCAAATTCTTTGCCCGCACCTGTTTCACCCGAGCGCTTCGCGACCATACCGGAATGGTCCTTCGGCGCCTTAGCGGCGAGACCGCCAATTCCGCGCCGGTCCTGACGCTCATCACCCAATTCGGTGGCGGCAAGACCCATACGCTCGCAACCCTCTACCATCTCATTCGCAACGCCAAGACCGCATCGGCGGACGCCGGTGTGGGGAATTTGATCGCCAGCGCAGGACTCTCCCGACTTCCTACCGCCAAAGTAGCCGTCTTCGTCGGCAACGCGTGGGATCCGACTGACGGCCGCGAAACGCCGTGGATCGACCTCGCGCGCCAGCTTGCCGGAGACACTGGAGTCGCCGCGCTCGGCAGTGCGGCCAAGACCTCGCCGCCCGGAACCGAGGCGATCGCGCGGATCGTCGAGAGTGCGGGCGGGTCGGTCCTGATTTTGTTCGACGAGGTGCTCAATTATCTGAACCGCTATCGTGACAAGGCGCCCGGCTTCCTCTCGTTCATCCAGAATCTCACGGTGGCCATGACCGGCACGACCCGCAGTGCCGCCGTGATCAGCTTGCCCCGCAGCCAGGTCGAGATGAGCGAGTGGGACGAGGAATGGCAGGACAAGATCACCAAGGTGGTTCGACGCGTCGCCAAGGACCTGATCGCGAACGACGAGGCTGAGATCAGCGAGGTCATCCGCCGCCGGCTGTTCGATGATTTGGGCAAGGAGTCGGTCCGCAAAGCGGTCGCCAAAACTTATGCGGACTGGTGCTTTGAACGACGTGCGCAGCTTCCGCCGGAGTGGACCGCCGTTGATAGTGCGGCCACCGAAGCGAAGG
>JAKAVN010000110.1 GCA_021827495.1 Deltaproteobacteria bacterium | reverse complement strand
TTCCGATCTCACGCGGGCGACCTCTCAGTGCAGAACGCCGCGCCTGCGCAGGCTTCGGCGGCCTCGGCTGTGGACAGCGTGTTCGCACAAACCAACACGCTTAGCCAGCCCGAAAAGAGCGTGTGGAGCAATTTCCATCTCTCGGGATTTGGCAATGAGACCGACGGGATGTGGGTCAACCCGAGCAATCTCAAACAGTACACGCCAAGCCGCAATAGTCTGGCCTTTTCGCGCACCTGGCTGCAGACGGACGAGAACTTCCAGCTTGGCGCCGATAACTCCTTCTTCATGCGGGAATGGTTCGTGTATGAGCCGCCGCTCCCATACAACACCGCCAACTACGGAGCCCACGCTGACATGGCGCAGTCGCTCAACAGCTTCTACAACCAGTACACGGTGCGCGACGCGTGGTGGAAACTGTCAGTCGGGCCGCTGACGCTGTACACGGGCAACCAGATCGTGGTGTGGGGACAGTCGCTGGCCTTCCGCGTGGGCGACGTCATTAACCCAGTGGACACCACCTGGAACTTCGGCTTTGCCAACCTCGAGCAGTCACGCATCCCGCAGTGGATGCTCCATCCGATTCTTAACCTGCCCGACTTTGGCGCGCTGACCTCGAATTTCCTGGAAGGGGTAATCATCCCAGGCTTCCAGCCGATGTGGAACAGCGTGAACTATGCGGACGGCCGCTACGCGGGCGAGTATAACGTCGCGGGCCGCGTGAACAACGGCTTCGCTAGCGCCCTGCACGCGCCCAGCGCGATTTTTGACGAGCACTACCCATACATGTATCCCGGGCGCACGATCTCGACCAATGGGGTTTACAGTGGAAGCAATGCCACTAGTACCGCTTCCGGAGGGGCGAACATGATCGCCGCGCCCTTCAGCCGGCAATTCTACACCTGCAACCAGTTGAACGGGCTCGTGGCGGCGCTCCATCAGAAGAACCCGGTGCCGGTGAACCAGCGCAGGAACTGCGACCTAAGCCAGGGCGCGGTCAACATCGGCGCGTGGCATGTGCCGGCGGTGACGTTTGGGAACATGGAGGAAGGCGTCCGCTTCCATACCTTGTTGGGGAGCACCGAGCTAACGGCACTGTTCTTCAACACCCAACAGTACTACCCGGTAATCTCGTGGGTGCCGTATACCGGCAACAATCCGGCGGTGTACGAGCCGACGCAATACGCCGGGGTGACGATGGATCGGCCGGTGCCGATGCCGCCGAGCCTGGCCGAGTATTTCCCGTTTGTGGCTCGTGCGGAAATGGTTTATGAGAATCACGCGCCGTTCGTTAACTTCAACTACACCGAGCCCAATGCGATTCGGTACTCGGACATGGTGACCTACATGCTGGCGCTGGACCTCGATCAGGCGTACGCGCCGTGGCTGACCAAGACCGGCAACCTGTCGGCGAACTTCGAGTTCTACGACCAGATCCAAATGGACGGCGTCAATCAATCAATGCAAGGTCCGGACGGCAGCGACCTCAGCGTGAACGGGCAGAAAAACGAGGTCAACATGCTGTTCAACATCGGGACGTCGTATTGGTGGAACGCGGTGGCGCCGACCTGGACCATGATCTACGATCCACATGGAACGACCTTCGCGTTCTTCCCGTCGGTCCAGCTCAACCCGCCGTGGACCAACAAGTACTTCGCCAGGATCGGGCTGATCTACGTGATGAGTTCGGCTATAGACTACATCGGGCCCGCTTTCTTCAAGGGCCAGAACATGATCACGATCAGCGGCCAGTACAACTTCAGCGCGCTGTAGGAGGAGCGTCCTGTTTGGTACACACGGCCGCGGCGGAGCGAGCGCTCCGCCGCGGCTTTTTCTATTAACTTCGCCCCCCCCGCCTCCGCTTCAGTTTTGCGTGACGCGCGCCGCGAAGCTTGTGCCTCGCGGCCTGACTGCCATCCGTGCGCGGGCGCGGCGGGGTCAAGGGTCGCCGCAGGCCATGAGCGCAGCGAGCCTGCCCTTGACGCCGGCACACCCCGCGTGCCATAAGCCCGATTGAAAGCTTTCAGTAATAGCTGCCTTGAGCGCTGAGAATGCGACGTATCTGAAACGCCCCTCGACAAACACGATGGCGATGGCGATTGAAGCGGGGACTGTCCTGTTTGGTTCCAGTTTACTGTCACCAAAGGTGTCAATCGGCACACAACGGCTGGGATGATTCGACAAGCCGTCAATCTTCGGGCAGTTGGCGTGCGATTCTCGGAATCAACGAATGCTCGGTTCCCTGCTCAAGTTGAGCGGTGGTTCGATGTTTGGTTTTTGAAATATTGAGACTTGCAGATTGCAGTGCCGTGGCATCGCTCGACCTTTGGCATGGGCCTTGCGGGCTGGGCAAGCGGCTGTATGGACAGCGAGAAAAGGTCCCTGTCGAAGATGAGTGGCGGTGGAATGATATCGCTGTGGCGGTATGGAGGGATCTTCAGAACACTCATTATACGGTCTGGTCCTCTTACGGGAATCCAAAGCGGATTGGAGCCTACCACGATTTCGAACTGCCGCAGCAGTATAAGCGCTACTTAACCGACTCCAAGTACAGCACCCCAAGCGGACTGATGGAGCTCATGAGATAGAGGTGATCCATGGACAAGTATCCGCCAAAAGAGGTGCTCAAGGATCTGATCGAGGGAAAACTCGACTGGCGGCGCGTCAAGCAGATCATGAGCTCGCCCAAGGACGCCGACCGTTTCGAGAAATACCTTGCTCTGATGCAGGAGCGGGTGCGTTGGCCGGAGAAAATCCTGCTGCCGCTCGGCGAGCACCTCTATATCGTAGCCAAGGGCAAGCAACGCATCGTCAAGTGCGATTGCGGCTGCGAGTTCGGCGACTGGCGCGAGAACTGGAAGCTCAAGGCCTTGGTCTATGTCCGCAACACGCGGCAGAAGCTTGCGGAGATTTACCCCGGCCCGCGAAGCCCCGATCCGGCCTGGTGCGAGATTCGTGAGTTTTATTGCCCGGGGTGCGGGACGCAGCTCGAAGTTGAGAACGTTCCGCCGGGCTATCCGGTGACGTTCGATTTCCTGCCCGATATCGACGGCTTTTACGCCCAATGGCTGGGCAAACCGCTCAGCGAGCAAGTATCGGCTGAAGACAAGAGTGTGAAGGTGACCAGCCAGTGGGCCCGCGAGTTGAGCCGACAGCCAACCCCGAAGGTGGCGAGGAATGCAAGGACAAGCAGCGCCGCAAGAGCCAAAAGAGCCGGTTAGGAAAAGCCTCAAGCAACGGATGGCCGAGAGCGAAGCACTCTGGAAAGAGACCGGCCACTATCATGGAATCCGCGAGCTCACGCTCAAGGAAAAAGACCCGTTGCGCTACGAGCTGTTCCACTCGCGCCTGCTGTCGACGGTAATCGCGTCGCGCGAGGTGGCCAAGCAGATCTCGTCTTCGGTAATGACCCGCGAGGAGGGCGAGCTATCGTTCGCGCTCTACACTCCGGAAGGCGACTCGGTGGCGTTCTCGACCGGAATCATGGCCCACATCGGGGTGATGGGCAACTTCATCAAATGGATGATCGGGAACGATTGGGAGGATGACCCGGGAATCGCGGAGGGCGATCATTTCGCCAACAACGACGTGCTGATCTCGGCCGTGCACGTTCCCGACGTCTATTTCGCCACGCCGATTTTCCATCAAGGCAGCATCATCGGATGGAGCTGCGGTGTGACGCATGTGCTCGAAACCGGCGGTATCACGCCGGGCGGCGGGATGAGCCCGCTGGCGGTCGAGCGCCAGCTCGAGGGAATCCACCTCTGTGCGGAGAGGGTAGCACGCAAGGATCGGCTGCGCCGCGATTATGAACTTAAAATCCGGCGCAACACACGGCTCGCATCCTTCTGGCTGCTCGATGATCGCGGCCGGATCGCCGGCAACGTCCTCATCCGCGAAGAAGTAAGGAAAATCATCGCGGAGTTCGGGTTCGATTACTATAGCGCCGCGATTCGCGAGTTGATCGAGGAAGGCCGCCGCCATCATCTGGCGCGCGTGCGCGAGCGAATGATTCCGGGCCGCTACCGATGCCCCTGCTTTCATACCAGCTTGCTCAAAGGGCGGCCGGGCGTGCTCCCGCAGGCCAACGCTGACAAACTGCTCCATTTTCCGCTGCAGGTGAGTGTCGATCCGTCGGGCGGGATGCGGATCGATCTCGACGGCGTTAGCCGGTGGGGCTTTCACAACTTCAACGCGCCGCGCGGTTCGATTTACGGCGGACTTTCGATCACACTGGCGCAGGCGCTGGATTACGACGGGCGGGCGAATAGCGGATGCATGCTTAATATAGAGCTCAACCTGCCCCACGGCTCGATCGTTAATCCCGACTACGAGTTCGTCGCAACCGGATGGTCGTGGGGCAGCGTGATAGCGATCTTCAACGGCTTTCTCAAGTGCCTGAGCCACGGCTTCTTCTCGCGCGGCTATCTCGAGGAAGTGCTGACCGGCGGCAACGTGACCACCGGGGTCGAATTCGGCGGGCGCGATCAGTACGGGCGTCAGACCGGCGGCGCCAACGCGGAACCGGCGGCGTCGGCAGGCGGCGCACGCGGGGTGATGGATGGAATCGATGCGGCGTGGTCGCTGTGGAACCCCGAGGGCGACCAGGGCAACGCCGAGATGTGGGAGTTGATGTATCCTTATCTATATATTGGCCGGCGCGTGGTCGCTGATTCCGGCGGTGCCGGCAAACGTCGCGGAGGCGCATGCTTTGAGAGCCTCTGGATGATCCACAACTCGAACTTCGTTTACATCTACCAGCTCCCCGGTATCGTCAGGATCGCGACCAACTATGGGATTTTTGGCGGCTACGGCGGCGGCCCCGCGTACGTGAACATCGCCAAACACACCGATGTCGCCGAGCGTATCGCGGCGCGGCAAGAGATTCCGCATGGGGAAGGAAATCCTGACCGCCCCGACATCAAGCGGCTGCTCAAGGGCGAGATCCTAATCGGCGAGGACGCGCAGTACATCAGCGAGCCGCTCAAGGAAGGCGCGCTGTACGAGAAGCTTTATCTCCCGGGCGGCGGCGGCTACGGCGATCCGCTCGACCGCGACATCAGACAGGTCGAGCGGGATATCAGCCTCCACTTCGTATCCGAGGAGGCGGCCAGGAAGCTTTACGGCGCGGGGGGCAAGGCCAACGGGGATGGCGAATGGAAAGCCGACGCGGCGCGCAGCGAGAAGCTGCGGGCCAGAATGCGCAAGGCGCGGCTGGCTCGCGCGGTGCCGGTCAAAGATTGGTGGCAGAAGGAGCGCAAGCGAATCGCAAGCGGCGGCATCAAGGGCGAGACGGCGGAGATGTACGCCGAGTGCCTCACGGGCGCGCACGATTGGGCGTCCGAGTACCGCGCATTCTGGGGCCTGTCGGACGATTTCACTTTCGTCACTGCCACTGAAGCTTGAAGCGAGCGTCAGAGTAATACCAGGAGGAGGAGCAAGAATGGCAACGCAAGCAGCAATGCAAGCGCTAAGGGAGCCGGTCAGCAAAAGCCTCAAGGAGCGGATGGCCGAGAGCGAGGCGCTCTGGAAAGAGACCGGCCACTATCACGGAATCCGCGAGCTCACGCTCAAGGAAAAAGACCCGTTGCGCTACGAGCTGTTCCACTCGCGCCTGCTCTCGACGGTTATCGCGGCCCGCGAAGTGGCCAAGCAGATCTCGTCTTCGGTGATGACCCGCGAAGAGGGCGAGCTGTCGTTCGCGCTCTACACGCCGGAAGGCGACTCGGTCGTGTTCTCGACCGGGATCATGGTCCACATCGGGGTGATGGGCAACTTCATCAAGTGGATGATCAGGAACGACTGGCAGGATGACCCTGGGGTTGCCGAGGGAGATCATTTCGCCAACAACGACGTGCTGATCTCGGCGGTCCACGTCCCCGACGTCTACTTTGCAACCCCCATTTTCCATGAGGGCGAAATTGTCGGATGGTCCTCGGGCGTGACCCACGTGCTCGAGGTCGGAAGCATCACGCCGGGCGGCGGGATGACCTCGCTGGCGGTCGAGCGGCAGCTCGAGGGGATACACCTCTGCGCCGAGAAGGTCGCCCTCAACGATCGGCTGCGCCGTGACTACGAGCTCGGGATTCGGCGCAACACGCGGCTCGCCTCTTTCTGGCTCCTTGATGACCGGGCGCGGATCACCGGCAACGTCTTTATCCGGGAAGAGGTCAAGAAGATCATCGCCGAGTTCGGGCTCGAGTACTACATGGCGGCGATTCGGGAGCTGATCGAGGAGGGCCGCCGGATTCATCTGGCGCGGGTACAGGAAAGGCTGATACCGGGCCGTTACCGCAATCCGTGCTTCCATACCAGCATGCTCAAGGGCCGGCCGGGCGTGCTGCCGCAGGCGAATGCCGACAAGCTGCTTCACTATCCGGTCGAGATCACAGTGCGCCCCTCGGGAGAGATCGTGCTCGATCTGGAAGGCGCGAGCTCCTGGGGCTTTCATAACTTCAATGCGCCCCCGGGTGCGATCTACGGCGGGCTTTCGATAACGCTGGCCCAGGCGCTGGACTTCGACGGCCGGGCCAATGGCGGCTGCATGCTCAACGTGGTGCTGAAGCTGCCCCACGGCTCGATCGTCAACCCCGACTACGACTTCGTCTCGACCGGGTTTTCCTGGGGCAGCGTGATGGCCATCTTCAACGGCTTCCTCAAGTGCATGAGCCACGGCTTTTTCTCGCGCGGCTACCGCGAGGAAGTTCTGACCGGCGGCAATATCACAACCGCGGTCGAGTTCGGCGGCAAGGATCAGTACGGGCGCCAGACCGGCGGCGTCAACATCGAGGTGACTGCATCCGCCAGTGGCGCGCGCGCGGTGGCCGACGGGATCGACGCGGCGTGGTCGCTATGGAACCCGGAGGGCGACCAGGGCAACGCCGAAATGTGGGAGCTGCTCTACCCGCATCTGTACCTGGGCCGCCGCGTGGTCACCGATTCGGGCGGCGCGGGCAGGAATCGCGGCGGCTGCTGCTTCGAGAGCCTGTGGATGATCCACAACTCCAATTTCGTTTACACCTACCAAATTCCTGGAATCGTCAACATCGTCACCAACTACGGCATCTTCGGCGGCTACGGCGGCGGTTCAGGCTACATCAACATCGCCAAGAAAACCGATCTCGCCGAACGGATCGCGCAACGCCTGCCGATTCCGCACAGCGAAGGGGACCCCGACCAGCCCGACATCAAGCGGCTGCTCAAGGGCGAAATCATTACCGGCAAGGACGCGCAGTACATCAGCGAGCCGCTCAAGGAAGGCGCGCTCTATGAGAAGTTTTATCTTCCGGGCGGCGGGGGCTACGGCGACCCGCTCGACCGCGACCTGGGACAGATCGAGCGGGATATCAGCCTTCGCTTCGTTTCTGAGGAGATGGCCAGGAAGCTTTACGGCGCGGTGGGCAAGGCCAACGCTGACGGCGACTGGACGGCCGACGCGGCCCGGAGCGAGAAGCTGCGGGCCACGATGCGCAAGGCGCGGCTCGCACGCGCGGTTCCGGTCAAGGATTGGTGGAGCAAGGAGCGCGCGCGAATCGCAAGCGGCGGCATCAAGGGCGAGACGGCGGAGATGTACACCGAGTGCCTGAGCCGCTCGCCTGGTTGGACGAAAGACTATCGCGAGTTCTGGGCCTTGCCCAAGAATTTTTCTTTTCCCGCCGCGCCACAGGACTGAGGCGCGGCCGAGAACGCAGACGGCAGATTCAAGAGGCTCGGAAGCATGACTAGCGAAAGCTCACCACAACCGATGATCGTTACCTGCGACGCCGGCGGGACCATGACCGATATCCTGCTGGTGGACGCTGCCGGACGGTTCAGCGTCGGCAAGGCTTCGACCACCCCGCAGGATGAGTCGGCGGGGTTCTGGGAGTCGCTCGAGGACGCGTTCTCCCAATGGGGAGTCACGCTCGACGGCGGCGCCAACGGTGCGCTGAAGCCGCTCAAGGTATCGATCTACACCGGCACTACGATGCTTAACACGCTCCTGCAGCGGCGTGGCAAGAAGGTCGGACTGATCATTACCAAGGGCTTCGAGGACAGCTTCGTGGTGGAGCGGGGCATGCAGGCGGTGGCCGGCTATTCCTATGCCGACCGCCTCCATACCGTGACCCACGCCCACAACGCTCCGCTGGTGCCGCGCAAGCTGGTCAAGGGGGCAACCGAGCGGATCGACCTGTTCGGTAAGGCGGTGATTCCGCTCTACGAGCACGAGGTGCGCGACGCGACCAAGGAACTGGTTGAGGCTGGAGTCGAGGCGATCGCGATCCTGTTCCTGTTTTCCTACATCAATCCCGCCCACGAGCAGGCGGCGGCGCGTATCGCGCGCGCGGCCATGAAAAAGATGGGACGCGAGGTCCCGGTGTTCATCTCGAGCGAGGTGAGCCCGACCATCCGCGAACTGGCGCGGCTCAACAGCGTGGTGATCCAGGCCTACGCGGCCGAGCCGGTGCGCGAGCAACTGTTCCGGATCGAGAAGCGGCTGCACGACGCCGGCGTGCAGTATCCGTTGCAGACCATGCTGGCCTACGGCGGGCTGGCCTCGGTGCGCTACCCGCGGCTTTACGAGAGCGTGGTGTCGGGGCCGGTGGGCGGATTGCTGGGGGCGCGCTTCCTGGGCGAAAGTGTAGGCATCAACAACCTCATCACCGCCGACATGGGCGGCACCAGCTTCGATGTCGGGTTGGTGACCGAGGGCAAGATTCCGCTGGTGCGCGAGCCGGAGTTTGCCCGCTTAATGTTCAACCTGCCGATGGTGACGATCAACTCCGTGGGAGCGGGCGCCGGGACCTACATCCGGCTGGATCCGATGACCAAGCGGATCATGCTGGGGCCGGAGAGCGCCGGGGCCGATCCCGGCCCGGTCTGTTACGACCGCGGCAACGAAATCCCGACCGTAGTCGACTGCGATCTGATCCTCGGCGTGGTCAATCCGGACTACTACCTGGGCGGCAAGGTCAAGCTCAACAAGGAAAAGGCGCTGGCCCGGTTCAGGGAAGAGATCGCCCAGCCGCTGGGGCTGGATGTGTACGAGGCGGCGCAAGGCGTGCTCGAGCTGATCAACGCGGTGATGCGCGACCAGATCCGCTCGCTGGTGCTGGCCAAGGGCTACAGCACGGTGGATTACACGCTGATGGCCTTTGGCGGTGCGGGGCCGATGCACATGGCCGGGTTCACCGAGGGGCTGACGCTCAAGGGTCTGATGACGGTGCCCTATGCGGCGGCGTTCTCGGCCTTCGGCTGCGCCACGGTCGATTACAGCCATCGCTACCAGCGCTCGACCCATATGTTCGTCGCGCCCGCGGCGGAGGCGCCGGCCAAGCTGGCGGTCGCCAAGGATCTCAACCGCGCCTGGGAGGATCTGGAGACGAGGGCGCTGGCCGAGATGATGGCCGAGGGCTTCGCCCGCGACGCGGTTCATCTCCAGCAGGTGGCGTTCATTCGCTACGGCGGCCAGCTCGACGATGTCGAGGTGTTCTCTCCGGTGCGGCGCATCGAGTCATCAGAGCAGCTCGACGCGCTGATCGCACGCTTTGAGGATCTCTACGCCCGTATCTACGTAAGCGGGGCGCGCTTCCCCGAAGCGGGCTTCCAGATCCTCGAGGTCGCCGTAGTGGCCACGGTGTCCAAGGTCAAACCGCTAATCGAGCGGCGCCCGCTGAGCCCCCCGGAGCCTCCGTCGCGGGCGCTGAAAGGGATGCGGCAGGTTTACCATCACGGTCGCCGGCATCAGGCCAGCATTTTCGAGATGGGCGAACTTGAGCCGGGCAACGTGATAGAAGGCGTGGCAGTGATCGAGGCGCCCAACACCACGCTCTTTGTCCCCGAACGCAAGCGCATCCGCTTCGACGAATGGGGCCTCATCTGGATGGAATAGGGCCCGGCAGGATGAGCGAATAAACAAAAAAGAGAGGACAAGGCAATGGCAGAAACCAAATCAAAGGCTGCTGACATCTCCGGCGACCGGGTCGATTCGTGGAAAAAGACTCACGAACAGAAAGAGCTATGGATGACGCAGGAGGATATCGACGATCTTATTCGCAACGGCAAGGTGCTCTATATCAGCCACATGACCAAGGACGGCTGGCCGATGGTGACGCCGATGTTCTACTGCATGATCGGCAAGGACATCTATACCAGCACGGTCAAAGGCCGCACCAAGGAAATAGCTTACCGACGCGACAATCGCATGTCCGCCTCGGTCTCGCGCGAAGATCTCTCGCTGAGCAAGGAGCAGGCGCTCACCATTAAAGCGCGTGCCGAGATCATCGAGGACAAGGATATCGTGGCCAAGGTGTGCCGTGGCTATGTGGACAAGTACTGGAATATGTTCACGCCGGCTGAGCAGGAGAAATACTTCGAGACGCTCTACACCAGGGATCGCGTGGCCATCAAAATCAATCCGGTGAAGATTATCAGCTGGGACGTCGCCAAGATGCAGAGCGCCCAGCAGCAACAACAGAAAAAGTAGCAAGCGACGAAGGCGAATTGCGGCGCGGCGGCGGCCCGGCGCCGGTTCAAGAACCAAGGCGCTCCGGAGGCGCTTTAGTTCGTCCCGGCGTTGGCGGATTTGCGCGCCGCGCGGCTATCTGGCAGTTTTCATTTTGGGTAAGCGCGATGCGTTGTCCAATTTGCAAGCAGCCGGCCGACATGACGCCTGCCAACCGCTTCCGGCCGTTCTGCTCCGAGCGATGCCAGATGGTCGACCTTGGCACTTGGGTGGACGAGGGCTATCGTGTGCCCGGCGCCGCGGTCGAGGACCGCGAGCATCCCGACGACTTCAAGAAGAAGCCCCTCCATTGACCGGCCGCAACCGCCACAGCTTTGCCATGCCCACTTCAGCCATGTCCGGTTCAGCAGCCATGCCCACTTCAGCCATGTCCGGTTCAGCAGCCATGTCCGGTTCAGCAGCCATGTCCTGTTCAGATTGATGGCTGAGCACGACGCGCCGCCGCCCCGCATCCATCCGAGCGCCGTGGTCGGCCCCAAGGTCGAGCTTGCGCCGGGCGTTGAAGTCGGACCGTTCTGCCTGCTCGACGGCGCCATCCGTGTCGGCGCGCGCACTCGGCTTATCGGCCACGTCACCATCGTGGGCGAGGTCGAGTTGGGCGAGGCCAACGTACTCCATCCCAACGCCGTCATCGGCGGCGAGCCGCAGGATCTTGCCTATCGCGGCGGCCCGCGCCGCGTCCGCGTCGGCAGCCGCAACGTCTTTCGCGAAGGCGTGACGGTCAATCGCGGCAGCGAGCGCGGCGAGATAACGATCATCGGCGACGACAACTTCCTGATGCAGAACGCGCACGTCGCGCACGACTGCCGGGTCGGCAATGCGGCCATCATCGCGGGCGGCGCGCTGCTCGCGGGATGGGTCGAACTCGGCGATCAGGCGCTGGTCTCGGGCAACTGCGTGGTGCATCAGTTCGTCAGGATCGGGCGGCTGGCGATGATGCGCGGGATGAGCCGCACCAGCCGCGATATTCCGCCCTTCTGCATCGCCGACCTGACCCATACGCTGCGCGGGATAAACATCGTGGGGCTGCGGCGCGCCGGCCTCGAG
>JAKAVN010000109.1 GCA_021827495.1 Deltaproteobacteria bacterium | reverse complement strand
CCTCGACCCACAGGCCGCGCTGCGCACGCTCGATACGATAGCGGACTTTGCCGCCCAGGCGCGGGCGGCGGGCGCGGAGAAGATCGTGGCCGCTGGTACCGCAACCTTGCGCGACGCCGCCGATGGCGAGAGCTTCATCCGCCGTGTACGCGAGCGTGCGGGCGTGGAGCTGGAGATCGTATCGGGAGAGAGCGAGGCGTGGCTGTGCTACCTGGCAGTGACTCGCGGTTTGCATCTGGACTCGGCGCAGCGCCTTCTCATCGTCGATATCGGCGGCGGCTCCACCGAGTTCATCCGTTCCGCTCCCGGTGCCAAGCTCCAGATGGCGAGCCTGCAAATCGGCTCGGTACGCCTGACGGAACGGATTCTCCATAACGACCCGCCGACTCCGCGAGAAGCGGCCGACCTGCGCTTGGCCATCGATGAAGAACTCAAGGGGCTTGGATGGGGGCTCGACACGGATGTGCTGGTCGGAATCGCCGGCACAGTCACCACGACCTGTGCTATCGCGCTCCAGATGGAGCAATACGATCCGGATCGAGTGCATGGCTACCGGCTTGCGCGCAAAGAAGTCGAGGACGTCTTGCGTCTGCTCGGCTCGATGCCATTGGCGGAGCGGCGCAACCTCAAGGGCCTCGATCCGGCTCGCGCTGACGTTATCTTCGCTGGCGTCGCGATCCTCGAACGCGTCATGAGCGAGTCCGGTGTAAGCCATGTCACGGTGAGCGACCAGGGAGTGCGATGGGGCCTAGTGTGGCGCGAGTTGGGCACGCGCGTCGAGCCATTCTCAGAACCGCGCTGAGTCGCCTAAGTACCGCCGCCCGCACGCTGGTCGCACTCTTGCTGCCGCATACATCCACGCTATAACGGTACAACGCGGGGAGGCACGAACCCATGACCAAGGTTGAACTGATCGAGACCGTCGCTCGTGCGACGCGCCTGGAGAAGAAGACCGTCGCGCGGGCTATCGAGCTGACCTTCGACCACATCGCGCGCGCGATCCGCAAGGACAAACGCTTTTGGGTGCCCGGCTTCGGCACTTTCTCGGTGCGCCGGCGGCGCGCCCGCCCGGGCTATAACCCGCGCACGCGGAGTCCGATGACGATTCCGGCCGCGCGCACCGTCGGTTTCCGCCCCGCCCCGAAGCTCAAGAAGGGGCTTTAGGCCAGTGCGGCTGAGCGGCGGCAACGCCGCGTGCCTGCCTGATTCGTGACACCGGATCGTCAAAGTCGCGCGCCTGCGGCAACCGTGCCGCCTCGGGAGACCGCGGCCATTGCGGCTTGGCGTGTCCCGGCGCCTGCGCTCGCCGCGGGGCTGCTCGCGGCCGCGGTGGCGCTCGGTGCGTGGCTGCGCTTTACCGCGATCGGCGGGCGCGAGATGTCGGCCGACGAGGCCGCGTCGTGGGCCGCCGCCGCCGCGCCGAGCCTCGCCGAAGTGATGCGCATCCAGGCCGTGCTCAATCCCGGCAAGCTTGCGCTGTACGAGATTGCGCTGCACGACTGGATGCGGCTTTTTGGCGACGGGCTCGCCGCGATGCGGGCGCTCTCGGCAATTTTCGACACGCTCGGCATCGTGGTGCTGTTCGTACTCGTGCGCGAACTCCTCGCCGGCCCGGATGATCGAGCGGCGCGGCCACTCGCGCCGCATCGGCATGCCGCGTTCGGCGGCATGCCGTTTGCCGAGGCCCAGATGGTCGCGGCGCTTGCCGCCCTGCTCCTCGCCGTCAACCTGGTGACGATCAAATACGCGCGCGAGCTTCGGATGTACCCGCTCGCGCTGCTGTTGGTCATGCTCCAGGTATGGTTTTTCGTTCGCGCGGTGCGGCGCGGCGGCAGCTTCGACCTCGCCTCGCTTGCCGTACTCACCGCGCTCGCCGTGGGCGCTCATTTCAGCGCCGCCTTCATGGTCGTGGCCGAGGCGTTATGCCTGCCCGCTTTGCCGCGAATGCCATCGCGCCGCGCGCGGCCGCATCGGATGCCCCCGCCGCTTGCGATCGCCGCCGCGCTCGGCGCCGGCGCCGCGCTGTTCGTGATGCTGGCCTTGCCCGCTCTGCGCACGGGAGCGAGCGCGTTCGCCCATGGCGCGACGAGCTGGATCGAGCGGCCGCCGTGGTGGGAGCCGGCCGCGATGTTCAACAAGGCCACGGGCACTTTCGCCTTCCCGGTGATGATCGTGCTTTGGGGATGGGGCGTGTGGCGGGGCTGGCGCCGGGCGCCGCGGCAGGTCGCGTTTGCGCTGGTATGGATGTGGGCGCCGCCGGTGCTGATGCTCCTCGCGTCGTATGCGTTTTCGCCGATGTTGGTTGAGCGCTATGCGCTGTGGTGCTTCGCGCCATTCTTTATGCTGGCCGCGCTCGGCGCGTGGGAGCTGCGCGGCGGCTGGGCGCGGGCGGGCGCGATCGGTTTGATGGTGGCGCTGGCGCTCGGGCATCTGCACGCCTACCGGCGGCGCCCGCACGATAGCCAGTGGCGTGAGGCTGCCCGCGCCGCCGCCAGCGCGGTTGCGCCGGGCGCGACAATCGCGGTCGCACCGCCCTACGCGGTCAACGTGGTGCGTTATTATCTGCGCCACACCAGGGCTGCCGGAGCCGCCGTGCCTGCGGGCGATTCCGGCGCGGCGGTTCTGCTAATCGGCGATCAGTGGAAGGCGCGGGACAAAGCTGCGAAACTGCTGGCGCGGTATCCGCAGCCGCTCGCGGGCTTTCGCGGCGTGCGAGTGCGGGGCCGCCGCACGCGCGCCGAGTGAGACACGCCAGCCAGGAGATGATGCCATGAGTGAACAGGGTCAGCCGATCAACCAAATCAAGCAGCAGCAGCGCCTCGATTGGGACGCTGCGGCCGCGGGATGGAAGCAGTGGTGGAGCACCTTCGAGCGCGCCGCGCAGCACGTCAGCGACCGCCTGATCGAACTCGCCGCCGTGCGCCCGGGCCAGCGCGTGGCCGACCTCGCCACCGGAATCGGCGAGCCCGCGATAACCGCCGCGCGCCGTGTCGGCACGGCCGGGTGCGTCGTCGCGATTGACCAGTCGGCTGGGATGCTCGCGGTGGCGCGCGAGCGGGCGGTGTCGCTCGGGCTCGGCAATCTCGAGTTTCGCGTTGGCGATATCGAATCGTTGGAGGCCGATGAGCATACCTTCGACGCCGCGATCTGCCGCTGGGGCCTGATGTTCGTGCCCGACCTCGATGCGGCGGCGCGCGGAATTCACCGTGCGCTCAAGCCTGGCGCGCGCTTTGCCACTGCGGTCTGGTCGACCCCCGACAAGACGCCGATGATAAGTCTTGGTGGCGAAGCCATCCGCGCACTGGCCGGCCTGCCGCCGCGCCCGCCCGGCGCGCTCGATCCGTTTCGGCTCGCCGACGTATCGATCCTGACCCGCGCGCTCGAGGGCGCCGGATTCAGCGAGGTGCGCAGCGAGCCGCTCGAGGTGGTCTTCGAGTTTGCCTCGGTCGATGAGTTCTCGCGTTTCCGCGCCAGCGTGTCGGCTCCGATGCGGGCGGTGCTGGAGCGCTGCACGCCTGAGATGCGCGCGCAGATTGAGCGCGCCACCGACGAGGCGGCCGCGCCCTATCGCCGCGCCGACGGCTCGCTTCGGCTGCCCAACGATGCCATCTGCGTCGCCGCACGCGCCTAGGCCGAAACCGTTGGAGCAGCGGCGGGGCGCCGGGCCGTCTGTGTCGAACTCGCGTAGCGCTGCGGCGCCATCGCGAATCTGCTAGCTTCGATGCGGCCGCGGCGCGGCGGCGATTGCCGCGCGCGCGGTGCGGTGGGTGATGAAGACCAGCGGGGAGGAGCGGGCGGTACCGCCGAATACGGGCGCCGAGGCCGGCGCGGCACGGCGTGGCCGGTTCGGGGAGCCCGCGCCGCGGCCGGTGCGCAATTCGCTTCTGCGCTATTCGCCCGCGGTCGTCCTGCTCGCGATCCTGATCGCCGACTCCAATCGTCATACCGACCCCGATCTCTGGGGCCATCTCCGCTTTGGCCAGCTCTTTGTCGCCCAGCGCCATTTGGTGATCCGCGATCCCTATTCCTACTCCGTCCCGGGCCATCTCTGGCAGGATTACTCATGGCTCGGCGCGGTCGTGATGGCGCTGGTCTACCACGTGGGTGGGGTGGTTGGGCTTAAGCTTTGGAAGTTCATTTGCGTCGCGCTAACCGTCGTGTTCATCGCCGACACCGAGGCCGAGACTGGCGCGCGGCCGTCGCTTCAGCTCGTCGTCCTGATTTTGGCCGCGATCGGGTTGATACTGCAGACGCAGTTCCGGCCGCAGACCTTCACCCTTGTGCTGTTGGCCGGACTGGTTGCGCTGCTGGCACGCGACAATTATCGCCGTCGAGCACCCATGTGGCTGGCGGTCCCGATGATGGCCGTGTGGGCCAACCTGCACGCCGGATTTTTCATCGGCATTGTCACGCTCGCGCTCTATAGCGGTGTCGCGACGCTTTGCGATCTGGCCGCGAACCACGGATGGAGACACGGACTTCGGCTCGCCGCGATTACTCTGGCCGCCGCGATTGCGACCCTGGCGAATCCCTTTGGTGTGGGGTTGTGGGAGGCAGTAGCGCGCACGCTGTTCGATTCTTCAGCGCGTGTCGCGATTCAAGAATGGCAGCCGATGTTGTTCGCGATGGCACAGCAGTGGCATGCGGGAATTTCCGGCATGCCGCTGTATCTGGCGGTTGTCGCGCTGGCCGTGGGGCTCGCCGCGGCCTTTGCTATCGCGCCGCGCGGCGGCGATCTGCCGCTGGTCGCGATTGCGGCGATGATGACTGTCGGAGCTTGGATGTCCGTGCGCAACATGGCGCTGGTGGCGATCACGGTTAGCGGGCCACTGGCGCGTCATCTGGAGCTAATTCGCTCACGGCATCACGGCGGCGCTCCCTCGCCGCTCGCCCGTTCAGGTAGTCAATGGGTGATGCTAGCGCTGTGTGCCTTTCTGATAGTTGAGAGCGGCCTGTTCTCGAACCGGCTCGTCCTCGACCAGCCCTATCCGGCTGGCGCGCTAGGCTTCATGCGTTCGCACGGCCTTCACGGCAACGTGCTATGCGAATGGGATTGGGGCGAATATCTAATCTGGCATGCCACGCCCGAGGACAAGATCTTCGTCGACGGCCGCTACGACACTGCGTACCCACCAGAGGTAATTCACGACTATCTCCTGTTCCGTTTCAACCTGCCCGGTGGGGCACACGTTCTGGATGCCTACCCGCATGACTTCGTGCTGATCCCCACGGCTGCCGCTCCGGCGCGCCGTCTGATGGAGCGGCGCCATGACTGGGAGTTGCTTTATCGCGACGATGACGCGCTGCTTTACGCACGCGCGAGCGCGCCCGCGGCCCGCCTGCCCGGCCTGCCCGTAACCGGCGCCGCGCCTGCGGGCGGGTTTCCGTAAACGCGGCTTTGCAGCGCGCCCCGCGGACTGTAGCGTGGTAGGCTGCGGCGGGCGAGCGCATGGCAGTACCCCAAGCACGGATTGACCGGCGCGCGGCGATAGGTATTACGGATGCGCCGGCGGCGGTATCGCTGACGCGCTACGCGCCCGCCGCCGTCCTGATCGCGATCCTAGTCGCCGATTCCAACCGCCACACCGATCCCGATCTCTGGGGCCATGTAAGGTTCGGCCAAGCCTTCATCGCCAGCCGCCATCTGCTACACCACGATACATATTCATACTCCGCGGCGGGCCAGCTCTGGCGCGATCACGAATGGCTGGCTGAAATCGTGATGGCATTCGTGTACAACGCCGCCGGCGTGGCCGGCCTCAAGCTCTGGAAGTTCGCCTGCACCGCGGCGGCGCTGCTTTGTGTCGCCGATACGGAAGCCTCGGCCGGCGCGCCGCCCACCGTCCAGCTCGCCATCCTGTTCACCGCCGCCTTCGGGCTGATACTGCAGACGCAGTTCCGGCCGCAGATGTTCACCTTGGTTTGCCTAAGCGCCCTCATCGCGCTGCTCGCGCGCGACACCTACCGCCGCGACGCCCGGCTGTGGTTGGTAATTCCGCTGATGGCGCTGTGGGCCAACCTGCACGGCGGCTTCTTCATCGGCCTCGCCACGCTGGCGCTTTATGCCGCCGTCGCGGCGCTTTGCGATCGCGCCGCCGGCGCGGGATGGCGGCGTGGAGTCCGCCTGGCCCTTCTGGCCGTGGCCGCCGCCGCTGCCACGCTGGTCAATCCGTACGGCATCGGGATGTGGGAGACGGTGGCGCATGCGCTCGGCAATCCTTACACCCGCAACGTGGTCAAGGACTGGCAGCCGCTTTGGTGGGCGATGCGGGTGCAGTGGCATTCGGCGCCGTCGGGCGTTGCGCTCTACCTTGCGGTAATCGGGATGGCCGCCGCACTCGCGGCCGCGTTTGCGGCGACGCCACGCGCGGACGATCTGCCGCTGGTCGCAGTGGCCGCGATGATGACGTTGGCGGCCTTTCTTTCCGTGCGCAATCTGGCGCTGGCCGCGCTGGCGCTGAGCGGACCGCTGGCGCACCATCTGGCGCTGCTGCACGCCCGGCGCGCTGGCGCCGGCGCGCCGACACGATGGCGTCCGGCGAGCCATTTGGCGATGCTCGCGTTGGCGGGCGCAATGGCCTTGAGCGGCGGACTGTTCTCGAGCCGGCTGGCGACCGATCGCGTCTATCCCGGTGCGGCGCTTGCCTTCATGGACGCGCACGGACTCCACGGCAACGTGCTGGGTGAGTTCGCATGGGGCGAATATCTCATCTGGCATGGCGCTCCGGCCGACAAAGTCTTTATCGACGGCCGCTACGACACCGTCTATCCGTTCAAGGTCATCCGCGACTACCTCGAATTTTATTTCGACGGGACCAGCGCCGGCGCGGTGCTCGATTCCTATGCCCATGACTTCGTGCTGATCGGGCCGCGCGCGCCGGCCCGCCGCCTGATGGAGCAGCGGCGCGGCTGGACGCTGCTCTATCGCGACGACGCGGCGCTCCTGTACGGGCGCTCGCGCGCGCCGGCCGCAAGCCTGCCGGGCTTGCCCGTCATCGGAACTGCGCTGCCGGGCGTATTTCCATGACACTTTGCGGCGCGCGGCAGGCGCCGGTCGGGAGATAAACGGCGAGGCGGTGATGGAAGCGCGGGAGACACGCATCGATCGGCACGGGCCGCGAGCCCTGGCGCCGCGGCCGGTGGTTTCGCTGCTGCGTTACTCGCCGGCGTTCCTCGCCTTCATCGTCGTGGTGGCCGACGCCGGCCGCTGGGCCGACCCCGACCTCTGGGGTCATCTGGTTTTCGGCCGCCTCATCCTGACGCATGGCCATCTGCCCGCGCGCGACATCTACTCCTACGGCGCGGCGGGGCTGCCCTGGCACGACCACGAATGGCTCGCCGAAGTCGTGCTGGCGCTGTTGTGGAGCAGCTTCGGAGTCCTCGGGCTGAAGCTGATGAAGCTCGCCTGCACGGCGGCGACAATCACGCTGCTGGCGATGGGTGCGGCCGAGAGCGGCGCACCGATTCGGCTGCAACTGCTGACACTGGCGACGGGCGCGCTCGCGCTCGCGCCGATGATGCAGTTTCGGCCGCAACTGTTCGACTTCGTCGCGCTGAGTGCGCTGCTCCTGCTGTTGGCCCGCGACAGCTACCGGCGCGCCGGGCGGCTGTGGCTTGCAATCCCGATCTTTGCGCTGTGGGCCAATTTGCACGGCGGTTTCTTCGTCGGTCTCGCGGTGCTCGC
Organism: Deltaproteobacteria bacterium; assembly: GCA_021827495.1. Classification (GTDB taxonomy): domain Bacteria; phylum Desulfobacterota; class Binatia; order Binatales; family Binataceae; genus JAKAVN01. Next base: position 3,896 of record JAKAVN010000109.1, on the reverse strand, counting down.
AGTGTACACGGCGCTGGCCGCGGCCGAGGACCTGGCGGTGGGCAACGGGCTTAAGCGCGCGATGCTGCTCAGCGGTGTGACTGCGGGATGCGTATTGGCGACGCTGCTCAATCCCGACGGCATCGGCAACTGGTTCACGGTGCTGCACACGCTGCGCAATCCGATTACGCGTGCGGTGGTCAGCGAATGGCAGCCGTTGCTGTTCAAGATCGCCGAGGAGTGGCACAAGTCGCCCAGGACCGCGGTCAACTTTGCTCTGGTGATCGTGCCGTTCGCCGCGCTGGCGCTCTGCTTCGCGATTAAGCCGCGCGGAGGCGACCTCGCGCTGGTCGTGATCGCGGCAATGATGGGAGCCGCCGCCTACTTGGCGGTGCGCAACATGGCGCTGGCGGTGATCGCCACGATAACTCCGCTATGCCGCCATGCCACGCTCGCGCTTGAGGCTACGCGCTTCGGCCATCCGCCGCCGTCCGCGCCGCGACGGCGGGCCCACGAGGTGCTGGTCGGCGCGATCGCGCTGGTGATGGCGCTTTCGACCGGGCTCTTCTCGCGCACCCTGCCCGACGGCTACCCACAGCCGCAAGGCGCGGTCAGATTCATGCAGGCGCATGGACTCCACGGCAACGTGCTCGGCGATTTCGGCTGGGGCGAGTACCTCATCTTTCACCTTGCGCCGCAATCCAAAGTCTTCGTCGACAGCCGCTACGACATGGTCTACCCGCAAAAGGTGATCGCCGATTACCTGGACTTCTTCCTCGTGCGCCAGCGTGCCGCCGCGGTGCTCGAGGCCTATCCGCACGACTTCGTGCTGCTGAGAACCGCTTCGCCAGGGTACCGTTTCATGATGGCACAGCCGGGGTGGCGGATGGTTTATCGGGATGAAACCGCGGCGCTGTTCGCGCGCGCGGGCTCGCCCGCCGCCCAGCTCAAGGGCATTCCGGTAGCGGGACAGGCCGGGCCGGATCGCTTTCCGTAATTCCGCAGGTGACGCGGCGCGGGCCGCCGGCGAGCGCGATCTTCCGCGCGGCCACGATACTTCGGCGGGGGCTTTGAGAAGCCCGGATGCGTGGTTAGGATGATGCCCGAGGTGGGGATGGACGCGGACCCGGCGAACAATGTTGGCGGCGCGCTCGAGGGCGGCGGCGCGGCGCGGCTGGCCGCTGTCTCGCTGTTGCGCTATTCCCCGGCGCTCGTCGTCTTCATCATCGTGATCACCGACGTCGGCCGCTGGGCCGATCCCGATCTCTGGGGCCACATCCGCTTTGGCCAGCTCGTCCTCGCGCTGGGGCACGCGCCGGCCCGGAATTCCTACTCCTACAGCGCACCTGATTCCCTCTGGCGCGACCCCGAATGGCTGGCCGAAGCGTTGCTCGCACTCTCCTTTGACACCTTCGGCATCGTCGGGCTGAAGCTGATGAAGTTTGGCTGCACGGCGGCGACCGTGCTGCTGATGGCGCTGGCCGCGGCCGCGACCCGCGCGTCAGTCCTGATTCAACTCGTGGTGCTGACGGTGGCCGGCGTCGCGCTGATTCCCATGATGCAGTTCCGGCCGCAGCTTTTCAGCTACATGCTGCTGAGCGCGCTGATGGTGTTGCTTGCGCGCGACAGCTTCCGTCCTTCCGGCGCTTCACTATGGCTCGCGGTTCCGATCTTCGTGCTGTGGGCGAACACCCACGGCGGCGTGGCGGCCGGGCTGGCAGTGCTGGCGCTTTACGCGGGAGTTCGCGGGCTCGAGCAACTGGCTGGCGGACGCGGCTTGCGGCCGCCGCTTCGGCTGGGCGGCGTTACGCTGGCCTGCGCGGGCGCGACCCTCGTCAATCCGTACGGATTTGGCAACTGGCTCGCGGTTGAGCGGGCTATACGAAACCCGATGACACGCGCGATCATCAGCGAATGGCAGCCGCTCCTGTTCAAGATCGCACAGCAGTGGCATGAGTCGCCGGGAACCGCGGTCAATTTCGCCGTTGTCATCGCCTTGCCGCTCGCGCTCGCGGTCTGCGTTGCGATCCGGCCGCGCGGCGGCGACCTGCCGCTGGTCGCGATCGCCGCCCTGATGGCGTTCGGCGCCTATCTCTCGGTCCGCAATATGCCGCTGGCGGTGATCGCGGCGGTGGCGCCGCTGTGCCGCCACGCCAGCCTGGTGCTCGAGAAGACGCGCTTTGGTGATCCGGCCACCGTCGAGCCGCGCCAGGCCTCCAACGAGATTCTGGTGGGCGCGCTCGCGCTGGTGATGGCGCTTTCGACCGGGCTCTTCTCGCGCAGCCTGCCCGACAGCTTCCCGCAGCCACAGGGGGCGGTCGATTTCATGCGGGCGCATGAGCTTCGCGGCAATCTGCTATGCGACTTCAGTTGGGGTGACTATCTTATCTGGCGGATGGCGCCCCGCTCCAAAGTCTTTATTGACGGCCGCTACGACTTCGCCTACCCGATAACGGCGATCGAGGACTATTTCGATTTCAAATTCGATCGTCCGCGCGCGGCGGCAGTGCTCGCAGCCTATCCGCATGACTACGTGCTGCTGACACCCGCCTCCCCGGTGCGCGCGCTGATGGAGCGGCGGCGCGACTGGAAGCTCATCTACAGCGACCCCGACTCACTGCTGTTCGCGCGCGCGGACTCGCCGGCGGCGCGCCTTGGCGGCGTGCCGGTGCGCGGCCGGCAGCAGCCGGAAACATTCCCCTAAGGCAAGCGCCCGGCATAAGCGTGCCGGCGCCCGCGACGCGCGGCATGCATCCGTGCGGCCTGTGGCAGGCCGGCGCGCGCAAATGGCATACTGACTTTCCTCACGCGGAGAGGTGGCCGAGCCCGGTTTAAGGCGCACGCCTGGAGAGCGTGTAAACTCGGAAGGGTTTCGGGGGTTCAAATCCCCCCCTCTCCGCCAATGAGTCTGCGATCTTCGGCCTTCTCAGGAGAAGCTCGCGAAATTCGCGCGTGTGCGCGGGTTCCCGCAGTCGTAAGGGCACTGGAGAGGCCCTTGGGCTGTCTCCAGAGACGAATTCGGTCTTGGTTTCTCCACAGGCGATCGTGCCGAGTCCCTTTCGCTACAATGCTCTCATGATTTCGATGCTCTGAAATGGCCCACTTTTCGCGAGCCGGAGCCTCCTGCTGAAGCGGCAGGAGGCGTGGGCTGGAGCGGCGAGTTAAGGTGGAGCAATTCGCGCAGGTGCGCAGGGAATACGAGTTCGGCCTTGGGACTGTAAGGGGGGCGCGCGCGAGCTGGGAGTGCATCGCCGAATGGAGCGGCAGGCCTTGGCCGGCGCGCAGGCGGAGCGCGCGTGCCCGCGCGTGGACGGACGGGGCGGTGGGCGGCTGCGGACCAATCGCTATGCGCTGCCGGCCGGACCCGGCAAGACCGTCGAGCCGCGGCTCGATCCGAGCTGCGTGGAAGTGCGCGATGCGGGCCGCGGCGGCGCTACCGGCGGCGCTGCTACGAACGCAATCAGCAAGTCCTCGACCTGGAACACTAGCTCGACGTGTTGGCGCGAACGCCGGGCGCGCTGGCCGGATCGAAACCGCTCGCGGCGTGGCGCGCACGAGGACTATGGCCGGAGAGTTACGATCGCTTGCTCGAAGCGCTGATGCATCGGCACGGCACGCCGTGCGGCCCCCGCCAGCTGATGCAGGGGCTAAGCCTGCTCAAGCGGCACGGCCACCCGCGGAGCGCGGTCATCGAGTTGGGCGAGCTTGCGCGCTGCGAACGTCCGTTGCCGATGATGACCGCCTACGACGGGCTGCTCGGCCCGGCGCTGGCCTGCGCGGCGGCCGAACTGGGTGCGCCTCGCCGCCGCCGCCGTTGCTGGATGGCGGTTTGTGGGCGGCGCTGGTTGAACAAGACATCGACGTGCTGTGCCCGTCGGGACGCACCGCCAGCGATGGCGAGTGGCAAAGCGCTCGTC
>JAKAVN010000108.1 GCA_021827495.1 Deltaproteobacteria bacterium | reverse complement strand
CCGATCTCCCGAGAACCCTAGCTTGCGTGTTCCAGTCCCCATATCTTCCTCCCTGGAGCTTTACCGAAGTAGCGATCCGCGGGTAGATGCAGCCGCACACGATCCGCAGACCGTCGGAGCGCGCTCGGTCAGGCTTTCTACCGCTACTTCCATACCCTACCCTCGGACGCAGACCCGCACGTGCGCTCAGGATGCCGCGGCAGCACCCTTGAGTCCGTTCTCTGCCTTTGGCGTCTGGCCTCCACCGAACACGAACTTCGGCCGCGCCATCTGGATGTAGCACGGCAAAATCAGCACGCCCGCCACCATGTTGCAGGCCATCAGGAAAATGAGCAGCGTGCTCATCTCGTTATGAAACAGCAGGGGCGAGAAGATCCACGGAAAGATGCCGCCGATCATGACCATGAACGTGCTGAACACGGCCAAGCCGGTGGTTTTCAAAGCGAGGATGATCGCCTCTTCCACTCGCATCCCGCCCATCACCTCGTCCCGAATGCGCGACACGGTGTAGATGCCGTAGTCGACGCCAAGCCCGATACCCAGTGAAATAACCGGTATCGTGTCGATTGTCAGACCAATACCGCGTATTCCCATATATATAAAGGCGCCAAAATTAGCCAGAACGCAAGAGAACAGGAACATTAATCCCGCGGTAATGGAACGGAACGAGACCACGCAAAATACGAACACTACAGTTAATACAAAGGTGATATTGAGAAAGTCAAGTTCATATAGAACGTCATTGGCGGCCTGATAGAGCCCCGCCGAACCGGCCAGGTACCAGACGTGAACCCGGTTGAGTTGCGGATCGTTGCCGACCCGCTGGGCAACGAACCGCGCAACCCGGGCGCGCAAGCCATTGAGGGTGTCGTAGTTATGGTCGCGGAGCAGGATGCGGATACAAGTGTCGTCATTGGAGCGATTCGAAATGAAACGCTCGAGCTCGCCCGGCGCGGAACCATTGAGGAACAGAAACCACAGGTTTCCCGAAAGCTGCTGTGTCTCCGGGTCGGCAAGGTACTTGGGATACCCGTAGTGGAACATCTGGTTGAACGGGTACGCGATGGTCGACGAGAAAGAGATGACCGCGGCCACCTTGCGGTATCCCAGCAGGTAGGCGCGCATGTCATCGACCAGCCGCAGAACCCGCGGCGACAACACCGATTGCTGGGCTCCCGCGGCCGACGAGGTCCCCACCATACCGCCCGCGGGCGTGGTGAGGATAACCCAGCCTTCCTCGAGCGGAAATTTTTTGCCGATCGCGACGATGTCCCGGTTGACCTTGGAGTCGGGGCGGTAGAGCGGCGTTCCGGGAGTCTTATAGCCGATGTCCTGGCGGATACTGGCGAAGATTCCGGCCACCAGAAAACACATCGCGAATACCAGCAGCCCGGTGCGCGCCGGTCCCGGCGTAACCGGGACGTGTACCAGCCATGCGACACCGGCCTTGGCCGATCTGAGCCACCCGGGCTCGGGACCAACGCGCCGCTTCTTCTCCTTGACCTTCGGAGCGGGCAGGTAGCTGACGAAGATGGGCTGGAAGATGAAGACCATCGTCAAGCTGCCGGCGAGCCATACGGAGCCGGCCAGCGCGATGTGCTGGAGGACCGGGATGCCGCCGAAGGAGATAAAAATGATGCCGGCGATATCGGCCAGAATCGACAGCAGGCCAGGCGGCAGCATGAAGTCGGTGGTCGCCTCGCACGCCGCGTACTTGTCGCCCAGGCGGTCGAGCTCATCGTGGAAGCGGCCTTGCCACTGGATGCCGTGGCTCATGTCGCGCGCGGTCAGAATGAACGGGATGACCAGCATCACGGGATCGAAGTTGTAGCCCATCAAGCCCACGAACCCGAGGCCCCAGACAGCCGACAAGGTTCCGGTGACGATCGGCGGCCACCAGCGCGTCCGCTGGCCGAGCGTGATGTATAGGATGAGGATCATCGCGCCGACCGCGAGCACAAACAGCACTATCAGCAGGGGAAAGTAGTAGTAGCCGTAGCCGCGGATGATCGGTTCGCCGGCCACGAAGAGCTGGTTGTTGTCGTTCTGGTACTTCTTGACGATGGCCTGAACGTCGTAGAACAGCTCGCGGTAGTCGAGCCCGCGCTCGTTGAAGGAGGCCGTTATCAGAGCGCTGCGGTTGTCGGAACTTACCAGGTGCGAGATGAGGTTGCGGTTGGAAAAAACATGGCGCTTGAGCTCGTCGATCCCGGCCTGCGTGGTCGGCACGTTGGGAAACATGTAGGGCTTGATGGTGAGTGAGCCGGGGGCGGCTTCGGCATAGCTTTCGCGATAAGAGGCCAGCGAGCGGACCTCGTTATGGTCCACGCCGGGCAGCTTGTCGACGTCGCGCTGGATGCCCTGAATGCGCTTGAGCGTGTCGAAGTTGAAGATGTCGCCGTGCCTGACTTGCACCATCACGGCCAGCGTCTGGGCGCCGCCGTACTTTTTCCATTTCTCGTAGAGCTGAACGTTGGAATGCGTGCGCGGGAAAAATTCGTCGAAGTCAGTTGCGACTTTGACCCGGGCACACTCGTACGCCATGAAGGCGCTGAATAGCAGAAGGACGATGCCGATGACCGCGCGAAAGCGCAGTACGAAGACACCAATCGGGCCGACTGCCTGCCCCTCGGTTACTTTACCACCTGCCATTGGCCACCCGCGTTGTCTGTCCGGAGGATCGTGCCGTTGAGGCCCACCGCGTAACCCGCATTGCCCAGGAACGCCACGCTGGTGATGTCGTTGAAGGTCGGGCGTTGGACTGCCCACTTGCCGCCCGCGTCGGCCCAAATCAGCCGGCCGCCCTCGCCGCCGAGCCAAGTCCGCCCGCCGCTCTGCGCCGCGGCGTACGTTGCGACCGTCTCCGGCAGCTTCTGCGCAGTCCAGCTCTTGCCGCCGTCCGTGGTGCTGATCACGTCACCGTTGAGTCCGGTCACCAACGCATGCTGCGGGTCGGTTAAAACGATGGATAAGTAGGGCCCCACCGTAAAGTCGGTGGTATTGCCGCCGTGGCTCAGGCTCCAGGTTTGGCCGCCGTCGGTGGTGTGCAGGATGGTCTCGAATTCACCCACCGCCCAGCCGCTGTTGGCGTCGGTGTAATTGATGTCAAAGAAGATTAGCCAGCCCTTGTATTTGTAGGACTTCCAGGTTTGGCCGCCGTCGCCAGTGCTCAGCAGCAGCCCGTCCTCGCCGCAGGCGTAGGCATGCTGCGCGTCGACCACCGCGAGGTTGAACAGGTTGCCGGTGATGCCGCTCTTCTGCCGCGTCCAGCTCTTACCACCGTCGTCGGAGTGGAGGATGATCCCCCGTTCACCCACGATCCAGCCGCTCTTGCCGTCGGGAGTGAAGCGAATCGCGTAGAGGTCGCGATCCTGATAAAGCACGTCGCCGGGGCGCTCGTGCAGGGTCTGCATGTCCCAGCTCTTGCCGCGGTCGCCCGAGACCAGCAGCAAGCCCTTGGAACCCACGACGTAAGCGCTGCCATCGGGCCGGATGGCGACGCCATAGAGCGAGGTCCAAACCGGCGCGCCGGCCATCTTGCCGTCGTTAGTTGCGCCAGTTGCGCCGCTGGAGATCGCGCCGCCCGCAAACAGGCCGGCCAACATCACGGCGCCCGCCAACGCCCACAGCGAGCATCGCCTAAACCCCATACATTTTGCAGTTTTATCTACAGCTCGCACTTCGTGATCCTGATGCAAATCACCAGCGTCAAGTTAACTTGTGTTTAATTCTTGCGTTCAATGGCATTAGGAGAGCGCTTTGTCAATATCCACGGGCCTTGAAAGAAGGGGCCACCCTTGACCAATCATCGTGTTGCGCCGCGGTTTAGCTCCGGCGCCTTGCGATAAAAATGTCGCGCGCCGCCGCTGCCGGCGCGCGCTTTCCGGCGCATGATTCCGTGGCCCGCGGCGGGCCGAACCGCGCGACGCTCCACGCCGCGGCGCGACCACCATAGCGGGCGAACTCGAATTTGGTTTGCTTGAACTGCCGGGCCGCGCGCCGCCGCTGGACGCCATCCTCGCTATACGCACAAGATACGCACAAAAATGCATAGTGTGAACTTTACCGCTCTGGCCTAATAGCGCGGAATTCAATGGGCTGTCAAATCAAAGCGGCGCAGCGTGCCTGTCCGCCGTCGCACAGATAACCGTCCTGCTCCGCGTCATGCCCGCGGCGCGGGCCAGGAAAATCGCGCCAGCGTGAGCGCTGGACAGTCTCGATGCTGCCGCAGTAGAGATGGCCTTTGGAACGCCGCAGAGCCTGGCACTGGCCGAGGCCGTGCGCGCGCAAGCCGGCCTGTCGGGAGGAACCGCCCGTGGCAAAAAAGGTGAACGTCTGTCTGACCTTTGACTTCGACGCGATCTCGGTCTGGATCGGAAATTTCCACGCCACCTCACCCAGCGCGATCTCGCGCGGCGAGTTCGCAGTGGTGGGCGCGCGAAGGCTGCTCGACATGCTGCGCGAGTGGAAAATCCCGTCGACCTGGTTCGTCCCCGGACATACCGCCGACACTTATCCCGAGGCGGTCGCGCAGATCGCCGCCGCCGGCCACGAGATTGGCCATCACGGCTACCGCCACGAGCGCCTCGGTTCACCCGAAGAGGAGATACGCGACTTCGATACGGCGATCGCGTCGCTTACCCGGGTCACCGGCCAGACCCCGGCCGGCTACCGCTCGCCGGCCGCCGGGCTTACGCCGCGCACGCTCGAACTGCTGGTCAACCACGGGATGCTATACGACAGCAGCATGATGGGCGACGACTTCACGCCCTACTATTGCAGGGTCGGCGACCAGGCGCCCAAGGACAGCGCCTTCATCTTCGGCCGCGAGACCGCGATCGTCGAATTGCCGTTCACCTGGGGACTCGACGACTTCGTCGCCTTCGAGCACGTCTGGACCCGCAACGGCATCAACCCGGGCATCGCCGCGCCCTCGCGCATCTACGAGGTCTGGGCGGGTGACTTCGACTATCTCTACGACCGGCTCGGCGCGGGCAACTACATTCTCACGATGCATCCGCAGTGCATCGGCCGCGGCCATCGCCTGCTGATGCTCGAGCGGCTGATGGACCATATCCGCAGCCGCGACGGAGTCGCGTTCAAAACGATGCGCGACGCGGCGCTGGAGTTCAAACAGGCGCGTCCGCCGGCCCACGCCGCGCGCGTCTGATCGCGCCAGGCCGCCTGGCGTCTCCCGCACTTGGCCTCGCCCGGCAAATGGATGGCGCTCGCGATCGCGAGCGCCGGATTGCTGGTGGTCTCGCTCGACTCGGCGCTTAACATCGCCTTCCCCGCCATCAGTGCGTACTTCGGCGTCAGCGTCGCCACCATCCAATGGCTCGTCATCAGCTACGTTCTGACCAACGCCAGCCTGTTGCTCGGATGCGGCCGGATGGCCGACATGTTCGGGCGCAAGCGCGCGTTCATGGCGGGGCTGACGGTCAGCACGCTGGCGCTGGCCTTATGCGGCCTGGCCCCGAGCTACGGGCTGTTGCTGACGTTCCGCGTGCTGCAGGGAATGGGCGCGGCGATGGTCTTCGCCAGTGCGCCAGCGATCGTGGCCGTGGCGTTTCCGTCCACCGAGCTCGGCCGCGCGCTCGGGCTGCTCAACATGATGGGCTACGCCGGCTCGACCAGCGGCCCGGTGATCGGCGGCATCCTGGTTGACCGCTTCGGCTGGCGCGCGGTCTACCTATTCCGTGTGCCACTCGCCATCCTGACCGCGCTAGTCGCCGCGCCGATGCTCGCCGAGAGCGTCGAGCGCAAGCGCGGACAGCGCTTCGACCTGCTCGGAATGGCGACGCTGGCCGCCAGCGTGGTCGCTCTGTTGCTCGCCGTCAGCCGCGGACGCGAGGCCGGATGGCTTTCGGGCCGGGTCGTCGCGCTGTGGATCGCCGCCGCACTCGGCTTCGCCGCCTTCGTCACGGCCGAGCGCCGCATGGCCCATCCGATCGTCGATTGGAGCCTGTTCACGGCCGCGGTCAGCCTGGCCAACGCGGCCAACCTGCTCTCCCACCTCGCGATGTTCGCGGTTTGGCTGCTGGTGCCATATTACATCGTCAATGTGCTTCGCTATCCCGCCGCCTCGGGCGGAACGCTGTTCGCGCCCTGCCCGCTCGGGATGGCGCTGGCGGCGCCGCTCTCGGGTCTGCTCGCGGACCGCTTCGGCGCCCGCCGCCTGCAGGTTCCCGGGCTGCTGGTCGAGGCCGCCGGGCTCCTTTTCACCAGCCGCCTCGGCGCCAACTCGCCCTACCTCGCCGTGGCGGCGGCACTCATCCTGATCGGCCTTGGGCTGGGCGCTTTCACGGTGGCCAACATGAAATTCGTGATGGCGGCGATTCCGCGTGCGCAGCAAGGCGTGGCGGCGGGCGCGGTCATGATGATGCGAACGCTGGGAGTGGTGATGGGAGTGACGACGGCGGCCGAGGTCTTCAGCGTGGGTAGCGCGGCGAAGCGCACGCGCCTGCTCGCGGCCGGGCATCCCGCCGGCGCAGCACTCGACCGGCGCAGCTTCATCGGCGGCTTCCGCGACGCCTTTGGCGTATCCACCGCGGTCTGCCTCCTCGCCGCCCTGCTTTCGGCGATTCCAGCGCAAGGCGGTATCGCACTTGGCGAGGAGCATTCCGGCTCCGCCGTCCCCTCTCCGGCCAGCGACTGATCGGACAGCCGCTCCGCGTGCTCAGATCAGCGGCGCCCGGCGCGCGTTGCATGCGAGCCCGCCAATCCGCGGTACGCGCGGCCACGGCCCCGGAGAAAGCGCGTCATCGGGCTCCATCGCGACGCGCTTTTATGTCCTGGTCTGCAGGTAGTTGAGCACGGCTTCGGCGGCCTGCTCGCCGCTGTGCACGCAATCCGGGACGCCCACGCCGCGATAAGCCGCGCCGGCCAGCGCCAGACCGGGGAGCGTCGCCGCGTGGCGCTCGATCTGGGCCACGCGGTCGAGATGGCCGACCGCGTACTGCGGCATCTGCTCAGGCCAGCGCTGGACGTGCGCCAGAATCGGTTCGGCGCCGCCGCCGAGCAACGCCGCGATTTCCTCGCGCGCCGCGGCGACCATCGCGGCATCCTCCAACCCCATCATCTCGGCTTGCAGCGTGCCGCCCAGGAACGCGCGCATCAGAACGGCGCCCTCCGGCGCACGATGGGGGAATTTTACGCTCGAGAACGTGCAGGCGATGATCTTGCGGCGCTCCTTGACCGGCACGACGAAGCCGAAGCTCTCGGGCGGGCGCGGCAGGTCCGCGGCCCGATAGGCGATATTGACCGACGCGGCGGAAGAGTAGCGGATCTCGCCGAGCAGGCGAGCGAGTTCCACGTCGTGCGGCCTGAGCAGCCGCGCGGCGTCGTAGGCCGGCGTGGCGACGACCACCGCGTCGGCGTCGAACTCGACGCCATCGGCCATCCCAACGCGCCATCCGCCGCCGCCACCGCCCGGCCGCGCAAGCCCCGCGACGGCCGTGCGCATGCGAACGCACTCGCCGAGCCGGGTGGCGAGCGCCTCGACCAGCGTGCGCATCCCGCCGCGGAAGCTCAAAAACAGGCTCCAGCGCGCGCCACTGGTGCCTCTGGACTGGACGGGGCGATTGCGGCTCGCCGCTCTGAGCCCCTTGAACAGGCTGCCGTAGCGCCGCTCCATCTCGATGAAGCGTGGCATGGTGGCCATCAGGCTCAGCGCCGCGGGGTCGGCGGTGTAGATTCCACCGGCCAGCGGCTGCGCCACGCGATCGAGCACTCCGCGGCCGAGCCGGCGCGTCACGAACGAGGCCAGGCTTTCATCGCTTCCGCCGCGGCGCGCCGGGATCAGCGGTTCGAACGCCATCCGCAGCTTGCCGGGAAGGCTGAACAGCGGGCTCTTGAAGACTGGGAGGAACTTGGTGGGCGCGAGCAGGGTGAACCCTTCCGGGATTTCGACCAGCCGCCCGGCGCGCACGACGCAAGTCTTGCGGAAGCGTTCGTCGGTTCCGATCAGTTCGGGCTCGAGGCCAAGCCGCTTTGCGAGTTCGAGCGCCCACGGTTTCTCGGAGAGGAATGAATCGGCGCCCGTCTCGATGACAAATTGGTCTTCGCTAATGGTCGCAAGCGCGCGGCCGAGGGTGGGGCCCTTTTCGAACAGCGCGGCTTCGAGCGGAAATTCGCGTGCCGCGGCGAGTTCGCGGATGCGGAAGGCAGCGGCCAGTCCGCTGATTCCTCCGCCGATTATCGCGACCCGCCGATGATTGCGTCCGGAGCCCATCAGAAATTGCCGCCGAGTCCCGGCCTGCGCCGGGATCGCGGCGCGAGACCGCTCAGGACAAGACCGGCGGGCTTGCCGCGGCGCCGCTGAGGTTGAACAACGGGGCGATATCGGCCTGGTAGGAAAAAGTGCCCGGTGTGTAGGCGCATAGAGGATCGTCGCCGAGCGCGTCCCCGCTGCTCGCGAAGGCCCGCGATCGCGATCCCCCACAGACTACCGCAAATTCGCACACGCCGCAGCGACCGGTGAGCCGCGCCGGGTCGCGCAGGTCGTTGAAGAGCGGGCTTTGGCGATAAATCTCGGTCAGCGTCTGGACCCGGACATTGCCCGCGGGGATCGGCATAAATCCGCTCGGATGTACCGTGCCAACATGCGAGACGAAGACAAAGCCGCGCCCGGCGTTGATATCCATCGGGCTGCGGCGCTCGCGGCCCTGCGCCGGCCACGGCTCGAGCGCGGCGCGCAGCCTCCGGTACGTGGGGCCGAGCCGGAGGGTGCCCTCGGGCGCGATACCGCGGCGTTCCAGAATCGTGCGTTCGAGAACCACGCGCCGGAAATGGTGGCCCTCGGTGGTCTTGGTCGGGATCGCGTTGCCGACGTCGTACAGGAAGTTCATCACGTCTTCGCACTCGTCGGCGGAGAGCTGTTCGAGCGCGGCGCCGCGGCCGACCGGGACCAGCATGAAGCCGCTCCAGACCATCGCGCCGCGGGCGCGCACGAGATGGGCTATGCGCGGCAGATCAAACAAGTTCAGCCGCGAAACGGTGGTGTTGATCTGAACTTTGATCCCGAGCTCACGCGCCGTCTCCCACGCCGCCATCGTGCGCTCGAACACGCCGTCGATCCCGCGAAACGCGTCGTGGATCTCGGGACCTGAGCCGTCGACGCTCAGCGACAGCGCCTTGAGCCCCGCGGCCTTGAGTTCGGTGATCACGCCGCGGGTGAGCAGCGGGGTCGCGGAGGGAGAAAACGCCACCGGAAGATGGCGGCTGGCGGCGTAGGCGACCAGTTCGGTCAGGTCGGGACGCTTCATCGGGTCCCCGCCGGTCATCACGAACAACGGCGGCGGCGCGCCGAACGAGGCGATTTCGTCGATGAGCGATCGCGCCTCGCGCGTGTTGAGCTCAAGCGGATTGGGCAGCGGCTGGGCCTCGGCGCGGCAATGCTGGCATGCGAGATCGCACGCGCGGGTCATCTCCCAGATCACGATAAAGGGGCGCTGCCCCACGTCGATCCGGGGATGTCTCACGCTGGGCGGACGATGCGCTGTCACGTCCGAACCCCTTTTACATCGCGCGTCCGCGCGGGCCGTTTATAAAGCCCGACGTGGCGGGCGACGATGAGATACTTCTTGAAGAGCCGATTGGTCTCTTCCTCGTGTTCGCTGACCGTCTCTTTGTCGGCCGGATTGAAGAAGCAGGTCGGATCTTCGGCCATATAGTCGCCAGTATGATAATACGCCATCGCGCGGCAGCCCCCGCACGTGTACTGGTAGCGGCACTCCCCGCACCGGCCCTTTAGCTGGCTGCGATCGAGCAGCCGGGCAAACAGCTCGCTTTCCGCGACCAACCGGTCGAGCGGCTTTTCGCGCACGTTGCCGGCGCGCAGCGAATCGAGCAGCACCGGGCAAACCGACACATCGCCCTCGGCGTTAACGGCGAGCCACGTGCCGACCCAGCATCCGATCGGCGGATTATGCGGGACGGTGCCGTTGCGCACGCCGCCCGATACCTCGGCATGCAGCTCGGGCGAAAGGAAAAACGGCGTGTAGCTGACGTAGCCATTGACGGAGCGCCGCAGGACCGGGTGGAACCGCTCCTTGAGATCGTTGCCGTCGAAAGCGAATTGGCGAAACCGGTCGCAGCCCGAGCCGCGCGCCGAGTACGGCGAGCGGTTGTAGGAGATCCGGCGCTTGACCAGGTAGTCGACCGTGTCGGCGAAACTGTCGGCGTTGTCCTTGGAGATCGTCACGATCACGTGGCGATCGATCTTGAGCTCGTCGCACAGCGCCAGCACCTCCAGCGTGCGATCGGGCGTGGCGTCGCGGCTCCATTCGTTGCGCACGTCGATCGAGTTGAGGCCGACCGCGATCGTGAGATTGCCCCCGGTCGCTTCCTTGAGTTCACACAGCAGTTCGCGGGTGAGCAGTTCGCAATTGCTGCAAATCTTGCACTGGTAGCCGAGTTCGCTGCCCAGCCGGACCAGCCTCAGCGCGTCCTTGCGCAAAAGAAATTCACCGCCGCTCCAGCCCACCGCCTCGACGCCGAGCCGCTTGGCCGGGAGCAGCACGAGGTCGCGGATTTCCTCGAAGCTCAGCTCCCGTGGCTTGGCGGCCTTAACGCGTTTGGCGTCATTGCTGCCCGTCATACACATCGGGCATTGCAGATTGCATAACCTGGTCGTTTCGAAGTAGAGCGCCGGAAATTTGTACTCCATTATCTCCTCCTCAGCCTCTCCATCGACAACGCCCCGCGGCGCGGTGCATGCCAAAAAGCAAGCAAGTTTAATTCCTTACCTGGGCCAAAGCGCCGTCAATCGGCTAAAGGTCAGGCCTAAACCGGAATTTTGAACTGCTTTAGATTCGCACAACAACCGTCCGTCTGCAAAGGCAAGGTTCTAGCCCTAGTTTTGAATTAAAGGCGCTTTCCACGCAATGGACCAGCTCCGCCTCATTGGGCAACCTGATCCGGTTCCGCGTAGCCGGCCTCCGTGCAACCGGGTTGGCAGACTTGGCGGCCGCCATGATACCAACGATCTTATCGTTTATCGTGTCGTTTATCGTGGGGCCATGGCCGAATCGGGAGCGGAACAAAATCGGAAGGGAGCGAAGAATGTCACGGCAGATCAACCGCGTAGGCGGAGTCCTCCTTTGCCTGGCGGGCGCGCTATACGCGAATACCGCCTGGGCGCGGCAACCGGCGGGGATTGCTTCCGCACCCGCCGCGGAGTCTTCGCCGGGAACACCCAAGACCAACGGTGCGGCGGCCGCGCCAGGCGATTCAGCGCCGAACCAGCCCAACGGCATCCCCGCCGGTACCGAGATTACGATGCGGAACTGGCGACAATACCGGCAGTTCATGCCGGATGGAATGGCCGCGCTCTTCCAGGGCGGCTACCACTGGAAAATGCCGGCCGACGTTGAGATACGGGTCGGCCCGACGATCATTCATCCCTTGCCGAAACCTTATCTGGACGCGACCGAAAAATACGCCGCGCAGGCAAAAATCGTGGAACTTCCCGACGGCGGGACCAACCTGCAAGGCTACGCGGGCGGCCAACCCTTTCCAAATCCGCGCGCGCCGCGGCAGGGATGGAAAATCCTGGCGAACGTATGGTACCGCTATCTGCCGCACCTGTTCGCCGACACCTAC
>JAKAVN010000107.1 GCA_021827495.1 Deltaproteobacteria bacterium | reverse complement strand
TTGGCGAGGACGGCGTCCCATTCGACGTTGACGACATCATGACTGTCGAAGAGATCGCAGCCGCGCTTCACGTGCCTCGGCAGTGGATCGTTCGACGTGCGCGCAAATTGCCGTTTGTGCGAAAACTGTCACGCAAGAAG
This sequence comes from Deltaproteobacteria bacterium, assembly GCA_021827495.1. Classification (GTDB taxonomy): domain Bacteria; phylum Desulfobacterota; class Binatia; order Binatales; family Binataceae; genus JAKAVN01. Next base: position 11,612 of record JAKAVN010000107.1, on the reverse strand, counting down.
TACGCTTGCTCCAGGATTAGGCTGAGACAATGGCTCGCCAGCCGACCCGGTTCGCCAAACAGCGCCTGACACAGAATTGTGGCGCCGTCGGTGCCGCGAATGCGAAGCGGTCGCCGCGTGAATCGCGCGGATTTTGCCGCACGTTACTACAATGTGCGGCTGGGGACATAGCTCATGACAAGGCTTGATCCCTGAAGCGACGCGACAGTAGCCTGATCTCGGAGTGCATGAGATTGGGCACGCGCGCAACCGAAAAGAAGACGCGAGGGCTTGGACTGGTGTATCAGCCCAAGTATCTCGACCGCGAGACTGGCGAGCGCAAGACCGCGGCGACCTGGTGGATTCAGTTTTACGTCCGAGGCGTGCGCTATCGCGAATCGTCGCGATCGACAAACCGAGCGGATGCCGTCCGGCTGCTTAAGCATCGGCTCTCGGAAGCGGCTGCGGGCAAACCCGTCGGCCCGCAGGTCGAGCGAACCACGTTTGAGGACCTTGTCCGCATCCTGCTGGACAATTACCGGGCGAACGAGCGTCGCAGTTTGCGACGGGTCGAAGGCGGGGTGAAGCACCTCCGCGAGTTTTTCGGCGACTACCGCGCGGTTGATATCACCGAGGACCGGATCAACGCCTATGTCGTTCATCGCAAACAACAGGAGGCGGCGAACGCGACGATCAATCGCGAACTTGCAGCGCTCAAGCGAGCATTCCGCCTGGCCAGCAGGAAAGTCGGACAGCCACCGCGTTTCCAGATGCTTCGCGAGAGCAACACGCGCAAGGGATTCTTCGAGCCGGAGCAATTCCGAGCGGTACTGAAGCATCTGCCCGAGACGTTGAAGCCTGTTTTCCAAGTTGCTTACTTAACGGGTTGGCGTGTGCCGTCGGAAATCCTCACGCGGCGCTGGCAGCACGTTGACTTCGAGAGCAACTGGCTCCGCCTCGAACCCGGGGAGACCAAGAACGAGGACGGACGCATGTTCCCGCTAATTCCGGAACTGCGCGAGGTCCTCGCCGTACAAAGAGAGCGGACGCGACAGCTTGAGCTGGCGACGGAGCGCGTCATTCCGTGGGTGTTCCACCGCGAGGGCAAGCCGATCAAGGACTTCTACACCGGTTGGGACAAGGCTTGTCGTCTCGCCGGGTATCCGGACCGCGTCGCTCACGATTTGCGCCGAACCGCTGTCCGAAATCTTGAGCGCGCCGGAGTGTCTCGATCGGCAGCCATGCGAATGACCGGACACAAGACCGAATCGATCTATCGCCGCTACGCCATCGTTGACGAAGCAATGCTGCGTGAAGGCGCAGAGAAACTGGCCGCCTTTCATTCGTTACGGAAGAACGCCCCAAGGAAGGTGGTACCGCTGACGACCAGGAAAAACGAAACGTAGATTGGCCTCTTCCGCGGGCGAATCAGATGTAGTGCCTGAACGGAAGTGGAGGCCCATCGACCGTTGGAGCTGCAGTCAGTATTTCGCCGACGGCATCTGCGAATCGCAGGGTTACCGGGAGACCGTCAGCAAAGATACAGGCATTAAAGTTCACCTTCGTGAGCCCCATTATGTCGTTGAGGACCACATCTAGAGCGCTCAGAGCCCATGCGCGAATAACCTCCCTGGCCTTGAGTATTTCGACGTCAAATCCACCCCCGGCCGCTGCCGAAAGCAGCCCTTAAGGGCCATCGCTATTTCACTAGTACCTGATCCGACGTGGCCAACGACGGCGAATACGAACTCATTAGCCGCTTGTTCTAAGACAACGCCCTTGGATTCCGGAGACCCTTTAGCGGCGTTCTGGATGACCTTTGTCGGTGCGGCAGCCATAAGTCTCCCTGATCGAGCTCGGAAGTTTTCTGCGGCCGAAATTCTACCACCGCGGCGAATCAGCCTGGAGAACATCGTTGGCGAAAGCGGCGAGCTCCGTCAGCGTTCGATACTGAAACCCATCTCGATTCCTTTCGATAATAGCCGGCGGAATTAAGAACCGCCAAAGTTTAGCCAAAGTCACCTTGAAAATCGCCATCTCAAGCCCTTGACAGTTAAAGCGGCCAGAGCTAGAAAGACCGCATGGCTGTTAGGGAAACTTGGTGCCGGGGGCGGGACTCGAACCCGCACGGAGCTTGCGCTCCAGAGGATTTTAAGTCCTCTGCGTCTGCCATTTCGCCACCCCGGCGTCCCTCCCGCGATCTTCGCTCCGCGCGCCCGCCAGCCTGAGAATTGCTGCGCATGTCGCGAATGCACCTGGCTCCGCCGCTGCGAGCGCGCCGGCCATGCCACAAGATCGCCGATGGGCGATTGTGCATGGCATGCGAAGGCCCGCGCAAGCCCCGATCCTCTCAGCCATCCAAACGGCGGGCCCGTGCCGTTTTTAACGGCAGCGCCACAGATATGCCGCTTGATCCGGCCATGCCGGGCGGCATTACAATGAACCTGTGGCTTCGATAGCGCAGATCCGCGGCTTGGTGAGACCTGTGGCGCGGCATAAGATCGTAGCGTCGGCCGGCGCCGGGCGGCGCGCCGAGCGCCCGGGCCACAGGCGACGATTCGGCCTCCTGCTCGTGCTCGCGGTGTCGGGCTGCGGAATCGCCGCCGCGCCGCTCAAGGACACGCCGCAGATCGTGGCGACTCCGCAGCCCGGCCAGCTCAACCTGACGACCCAGCCGGGCCAGCCGATCGGTGACATCGTGCCGCTCTACGTCTCGGTCGCCAATGGCAGCGACGTGCCGCGGGCGATCGTGCCGAGCCAGATTTTCGCGCTCAACGATTCCGGCGCGCGGGTCGCGCCGCTGGCGCCGGGCGAGGCCGCGCGCGAGGCGGGCGGCGCGGGCGAACTCAAGGCCGCACTGGGCAGCGCGGCGGTCGGCGGCGTCGCCGAGGGCGCACTTGGTGCGGGCTTGGGAGCGATCGTTGGCTCGGTGGTCAACGGCGCGTCAGGGTTCAGCGGGGCCGCAAGCGGCGCGATAATCGGCGGCGCGTTCGGTGGCGGAGCCGGTATCGTGAACGGTGCGCAAAGCGGCGCGAGCAAGGCCGACCAGCAGGCGAGCCAGCAGCTACAGGCGCTGGCGCTGCGAGGCGGCGAGGTCCGGCACGATTTCACGGTCAGCGGCTACGTGTTTTTTCCCAAGGGCAGCTACCACGAGGTCGAGTTTCTGCTGGTCAACCAGGAAACCGGCGATACCGAAGTGCTGCGCGAGCCCTGGCGTTAGCCGCGTCCGTTGCCGGCCCTACTGTTTCTTTTTCTCCTCGCTCAGGGCGAGTTCGTCGAGCGCCTCGTTCACGAAGTACCGCTGCGTGGGATCGCGGTCATCCAGCTCGGCCTTGCGCCGCGCGGTCCATTCGGCGATCGCGATCACCGCGGCTTCCGCGGCGCTGGCAATGCCCAGCGCCGCGGCCGTGTCGCCGAGCGCGGCCCATAACTCGCCGGGCAACTCGACCTTTATCGCCTTGCCGGCCATCCGTCCTGTCTCCTCCGTCCCCATATAACCGCCCTCACCCCGCAGCGTCAAAACGACCCGGGCGCCATCCGCGCTCCGAGTAGCGGCTTCCCGCGTGGTTGATTGGTGACGGCTGCGATAGGCGGGCACACGCCGGCCTCGCGCCGCGGCCTCCGGCAGCCTGCGGCGCGGTCAGGAAGGAACGCGGGCCGGGCGGATGATCGCGCCGTGCTTGCGCGCGGGAACAGCGCTTAACGGCGCCGTCTCGAGCGGCGGCGTCGGGAGGGCCGGCTTATCGGCGCCTCCGTCAGCCAACAGGATGTAACGCTTGCCCTCGCGTGCGAGCACCCGATGCTCGATCATCTCCGCGATGAGCCTGCTGACCATCGGCCGCGAGCTGCCGATCATCTCGGCCCAATCGTCGTGCCCCAGTTCGAGCGTCAGCAGCGTGCCGCGCGCGTCTTTGACCCCGAAACGCGCCGCCACCTCGGCCAGCACCGCTTCCAGCCGCTCCCGATAGGAGAGGGTCATCAGCGAGGCGTAACGATGCACGACCGAGCCCCAGAACGTATTGAGCCGCTCGAACAGGCTGATCATCGTGGCGTGGTCAGAATCGCCGAACAGCTTGAGGATACGCTGGCGGCTAACCAGCGCCACCGCGCAATTGGTCAAGGCCTGGGCCCCGAACGCCTGGCAGTGCCGGCCCCTGGCGTCGAGGCGGTTGACGTAGCCAATTATGTCGCCGGGGCCGGCCAGCTCGACCAGGAATCTCCGGCCGTCGGGTTGCGCGCAGTGAACCTTGACCACGCCGTTGATGATGATCATCAGCACGTCGCCGGGCGCGCCCTGCAGGAACAGCCGAAAGCGCCGCGCATAGCGCGCGACGATGTTATCGTTGATCAGATCGTCGATGATCTCGCTTGGGACCCCGGCCTGGCGCACCCGCCATGCCAGTCGACTGCGGTCTTCATTTAGTGAATTGAGAGCGCCTGCCATAGGACGAATCCTCGACAGGCGGGGACCGCAGCACCGAATCCCCGCCAGGAAATGGTCCGCCTTCGCCACGCCGCTTGGCCGGTGTCTATTCCCCCACCGTGCGGATACCGGCCGAATACCTTCGGTCCCGCGTGCGCCCGAGCGTGGCAAATGCAGGAACTTCCATAAGCAACAACCATCGCGCCTGGTGGGCTATGACGGAGTTCGTCAAGGATCGCCGTAGCGAACTAGGCTTTAATAAAATAATGTTTAGGCGGTTGTAACCTCTCTTTGCCAGGTCAATATCATTTACTCATCTGCGGGCTCTGATGGCCCGCCACGACACCGGTCAGCATCGACGCTGGGAACGGCGAGTTCCTTTGCATGGTTGGACCAAGATGGCTTCCCACAGACTCTGTAGGCCCTATTTAACCCACCAAGGGCATCGATACGCGCAGAGATTAGATGAATTTATCTAACTATGGTAGAAGTTCGCGCAGATTTCAAGCCGGAAATTGGACTTACATCGGAATTCGCCAAATTCGCTAGTATTAGTTGGCTATTGCCATCGATTGACAAGTCCAGAACAAGCGAATCGCGTCGCCTATCGTGATTGTTTTGATGGTTTGCCGGGCATATTCGGTTATTTTTTCCATCTTAGCGGTCCAATTTCAGTGAATTTTCACTGCTGAGACGGGACCAGTTTGCCAACTGCTGTCAAAATGGGCCGCGTCAAACGATGCTACCGTCTCTTCACAGCGCTGAAGTCTGGCTGCTGTGCCTCGTCGTCACGGCTTTTTCCTGCGCGCCTTCGGCGGCGGTAAGGGAAACCACGTTCTCGGACGATAGCGCGGCGATGGCACAGCCGTATCGCGTGGCGCCAGACGATGTGTTGGAAGTAATTGTCTGGAAGCAGCCGCAGGTCTCGGGAAAGGTGACTGTGGCGGCCGACGGAACGATAACGGTCCCATTGGCCGACCGGGTTCCCGCGGCGGGGTTCACGACTGGGCAACTGCAACAGGAACTCGTCCGGCGGCTCGCCTCGTTTATTGCGGACCCCACCGTAACGGTGCGGGTGGCCGATGCGCGAAGCCAGGTCATCTACGTGATGGGTGCGGTGCGCCGCCCCGGAGCATTTCGGCTGCGGCCGGGCGAAGTCCTCTCCCAGGCGCTGGCCGAGGCCGGTGGATTCGACGAGTTTGCGGACACGAGCGCGCTCAGGATAACGCGCCATACTCCAAGCGACGCCCAGCGAATCGTGGTGAACTACGACCGCGTGCTGAGCGGCAAGGAACTCTCGGGTGATATCGCGCTGCTGGCAGGCGACACCATCGACGTGCCATGAAGACGCGCGCCACAGGCGGCCCGCGTCTTAAGCCGGGCTTGCTCAGGGTGGCGGCCGGCGCGGGATTGCTCGCGCTCTTTTGCGAAGGCGTGCAGGCCAACACCAGCGTTGAGCTATGGCCGCTGCTCGATCTGTCCGCGCAATACACCGACAATCTGCTGCTGGCGCCCAAGGCGAAGTCCGACGAAGTGGCGACGCTGGTGGGCGGCGGGAGCCTCGCCTTGGACAATCCACGCCGCCACCTTACGCTCGACTATCTCACCGACGGCCAGCTCTATGCCGAACATGCGAATTTTGATCGGCTGGCCAAGGATCATTACCTGGGGCTCCACGATGAGGAGGCGCTGGCCGAGACTTCAAAGCTGTCGATTTCGGACACTTTTATCGACGGTGAAGCGGTGTTCGGACAGGCGCTGATCGGCCCGTCGGGCCTCAACCTCCAGCTCGGCGAGGCGCTCTTGCAGCGCAACTACCAGACCAACAGCTTCGATTCGCGGCTGCACCAGGGCCTCGGCCCGCTGCTGTTTGCGGATTTTGATCTCCATCAGAACACCTTCGCCACCAGCACCGGCAACTCGAGCCTTTCGGCCAACCAGGGCGCTTACGCCAGCCTGTACTACCGTCTGGGCGGGCGGCTATGGGCCGGCGCCGGCTATGACTTCGAAGACTTCCGCTTCTCCAGCCAGCCGCGATCCGATAGCTGCGAGCCGTACCTGACTCTGCGCTCGGACTTGACCCAGCAAATCCGTCTCGCGGCACAGGCGGGTCCGCTGGTTTCCGCTTCTCCCGCAGGGACCAGCACCGACCTCGGTTACGCGATCACCGCCAGCTACCGCGCCAAGTATTGGAATTTCGATCTCGGCAGCAGCCGCGCGCCCGGAATGACCGCGGGATTCGGCGGCGCCGGTATCAACCAAGCGGTTTACGCCACGAGCTTCTACCGGCTCACGCGCCGGACCGGGCTGTACGCATATGCCGGCTACAGCGAGGTCAGCGGCGGCGGCGCGCGCACGGAGATACAAAGCTTCGGAACCGGGGTCGAGCGCCGCCTTAGCCGCGCCGTGAGCCTCTACACCCAATACCTGTGGTTTCGCAGCGCCACGCCGGGCAGCCGGAGCGCACTGACCAATTCGATCGCCGCCGGGGCGAAGCTTTACGCACGCCCGTGGCATTGGAGCTGGCGATGAACGAGCGGCAAGTCATAACTCTGGCGCCTTACCTCGATGTCATTCACCGGCATCGGCTCGGCTTCTTCTACGCCTTGGCGACCGGGCTCGGCCTGACGGCCTGCGCGATCCTGATCCTGCCGAGCCTTTACCGCTCCTCGGCGCTGGTGCGGATCGAGCCGCCGCAACTGGCAGCGGCCTGGGCCGCGGCGCCGCCGTCCACGATCGAGACGCCGGCCCGCCTCCAGGCGCTCGGCGAAAAGGCGCTCGGCCGCGCCAGCCTGGGCCGCATCATCGGCGAGTTCAATCTCTATCCGCGTCAGCGGGCGGCGGGCGCGCCGATCGATGAACTGGCGGAGTATATGCGCCAGCGGATCGCGCTCGAGCCGCTTGGCGATCAGCCGCGCTCCGGCGAACAACCGGCTGGCTTCAGGATCTCATTCGAATACCCGGTGGCGGCGATCGCGCAGCGGGTGGCGGCGCGGCTTGGCGCCATCTATGTTGACGAAGACCTCCGCGAGCGCACTGCCGCCGCCGCCGCGGCCAGTGAATTTCTACGCGAGCAGGTCGCCGCGGCCCGCGCGCGGCTCGAGGCGAAAAGCGGCGAAATCAAGGCCTACAAGACGCGCCATGCGGGCGCGCTGCCCGAAGAGCTGGCGAGCAACCTGCAACAGCTCGACCGCGCCGAGGAGGGACTCAACCGCACGGCCGAGGCGTTGGCCGCCGCGCGGATGGCATCGCCGGAGACCCGGCTCAAGCGGATGCAGCGCGCGCTTATTACGCTGCGCGCGCGCTACAGTGACGCCTATCCCGACGTCGTGGCCATGCGCGCGGAGATCAACGCGCTGAAAAAGCCGCGGCGCCGGAGCGCAACTGGCATCCGCGGCGATCCGGGCGGCGGCGCCGCCGCGGCGCCCAGCGTCGAAGAACTCGCGGCGCGGCGCGCGGCGCTCAGCGGGGAGATCGCGCTGGTGCGCGGGCGGATCGCCCGGACTCCGGCGCACGAGCAGGCGCTGGCGGCGCTCGAGCGCGACTACGCCGTGCTGAGCCACAATTACGCGCAGTTGATGAACCGGCTGCTCGAAGCGCAGGCTACGGCCGCGCTCGTGCGCCGCCACGCGGGCGGGCGTCTGCGGGTCGCCGAGCCGGCCAATCTTCCGCTGCGGCCCGCGCGCCCCGATCGTGTCGCGATCCTGTTGCTCGGCGCGCTCCTGAGCGTGGCCGCCGCCAGCGCATTGCCGTTTGCGCTGTTTTACACTGACTCGTCCTTCAAGGATCCGGAAGAATTGTCGCGCGCGTATGGCAGCCCCATGCTGGTGGCGATTCCGCGCGCCGACGCGGCCGCCGGACGCTGGGAGCGGCGACAAAGCGCGGTCGCTGCGGCAGCCCTCGCGTGCGTGGCGATATCGGCGGGAGTGGCGGTGCTGTGGATGTATGCGACGCGGCTGTTCTAAGCCCGCGCGAGGACTGCGCCCGGGGCGCCAGCGCGGCGGATGCGGGGGGACGAAGAGATGAACATGGTCTACGAAGCCTTAAGGCGAACCGAGCGCGTGCGCGGCGAGGGACGCCGGAGCGAGCCGCCCGCAGTCCGGGATGGCGCAGCCCGCGATGAAGCTGTGGCCAACGGGGCGGCGCGGCCGGCGCCAAGGTACGGCGCCGGGCCGGCCCTGATAGCGGGAAACGACCGCTATCGTGTGGCGAACGGCAAGTTCCAGGTGCTCTCCGCGCGCCTCCAGGCGCTGGCGGCGGAGCGCGACCGGCATCTCTTTGCCGTGACCAGCGCGCTGGCGGGCGAAGGCAAGAGCTTCGTCGCGCTGAACCTGGCCGCCAGCCTCGCGCACAACGGCATGCGCGTGCTCTTAATCGACGCGGACCTTAGAACTCCGTCGCTGCATTGGCCACTGGGGCTGAGCCCGCTGCACGGCCTTTCGAGCTATCTCACGGAGCGGAGCGATTTCGAATCGAGCATGCACGGCACATGGATCGCCGGGCTGACACTGATTCCCGCCGGCGCCGCCGCGCCCTCGGCACCTGAGCTTTTCGCCTGCCCGCGCATGCGCACGTTCATCGCCGCCGCCAAAGCAGCCTACACGCGCGACTACGTGGTGATCGACTGTCCGCCGGCGCTGGCGGCTGCGGAAACGCAGGTCGTGGCGCGCCTAGCCGACGCGCTGCTGATGGTCATCGAGGCCAATCGCACGCCGCGCCATGCGGTTGCGCGCGCGCTCGGCCAGCTTGCGGCGGGATGCGAGATCGCCGGGCTGGTGCTGAACCGCTTCGAGCCGCCGTATTCGTGCAGGGCCGAGTACGGCTAGGCATGAGGGGCAACCGCGCCGGCATCGGTCGCGCGGGCGACGACTCTCAGTCGGATTTATTTACAGCCTGGCGTGTCCTTTTGTAGGGGCCGTTCGCGAACGGCCCGAATTGGTTGAATGTAAGAGGGCCGCTCACGAGCGGCCCTACCTCTAAGTTACGCGCTCTGCCGAGCAAAAATAGAAACGGTCCCCCGCGCTTTCGCACAGGGAACCGCAGTTCAGTCTGGCTGATATGGCTTAGGCTTCGACCTGCCTAGGGCCAGTTGATGCGCTCAGCCCTGCGATGGCCCACCATGTAACGGCGCTCCCGCAGCTGAACGATAAGTCCCGCCGTCGGTTACCGAGCCAGAACCGCTCATCGTGAGGTCTTGCACGCGCCCAAAGACTTCGAGCTTCGGCGAAACGTACGGCCTTCTGCAAGAATCCGCTCTCTTGCTTTCAATTGACCGCTCTCTCGTCACGACCATTTCTTTCATCTCACGCATCTGCCGATCCCCTTGCTATACGTCTAACCATGCTACCCTAGCACCGGTTGTTGGCCTTGTAAAAGCCCTATCTGCCATGCGGCAGCATTACATTGGGGGCGCTGCCGCCTTCGCCGCCGTCCATCGTCATTAATCACCCGAGGAACAGCCGCCGCCCGTACTGTCCAATGGCTTGCCGCTCTTGGTGGAGGAAGCGCTACAGATTTTCGCGTCGCTGGTAGGGAAGCATCCGAAGCTATTGTCGCCGAAGTTCACGTTCCAGGTCAGAGGATTGCTAACCAAGGTAGGGGAGATGTCCTGCAAATCGATGTCGGTGACCTGAATCCGGAACCTGAAGGTACCGCAGGTGCCGTCAGTATAGTTGTAGTTCGGGGCGCCGTTGCTGGGGCCTACTCGCCATACCGTGGCGTCGACCGTAGCCGAAGTGTTGATACTCTTATTATCAACCGCGGTCGCAGGGCCGCTGTAGGTGGCCATATTGTCGTTCACCTTCGTGAAACCTGTGGGTATCGTAAATTGGAAGAAATTGTTTGGCGGCGCCAGGTTGCACGCGACGTTATCGTTGAGGGCGAAACCAAGTATGTTTATTTTAGCACCGCTCTCGATGAAATCGTCGCCCGCTTCCGTCGCGCCGCTACAGCCGTTGGTCGGGTCGAGACCCGGGAAACACTCGACGGTCGGGTCCTCGTTGACCAGCTTTCCGGTAAAGATCAGCGTGTCGGTCTTTTCCCCTGTACCCTTGATGATGGTTATTTGTGACTTGTAGAAGAAGGCGTCCTGGCTCGACTGGATGGCACATTTTTGCTGGCTTCTGGCAATGCCGCTATAAAGCGCTAATGCCATCAGCGGACCCATAGTGATCGCCGCCAATTTTCCGATCGTCGACTTCATCTAAGTTCCCTCCTGGATTAAATTTCTGCTAGCCATAGCTAGCTTAAGTAGCATAAGAGGGAATTGTGGTCAAATTGGAGGTGCTGCTTCTATCCTTAGAAGTGCAAATGAAGGGATTTTTTTGTAACTTGGGGCACGAATTGATCGTCGCAGGCCAGCCGGCCCGAATTGGACCGCTTGGGACCACAAACCAAACCTAACTGAAGGATTTAATCGGTCGAAGGCGCTTTTTGCTGTAAAATTATGTGGTTAAGCCATAGTTCGAGTCCCACGGCGGCCCACAGCGGCCAAAGGTAGTGGTAGGCGGCCCTGGAATTCATCCCGAGCTCGGCCAATGCCTCAAACGTGCCCCAGTAGGCTTCCCGGAGTTGCTTTCCATCAACCCAGCCCATCGATTCGATGCGCAGAGGCCGGCTAAACAACTCCTTGACATCGGGTCGCTGCAGGGCGCGAAAGAAGGGCTCAGAAAAGTTGGCTTTGGTCAGGCGCTGACGGACCGTTTCCGGAAGCAGCCCGCGCATCGCGTTGCGCATGACGAATTTGGTCTGTCCGGGCCGGCGGCGCTGATCTTCGGGAACCGCGAAGCAGAACTCGATCAGGCGCCGATCGTAAAACGGGCATCGAATCTCCAGGCCGAACGCGGCGCTGGAGCGCTCGACCATCTCCTGCGCGTGGGGCTGGAAGGCATCGACGGCGAACATCTGATAGAACTCCCGCCGCGCGAAGCCGGGCACGTGCGCGCCGGCCTTGAGCTCGCTCAGCGTCCGCTCGCGCAAGCCGCTGCGGCGGATAAATTCGGGCCTCAGCCACGGTGCCGGCGCGCCGCGCCCGAGCGCCGACTTGAGCGCGGCGAGGGCGCCGGCGGGGACAAACGGCACCAGGCCAAGCCGCACCAGCGCAGCCCAAGGATAGAAGGTTAACGAGTCCGCGCGCGCGCGCCGCGCATCGGCCCGCAGCCTGCGTAGCAGGGATACAAATCTTAGTTGGCGAATGAGGTCGGCGTAGTAC
>JAKAVN010000106.1 GCA_021827495.1 Deltaproteobacteria bacterium | reverse complement strand
CGCTCCACAGTGCGGCTAGCGCCGCGGCCGCTATCGCGGCGCATGCCGCGCCGCGGCGCGGAGCCGGCCCGCGCCGTCGGCGCGGGCCGGCTCCGCGCATGTTTGCGCCTTCATCAGTGAATTTTCGAATCGACCACATCTGCGTCACCGGGCTTGATGGGTCCCCGCCGCCAGCGGTGGCGGGGACGTGCTCGCCAGTTACGCAGGCGTGTCGCGCATGGGCCTGCGGCCCAGGCGCTCGCCTGCGCACGTCCGGTCAGGAACGCGAAGCGATCAAATTTGGCGGGAGCAGAGCCGGTCGAAGGCGACCCGGGAATCAACCGATGGCGGCGCGGCGGAGCACGGCGCCGCCGCGTCCGTCAGCATCGCCCGCGCCGCGTAAGACACGGCTATTATCGCCGCGGCCCAGGTGAGTGCGGCGCGCGGATGAAGCGCGCAGGGGCTGTTGGGTGCGACCTCGACGCTCGGCGCGCAGGTCTGGGTCGCGCAGGTTTTTGGCTGGCTTGGGCCAGGGGGCGCGGGGCAGTCCGGCGTGCAGCAGGCCATCGGGGGCGCAGGCATCGCGGCCGCCGCGCTGGCAGCGGCGAAACATCCAACGCCGCCTACCGAACCGGCAAAGATCAACGCGAGCAGGATTGCCGCAACCTTGCGCATCGTGCCAAAAGTCTACCCGCCGTCCGGCGATGCGGCAACCGGGCTGGTCTTGTGCTTCGCTTTATTCTCCGGCCGGACTGGATTATGAGTTGAGCCTTGGTTATCCGCGGAGCCGCGATGGCGGACCGCAAAGCCGCCCGTGAGGAGGAATTAATGGATTTCACGCTGTCGCCCAAAGTCGTGCAGTGGCTCGAGCGCATCTCCAGCTTCATGAACCAGCACGTCTATCCGATCGAAAAGCGCGTCGAGGACGAGATGAACGTCCACGGCAAGGAGCATACCGAACCCGAAATCCTCAAAGCTGTCCGCAAGCAGGCCAAGGCCGAGGGACTATGGAACCTCTTCATGCCCGACGAGCACTACGGCAAGGGGCTGAAGGTCGCCGAGTACGCGCCGCTGTGCGAACTGATGGGCCGCAGCTTTATCGGCCCGCGCGCGTTCAACTGCATGGCGCCCGACACCGGCAACATGGAAATCCTCGCCGACTTCGGCAAGCCGGAGCAGAAGAAGCGCTGGCTCGAGCCCTGCTTGGAGGGCGCGATGCGCACCTGCTTCTCGATGACTGAGCCGGAGACGGCGGGCTCCGATCCGACTCAGCTTGCGACCCGCGCGGTGCGTGAGGGCGACTACTACGTCATCAACGGCCATAAGTGGTTCACTTCGGGCGCGGTCGGTGCGTCGTTCGCGATCGCGATGGTGGTGACCGACCCCAAGGCCGAGGCGCATCGCCGCGCCAGCCAGATAATTGTCCCGACCGACGCGCCGGGCTTCACCATGGTGCGTGCGGTGCCGGTGATGGGGCACGCGGGCGGCGGCGGCCATTGCGAGATCACCTATAAAGACTGCCGCGTGCCGGTGACCAATCTGCTGGGCGAGGAGGGCGACGGCTTTAAGATCGCGCAGGCGCGCCTGGGCCCCGGCCGCATCCATCACTGCATGCGCATGATCGGCGTCGCCGAGCGAGCGCTGGAGCTTATGTGCAAGCGGGCGGCGACGCGGTTTACCCACGGCAGCCTGCTCGCCGACAAGGCCAACGTCCAGCAATGGATCGCCGACTCGCGCATCGAGATCGACGCCACGCGCCTGATGGTGATGCACGCGGCGTGGAAGATCGACACGGTCGGCAAGCGCGAGGCGCGCCAGGAGATTGCCGAGATCAAGGTGCAGGCCGCCAACATGGTCATGCAGGTGCTCGACCGCGCGATCCAGCTCCACGGCGCGTTGGGAATGACCGGCGATACGCCGATCGCGCGCTTTTGGCGCGAGAACCGTTCGATGCGGATCGTCGACGGCCCCGACGAAGTCCATCGCATGCAGATTTCGCGGCGTGAAGTGCGGCGCTGGAAGCAATAGCGGTTGCGGAGCAGACTAGGTAAGGTATGCCGGAGCATCAAGCACAAACACCAGCGCCAACATCGGCGCCAACATCGGCGATGGACGACCTCGCGGCCGAGCACGGCGAGGTGCGCAAGGAGGAGCAGCTCGACTGGCCCAAGCTGCAGGCGTACCTGCGCGAGCACGGCGTCGCGGGTGCCGGCTCGGCGATGGAGGTCAGGCAGTTTCGCGGCGGCAGTTCTAATCTGACCTACCTGCTGCGCTTTGCCGACGGCCATCAGTGGGTCGTGCGGCGGCCGCCGTTCGGACCGCTGCCGCCTTCGGCGCATGACATGGGGCGCGAGTACCGGGTGCTGTCGCGGCTATGGGAGGGATTCCCGGCGGCGCCGCGCGCCATCGTCCTGTGCGAGGACCCTGCGATTATCGGCGCACCCTTCTTCGTGATGGAGCGGCGGGAGGGCGTGGTGATCAAGAATCGCCAGCCGCTGCCGCCCGAGCTCGACACCAAGCCCGAGACTTTCCGCCGCATCTCGGAAAGCTTCATCGATACGCTCGCCGACCTCCATGCCGCCGATTACGAGAAGATCGGCCTGGCCGGCCTGGGCCGCCCGGAGGGCTTTTTGCAGCGCCAGATCACCGGATGGATGGGGCGGTGGGAAAAGGCCAAGACGCGCGCAGTGCCACTGATGGAGAAGCTCGGCGCGTGGTTTTTGGAGCACCTGCCGGCGGCGCAGAAGCCCACCCTGCTGCACAACGACTTCTATCTGCATAACGTGATGCTGGCGGCGGGCGACTCGGGCAAGGTGGTCGGCGTGTTCGACTGGGAAATGTCGACTCTGGGCGACCCGATGATCGATCTCGGTCTCTCGATTAGCTACTGGCGCGAGCCCGACGACCCGCCGGAACTGATCGCGCTCTCCCAGGGCCATGCGCATACCACGGCGCCGGGCTTCCTGCGCCGCGACGATCTGGTCCAGCGCTACGCCGAGCGCAGCGGGCGCGAGGTGAACTGGGTCGACTATTATCGGGCGTGGGCCAACTGGAAGACCGCCACGGTGGTCGAACAGATTTACGTGCGCTACGTGCGCGGGCAGACCAACGACCCGCGCTTTGCCAACATGGGCGAGTGGGCGCCGGTGCTGGCACGGCAGGCGGCGCGAGTCGTTGCCAAATTCGGCTTTAGGGAGTAAACGGCTAGGAACGCACGCGAGTCGCGTGCGCGATGGCAAAGCTGTGACGGCCCGCGGCGGCCGCGCGGGAGGCCCCTTAAGGGGTGTCGTTCGGGCCGCTCTGTGGATTAGGTTACGCAGTCTGGTGGACGGGCCAGGGCCCATCCGGGAGGGTTTGCGGTCTTGCACGCGATCAACTACGAAGCTCCAAAAACGCTGAAGGACGCGGTCGCATTGCTCGCCCAGTACGGCGATAAAGCGCGCCCGCTGTGCGGCGGCACCGACCTTATTATCCAGTTGCGCGCCGGAGTGCGCCGCCCCGAGCATGTCGTCGACGTAAAGAAAATTCCCGAGCTCAGGCAGGTAAGCTTTGACCCCAAGAAGGGATTGCGCCTGGGCGCCGCCGTCGCGGCGATCGAGATCCACGAGAACGCCGACCTGCGCCGCTATTTCCCCGGACTTTCCGAGGCCGCGCACCTGATCGGATCGAACCAGATCCAGGGCCGCGCCTCGGTGGGCGGCAACCTGTGCAATGGCTCGCCGGCGGCTGATACGATCCCGGCGCTCATCGCGCTGGGCGCCCAATGCCGGGTGGCCGGGCCAAAAGGCGAGCGCCTGGTGGCGGCGGAGAATTTCTGCACCGCGCCTGGCCGGACCGTGCTGCAGCCGGGCGAAATCCTGGTCGAATTCCAAATCCCGGCGCCCGCGGCGCATTCCGCGGACGCCTACCTGCGCTTCATCCCGCGCAACGAGATGGACATCGCGGTGGTCGGCGTCGGCGCCTCGGTGACCCTGGACCTCGACGAAGACCGTTGCACGGAAGCGCGGATCGCGCTGGCCGCGGTGGGCCCGACCCCGATTTTCGCCAGCAAGGCTGGCGCGGCGCTTAAGGGCAAGAAGCTCGACGCCGCAACGATCGAGCGCGCGGCCAAGCTCGCGGTCGAGCAGAGCTCGCCAATCGACGACATGCGCGGCACGGCCGAGTTCCGCCGCCACCTGGTCGGCGTGCTCACCCGCAGGACGCTCGCGCTCGCGATCGCACGCGCGCGGATGGCATAGCCGCCGCCCCGGCGGAAATCGAATCGCGCTTAACCGGCGCTAACGCATAACCGGCAAGTGATTGAACATGGATAAAAAGACGGTAGTTGAAACGACGATCAATGGTGAGCAAATCGAGTTCCTGTGCGAGCCGCGCCAGAGCCTGCTCGAGGTCTTGCGCGACGAGCTGGGGATGACCGGCAGCAAGGAAGGATGCCTGACCGGCGACTGCGGCGCCTGCACTGTGATCATCGACGGGCGGGCCACCTGCTCGTGTCTAATGCTGGGAGTCGAGGCGCAAGGCCACAAGATTGAGACCATCGAAGGACTCGCCAACGGCGCCCAGCTCCATCCGTTGCAGCAGAAGTTCCTCGAGAACGCGAGCCTCCAGTGCGGCATCTGCACGCCGGGCATTCTGATGTCGGCCAAGGCGCTGCTCGACCACAACCCGACTCCGAGTGAGGCCGAGATACGCTACGCGCTGGCCGGCAATCTTTGCCGATGCACCGGCTACGACAAGATTGTCCGTGGGGTGCTCGACGCCGCCAAGGCGGTCGCGTCCAAAGCTGCCTGACGCCCGCGGCGGAGCGATTAGCGGCGGCGGCCGGCACTGAAATAGTTTTGGGTAAAGAGGGAGATAGCTGAACATGGCAGCGACGACGGAAGGAACCCATCAATTCCGGGTTATCGGAACGCGCCCGATCCGCCACGACGGAATCGAGAAGGTGACCGGAGCAGCCAAATACGGGGCCGACTACTCGTTTCCGGGAATGCTCTACGGCAAGGTCCTGCGCAGCCCGCACGCCCATGCGATCATCAAATCGATCAAGACCGACAAGGCACGCGCACTGCCCGGAGTGAAGGCGGTGGTGACCTCCGCCGACCTGCCGGAGCTCGCGGACCAGATTGCGCAGGGCGGCGAGTTGCCGATCAACGTGCATCATCTCTCATGCAATATCCTCGCCCGCGGCAAGGTGTTGTACGACGGCCATGCGGTGGCCGCCGTCGCCGCCACCAGCCCGCATATCGCAGAGGAGGCGCTGCGCCTGATCGAGGTCGAGTACGAGGTCCTGCCGCCGGCGATGACGGTGGAGGACGCGATGGCGCCGGGCGCGCCTATTCTGTTAGCCGACCTGCGCAACAAGGAAGACGGGCCGGACAAGCAGACCAATGTCGCCGCCCATATCCAGTTCAAGCGCGGTGATGTCAAAGAAGGCTTCAAGCAGGCCGACTTCGTGATCGAGCGGACGTTCAAGACCGCGATGGTGCATCAGGGGTATATCGAGCCGCACAACGCGGTCGGAATTTACAATTCCGACGGCCATGCGACCATCTACTGCTCGACCCAGGGCAGCTTCGTGGTGCGTTCGCTGAGCGCGGCGGTGCTCGGAATCCCCGAGGGCAAAATCCGCGTGGTGCCGGCCGAGATCGGCGGCGGATTCGGCGGTAAGACCACGATTTACCTCGAACCTCTCTCGGTGCTGCTCTCCCAGAAAACCGGCCATCCGGTGAAGCTTACGATGAACCGCGCCGAGGTGCTGCGCGCCAGCGGCCCGACCTCCGGCGGAACCATCCGCTGCAAGATGGGCGCGACCAAAGACGGTAAGATCGTGGCGGCCGAAATTTGGATGGCCTATGAGGCGGGTGGTTTTCCAGGCTCGCCGGTGCCGATGGGCGCGATGTGTATCGTGGCGGCCTACAACATCCCCAACCTCCACATCGACGCCTACGACGTGGTCGTCAACCGGCCCAAGACCGCGGCCTATCGCGCGCCGGGCGCGGCCAACGCCGCGTTTGCTTCCGAGACCATCATCGACGAGCTCGCCGAGAAGTGCGGGATCGACCAGTGCGACATCCGCATCCTCAACGGCGCCCATGAGGGCACGCCGCAGACCGCCGGGCCGCCGTACAAGCGCATCGGCATGATCGAGACGGTCGAGGCGATCAAGAACAGTCCACACTACAAGTCCAAGCTCGAGGGCAAAAACCGCGGACGCGGCGTGGCCACCGGCTTCTGGTTCAACGTCGGCTTCCAGTCCTCGGCGATGGTCAACATCCACAGCGACGGCACCGCCAGCGTGGTCATCGGCTCGGTCGATATCGGCGGACAGCGCGCCTCGATGGCGATGGTCGCGGCCGAGGTGCTGGGCCTCGACGCTGGCGATGTCCGCCCGCTGGTCGCCGACACCGATTCGGTTGGGTACAACGATGTCACCGGCGGCAGCCGCACCACCGTGGCCACCGGGCTTGCGGTGTACGAGGCGGCGCAGGACGCCGTGCGCCAGCTCAAGGAACGCGCGGCCAAGCTGTGGGAGAAGAAGCCCGAGGAGATCGAATTCAACAACGGGCGCCTGAGCGCGGCCGGCAATGGCGTCAAGCCAATGAGCATCAAGGAAATCGCTCCACGTTTCGCCCGCACCGGCGGCCCAATCACCGGACGCGCCCAGGTCAACGTGCGCAACGTCGGTCCGGGCTTTGCTTCGACCTGCATCGACGTCGAGGTCGATCCCGAAACCGGCAAGGTGCAGATTCTGCGCGCCACGATTGCCCAGGACGCGGGCAAGGCGGTTCACCCGGCCTATGTCGAGGGCCAGATGCAGGGCGGCACCGCGCAAGGCATCGGCTGGGCGCTCAACGAGGAGTACTTCTACGACGCCAAGGGCATCCTGCGTAACGCGGGACTGCTGGATTACCGGATGCCGACCTGCCTCGACCTGCCGATGATCGAAACCTGCATCGTCGAGGTTCCCGCGCCCGGCCATCCGATCGGCTCGCGCGGCGTGGGCGAGGCCTCGATCGTGCCGCCGCCGGCCGCGGTCGCCAACGCGATCGCGCACGCGGTGGGGGTGCGGATGACCGAGTTGCCGATGTCGCCCGGACGCGTGCTCAAGGCGATCCTGCACAAGCAAGGCGCCGCACAGGCAGCGGCCGCGGCCGACTGAGTATCCGCCAGGGACGGGCCGGGCCCCGTGCCGGGGTCCGGCCTTTAAATTTATGCCCACCGTGATCGTTCCCGCGCTGCTGCGCAAACTGACCAACGGACAGGAGCGCGTCGCGGTGCGCGGCAGCACCGTCCGCCAGGTTGTCGAAGATCTCGACCGCCAGTTCCCCGGAATGAAGGCGCAACTGGTCGAAGAGGGCGAGTTGAAACCGGGAATCGCCGTGTCGGTCGACGGCGAGATGGGGGTCGGCGGCCTGCTCGACCCGGTCAAGGAAACCAGCGAAGTCTACTTCCTGCCCGCGATCGGCGGCGGCCTCCAATAGCCGCGATCCGCGCCACTGCTTCAGCCAGCATCGGCGACGCTCAGCGATTGTGTGCTCCACCCGCGGCGCACTCCGTCTCAAGCGCATGCCGGGGATGAATGACGCCGCCTTCAGGGCATATTCGATCGCCTGCTCGATCCTGGTCTTCAAGATGTTCGCCTCCGCGATGCTGAAGGCAGCCACGCGCACGCGGCTCAAGCAGTTTCTCAATCCGGGAGACGCAGGCGCGCGCCCGCCCGTGACGGGGCGCCGCCAATCATGGTAACTTCGAGGGTTGCGAGGTTGACCATCATGGCGGATTCCACGAACGGCTCTTCGCGAAGTTTCCGGGTTATCGGCACGCGGCCCATCCGGCACGACGGAATCGAAAAAGTCACCGGTCAGGCCAAGTACGGCGCCGATTACGCATTCCCGGGGATGCTGTATGGCAAGGTCCTGCGCAGTCCGCATGCCCATGCGCGGATAAAAGCGATTCGCACGGAGCAGGCCGCCGCATTGCCCGGAGTGCAGGCGATAATCACCGGCGCCGACTTTCCCGACATCCCGGGCACCACCGCGATGATGGGCGAACTCATAGTCAACACGCATTATCTCTCGCTCAACGTGATGGCGCGCGGCAAGGTGCTGTACGACGGCCACGCGGTCGCCGCGGTTGCCGCGACCAGTCCGCATATCGCGGAGGAGGCGCTGCGGCTGATCGAGGTCGACTACGAACCGCTGCCCCCGGTGATGACGGCCGCGGCGGCGATGAAGCCGGACGCGCCGATTCTGCTGCCCGAAATTCGCAGCAAATTCATCGCCGGGCGCACTGATCCGGGATCGCCCGAGGGCCCCGACCAGCCCACCAACGTCGCCGCGCATATTCAGTTTCAACGCGGCGACCTCGCGGCAGGTTTCCGCGAAGCCGATTACGTCGTCGAACGCGAGTTCCGCACCGCCACCGTCCATCAGGGCTATATCGAGCCGCATAACGCGGTCGCGCTCTACAACTCCGACGGCCACGCAACCATCTACTGCTCGACCCAAGGCACCTTCAACGTGCGCACGTTCACCGCCACCCTGCTCAAGATGGCCGAGGGCGATATCCGCGTGGTGCCGGCGGAGATCGGCGGCGGCTTCGGCGGCAAGACCACGGTTTATCTCGAGCCGCTGGCCGTGCTGCTCGCGCGCAAGAGCGGGCGTCCGGTCAAGATGACGATGAACCGCGCCGAGGTGCTGCGCGCCAGCGGTCCGACCTCGGGCACCTGGATCAAGGCCAAAATGGGTGCGGCGCGCGACGGCAAAATCACTGCCGCGCAGTTCTGGATGGCCTACGAGGCCGGCGCCTTTCCGGGCTCGCCGTTCGCGCCGGGCGCGATGTGCTGCACCGGCCCCTACAATATCCCCAACCTGCTCATCGACTCATACGACGTGCTGGTCAACCGGCCCAAGGTCGCGGCCTATCGCGCGCCGGGTTCGCCAAGCTCGGCCTTCGCCTGCGAGTCGCTGCTCGACGAACTCGCGCTGCGTTGCGGAATCGATCCGCTCGAGATGCGCATCCTCAATGGCGCTCACGAGGGCACGCCGCAACCCGCCGGCCCGCCGTACAAGCGCATCGGTTTCATCGAAACCTGCGCGGCGATGAAAAACAGCGCGCACTACCGCTCGCGCCTGGAAGGTTCCAATCGCGGGCGCGGCGTTGCCGCCGGCTTCTGGTTCAACGGTGGCCTGCAATCCTCGGCGGCCGTCAATCTGCACCCCGACGGCACGCTCAGCGTGGTCACCGGCTCGGTTGATATCGGCGGCTCACGCGCCGCGATGGCGATGGTGGCGGCGGAGGTGCTGGGCGTGGCGGCCGAAGACGTGCGCCCGATCGTCGCCGACACCGACTCGATCGGCCATACCGACGTAACCGGCGGCAGCCGTATCACGCTCGCCACCGGGATGGCGGTTTACGAGGCGGCCGAGGATGTGGTGCGCCAGCTCAAGCAGCGCGCCGCCAAGCTATGGGAGAAGAAGCCCGAAGAAATCGAGTTCAGCAACGGGCGCTTGAGCGCAATCGACAACGGCGTCAAGCCGCTGACGCTCAAGGAAATCGCCACCCGCCTGGCCCGCACCGGCGGCCCGATCAGCGGCCGCGCGACGCTCAACGCCGGCGCCGTCGGCGCGGTCGGCAACGCGTTCGCGGTCACCTGCGTCGACGTCGAAGTCGATCCCGATACCGGCAAGGTGAAGATCCTGCGTTGCACCGTCGCGCAAGACGTCGGCCGCGCTATCCATCCGGCCTACGTCGAGGGACAAATGCAGGGCGGCACGGCGCAAGGGATCGGATGGGCCCTCAACGAGGAATACGTTTACGACGAGCACGGCATCCTGCGTAACACGGGGTTTCTGGATTACCGAATGCCGACCTGCCTCGATCTCCCGATGATCGAAACGATCGTGGTCGAGGTGCCGAATCCGGGACATCCGCTCGGCGTGCGCGGTGTGGGCGAAGTCTCGATCGTGTCGCCAATGGCGGCGGTGGCAAATGCGATCTATCGCGCCGTCGGCGTGCGGATGACCGAGTTGCCGATGCCACCGCCGAGGCTGCTCAAAGCGATGCTGCAGGATCAGCCGCGCACCGAGGAGTTGCATCCCGTGGCCGCCGACTAATACGAATTGCGCGTCAGAATTTCCTCTGAGACTTATAGAGACGCCCAGGATCGCTGGAGCGGCTGATGCTCGCTCGCTGAGATTGTAAAGAGCGAGGCTAGTCAGTTTAGGCTAATATTGTCGTATTAAAGAATAATTTGAAGGTTTTGCACTCCATTTCATCTTAGAACCTATTGCAACTGGTTATAACTGGCGTACAATGATGTCGCTGGCCGGGGTTTGCCCCCCCTTTTCCCGGTTGGCTTGGGGCCGGACGGCGCGAGCCGTTCGGCCTCGATTATTCCCTTGTCCGCGCCGCGCTTCCGCACGGGTCACGGATTTACGCGCTGCCGCGGCGCGGGCGACGATGCGCAATTCGAATTCGGCGGCGTCAAGATTCGCGCGAGGGTAATTGACTGAGCGGGCAATGGCCGCAATGCTCAGCACAGTGCTCACGAAATTCGCGATGCAAAAAAGGGCAGACGCGACACTTCAACCAGGGAAGAGCGATGCCGCTGTTGCAATCAAGGCCGCGCCACTTCTCAACCAAGCAACAAGATGAATGTCACCTCCGAATTCGTGAGCGAGGGGCTGCGGCGCGCGCGCTACATCACCAACGAACGCGTCGAGACCGCGGTCTTTCTCGCGCTCGCGCTCGACAAACCGCTCCTCATCGAAGGGCCGGCCGGCTCGGGCAAGACCGAAGTGGCGAAGGTGCTGGCCGAGATGCTCGGCGCCGAGCTTATCCGGCTGCAATGCTACGAGGGACTCGACGAGGCGCGCGCGCTTTACGAGTGGAACTACCAGAAGCAGCTCCTGCGCCTGCAAGCCGACGAGCATCAGGGGTTGCACTGGGAAGACCTGTCCGAGCATCTGTTCTCGCGCGAGTACCTGCTCGAGCGCCCGCTCCTGCGCGCGATATCGTCGCCGCGCAAGGTGGTTCTGCTGATCGACGAGATCGACAAGGCCGACGAGGAGTTCGAGGCCTTCCTGCTCGAGCTGCTCTCCGACTTCCAAGTTACGGTTCCCGAACTCGGCACGCTTCGCGCCCGCGAGCATCCGGTGGTCGTGCTGACCTCCAACCGTGCGCGCGAACTGTCCGAGGCGCTGCGCCGGCGTTGCCTCCATCTGTTCATCGACTTCCCCGGCCTCGAACAGGAACGGCGCATCATCCAGCTCAAGGTTCCCGAGCTCGACGCGCAACTTGCCGCTGACGCCGCGCGCTTCGTCAACGCGCTGCGCAAGCTCGGGCTCAAGAAGCCGCCCTCGATCGCCGAGACGCTCGACTGGGCGCGCGCCCTGCTGCGTCTGGGCGTGGCGCAACTCGATCCGCCCGCGATCCGCTCCGCCCTCGGCGTGCTGCTCAAGCACGAGGATGACCGCGCCAAGGTCGAAGCAAAAGCGGGTGCGCTTGGCGCGCGCCCGCGATGAGCACGTTCAGCGGCGAGTTGCTGCGCTTCATCGGCGAGTTGCGGCTGGCCGAGGTGCGGGTGTCGGTGGCCGAAACGCTCGACGCGATGCGCGCGGCCGCGGCCACTGGCCTTTTTGATCGCGCGCGGATACGCGAGGCGTTGGCGGCGACGCTGGTCAAGGACGAAGCCGACCGCGAATCGTTCGACGAAGTGTTCGCGCGCTTCTTCGGCGCCCATCGCCGCACTGCCTCGGCGGGCGGCGGGTGCGGCGATGCGGGAGCGTCGGCCCGGGCGCGCTCGGCGC
>JAKAVN010000105.1 GCA_021827495.1 Deltaproteobacteria bacterium | reverse complement strand
GTTGTCGAGCTCGGCTTTGAGCTTGCCGGGCAGGGTGACATTCACCTGCGCGGATGGAAGCTGCTTTTCGACCTTGCGGAGCTTCATGAAAACCTCCTCATTGCTGTCTGAGAGCGAGTTCATAATCCTCGCGGCGGCCAGAATCCCGAGCGCCGCGAGGCCAAGCGCATAGGCGAGCGCCAGCATCTGGGCGGGAAACGGGTTCGACCAGGTCGCCAGCGGCGTAAGCAGCGAGATGACACTCGTCGTCGGCACAGGGCCGAAGTAGCGGCTGTCGAGGCCGCGCGGATGGTTCGACATTACCCAGAGCTTGTCCGCCGGAACGCGGTAAACTCCGAAGGGATATGGCCGGAGCGAGCGTCCTTCCTGGTCGTGAGTTAACGGCACGCTGTCGGGCCAGGGGATGCCGTTGACGTGAACGCCATGCGCGCCTACCCGCACCACATCGCCTCGAATCGCGGCCACACGTTTGATCAGCGGGAGATTGACCGGCACGTAAGGATGAAGGACCGAAGCCGCCGGATCATGGGGTTGCTTCAGGAGTACGAGCGTTCCGCGCTCGGCTCCTCCGGGGACCAACCGGTAAATCCCGACCGGCTCGCTCGGAGTGATGTTGAGGCAGTAGCCGAGCTTAAGCGGCAGCCAGTCGCCGAAGAGGCATACGCCGGCGGCTATGGCGGCACCTATCAGGCCGACTACGGCGCGGAGTATCCATTGCCTGCTCATTGCTGTGCGCCTCGCGTCGCGTCTGCGCCGTCCGCGTATGGCCCTGAAAACACCAAATCGCGCGTCACCAGCACGCGGAAGTGATAACCGGGTCTGATCTGGATGGTCGGGGCGACCTGCACGTTCGCCATGTGGCTCATCGCTTCCTGACCGAGTTGCTGACCTGCACCCATCGCCGCCATCTGACCGGGGCTGATATAAGCACCGCCATAGCCGTAGGCGCCGCCCGACATCATCGGGTATTCGGACATCATCATTCCCGCCGACATCGCCGACATGAGCAGCGCCGGTGCCCATACCTTCGCGTAGTGGTGGTTCACCTGGTCCTGAAAGCCGGCGTAGCCGGCGGCATCGGCGCCGCTCAGATCGGCCAGATTGAGTTCGCCGCCGTTGGGGAAGACGATCTTCCGCCACTTGACCATCAGGCGTTGCTGCGAGGGCACGAGCTGGTTCGAATAGGCGCCAATGAGCTTGCTGCCCTGCGGGATAAGGACGTGGCGCTGGGTCACGCTGTCCTTCACGTCCTGGGCGACGCGGCCAAGCACGTCGCCGGGTATGTCGGAGTTGATGCCGGTTTCGAGCGTTCCGTAAATAACCGTGCCGGCGGTGATGGTGTAGGGCGATGCCGGATGCGGGTCCGCCATGATCGGACCGCTACCTTGGGTCGTGCCGCTGTCTTGCCCTGCGATAGGTTCGCCTCCGGCGGAAAGCAGGCGCGGGGTCTCCAGCACCTGCGAGTGTCCTGACGGAGCGACGATCAAGTCTGAGGCAAGCGCCTTCTGATATTGCTGCCGGCGCTGATCGGCGGCAGGATTGGGCATGGCGGGCGGCGTGTAGTTCTGCGCCGCTGGCTGATACTGCGGCATGGGCGCGACCGTCGCCTGCGCCGCCGGTGTTGGCCTGGATGATGGAGCGGGCGTGGCTGACGCTTCCGCGTGCGCCACGCGGTCAGGCTCGTGGTCGATCCAACTGTCGTCGGCCTTTTGGTAGCTCACCAGCTTCTTCGCGGGCGCGACCTGCCCCGCGTAGTGGATGGCGAGCGCGCCGCCTACAGTGCCCGCTGTGAGCATTGCGATGATGGTCACCCCCCACCACGGCTTGAGCTTCTGCACGAGGTCTTGCGGCTTCGCGGGCTGCGGCAACGCTTGCTGCTGGTCCTGCTCCATGGCCTAAGCTCCGGTGCGCGCAATCGTCACTTCCCGGCGGTCCTTGCCTGTGCCTGAAACCAGCACCGCCCGGTTGAACAGGCGATCGACGATGTAGTAGCGGCCCTTGACCTGGTAGTTGACCAGGGAATCCGTGCCGTCGGTCGCCACCATCAGCGCGGGCGCGTCCGATGCCATCAACTTCTCGGGCATCTCAATGTAGACCCGCTCGCCGTCGTCGAAGGCCTGTTGGGGTTTCCAGGGAACGTCGGGGCCAGAGATGGCGTAGCCAAAGTTAAGCTTGGCGAGTGGGGCCGGGGTGGCCGTTTGCTTGGCTCGCCGCTCAAGCTGGGCCTTGCGATCTGCCTCGGCGGCGACGATCTCCTTCGGATAGTAGAATGCGACGCGCGGCATGTATTTCGCGCCAGACTTGAGGGTCAGGTGGTAGGCGTGGCGCGCGGTCAGAATGATGAGGTTGGTTTCGATGCCGGGCGCCTTGGGCTTGACCAGCACGCGGCCCTCGACCGGCTGAATCATCCAGCGCTCGGTATCGCCCGCCGCTGCGTTCTCCACGCCCTCGCCTGGCGCGAGCAGGATTTCAGTGACGCGCAGCGGCTTGCAGAGAACGATGGGCGCGGCCTCGGGGTTGTAGGGAAAGCGCGTGGTGATGCCGTCATGGAGGATGCGCGCCTCGTTGCCCTGCCGATAGGCTTCGACGGCCGCCTTGACCTCGGCCGGCTGGTTGTCGAGCATGCTCTCGGGCGGCGGAGGCGCCGGCGTAGGCTCCAGCAGTTTCGCCGGCACCAGTTCCGGCGGTTGAACAGGCGGCTGCGCCACGCATCCCGAGAGAAATCCCGCCAGCGCGAACGCGGCGGCGCTGGCAAACCTTGCTTTGCGTTTCATGAGCCCTGCTCCTCGCTCCAGTCGATCTGGGTCACGTAAAGGCCGATGGGGTTGCTGAGCATCCGGTCCGGGTCGGGCGGCGCGAGCTGGACCGCTAGCACCGCCCGCCAGTGGGCGGTGGCAACCGCGTCGCCGTTGAGACTTCGGGTAGTTTCAGTCCAGTGCACCTCGTAGGCGCCGCTCGGCTCGCGCAGCACCGAATCGACCTGGGCCTGAATGGTTTCCTTCGCTGCAATCTCGAATGGCGGATGGACGCGGTACCAAGCCGGGAGCGTGGCCGCCGCCGCCCCGCGCGCCATGTCGTAAACGCGATGGAGCGCCGCCTTCTCGGCTGCCCCGTCGGCCAGCACGCTGCGCGCGTCGCTGATGAAGCACGCCACCTCAAATCGAATTACCGCGTCGTTTACCGCCTGATTGCCGGCGAGCGGCTGGGCGACGCCGACGATCTCGCCAGCCTTGCCGACTTCGACCACGTAGGGAATGACATGAGGCTTGCGGGCGAGATAGAGGCTCAACGCGGACGTAAGAACCAGCGCCGCTGCGGTCGCGATCAGGCCGTGCCGGAGCATCCGGTTGCTGGTGGAGAGCCGCTCGTACTCGGAGCGAAGCGCCGCCGACGCCGCGAGATAGGGCCTGTCCGGCTTCGCGTTCAATATTGTCGTAAACGCCATCTGCTCGCTCCGGCTCAGAATTTTTTGGTTCCTCTTCCGGCGCTGTTGAGGCGGTTCGTCGCCGGTGCGGGGCCGCCAAGTTTCGAGGTTCCGGGCTGGTTGAGTCCGCCGGTCCTGGGCCAGTCGTTGTTGAATCCTTGCGTGCCCGCGGATGACGCAAGCGGCGTTGTCCGCTTGCTCAGGTCCTCGGTGGTCGGCGGTGCCGGCGGCTTGAGCTGTTCCTGACGCATGTGATCCCATTTGCGCATCGCCTGGCTGGCGCCCGCGTCTGCCAGATTCAGCACGCCATTGAAGGCCTGCCCGCCGAGCTTGCCGGCCATCTCCAGCGCCTGCGGCATTGCCTTGACGCCGTCGCGGATCGCGCCGCTCAGCGTCATGCCGAGAATGATGTCGCCCAGGGTCGAGCTGACCGTGTGATCGACGATCTGCGCGGCCTTGGTCGGGATGCGCGCGGTGATGACCGCCAGCAGGAAGGCCTCGACCGCCGCCTCGATGCCGAAGTACCAGTTGGTCATCAACTGGGTTTGCACAGCTTGGTTATTCCTGTACCAAGTCTGGGCAAGGCTGGTCCCGGCGCCGACCATGAGGTAGAGGAAGAATAGCCGTACGGCGATCCCAAGCGCCCAGCCGAAGTAGCCCTCGCCGAAGCGCCACGTGAAGCGGGTTCCCGAAGTGGCGACGAGGGCCGTGCCCGCCACACACGCCACATAGCCCTCGACTAAGGTTTCGAGCAGGATGCAGGAAATGATCGCGAAGCAGATGAGAATCACCAATGCTGAGAACAGAAGCAGGAGCGCGTTCAGCGTCGCGCTCGGATGAAACACCGTCCAGCCCGAAGCGATCGCTTGAAGCAGGATGAGCGCGAGGCCAAAGCCTTGAGTCATTACGCCGCCGGGAGTCATCGCGCTGGCCGGAACGTGTCCCGTGACGGACGCCCAGCCGGTGAAACTCAGAATTATGCCGTTCTGGAGCCAATCCGGCCCGTATTTGAAGAGCGTGAACATCGCCATGATGCCGGCGATGGTTCGCACTAGATCGATGGCGAGCTGTTCGAGGTCACGCCGCAAGGTGCCGGTGACGCCGACCAGAATCAGCTCGATCGCTGCGAGCATGTAGAAGAGGTTCGTGCCGATCTGGTAGAGGCCGCCAAGCCAAGTGGCAGTGACAGTCTGGAACTGCGTAAGGACATCCTGAAAAAGACCGAACTGAGTTGGCGGCATTTCACTCACCTTCTTTGCTGAAATGTGGATCGGGAATTCCGTTCGGAATCGCGGTTCCGAGAGGGCATTGCCACGTCATTTGTCCAACATTCGGATACGAGTAGGTGCATCCAGCGGCTTGCATCTGGCGGAAGGGCAACCACTCTTTTCGGGCATCGTCATATTGATAGCCGCGCCGGAACATTTCGTCGTTCTTGGCGGCAGCCTTTTCTCCCGCTTCGGCTTTCTTCCGCTGATCCGCCTGCACGATGTCGTTGACCGGCAGGCAGTTCGGATAGTTCGCGAGCACCGTCTGCTCGCAGAGCCGCTTCGCCTCCCGCCATCCAGGCGTGTTGGCGTCGTGCTGACGCTGCCAGTAACCACGGTCGAATTGACTCGCCGGCACGGTGCTGCCGAGCGCCCGGATGGCGTTCTGGTCTGTGGCCGTCCGCGGTTTGCACGCGGATAGAGCGCATGCCGCAAGCACGAACGCGACGGTTGACCTTTTCATTGGCCGGTTCCTCCCGCGTTCAGGAATTGACTTGCCTGCGTGACGCCCTGCACGTCGCTGCTGAGCCGCGCCCCGTGATAGACCGCCTCGGTGTTGATCAGCGTGATCAGCAGTTGGCGCAGAAGCTGTAACTGCTGGGCCTGTGCGAGCAGGATTTCGTTGGTCACCTGCGCTGCCTGGAGCCGGCCGCTAACGCCAGCGTTCTTCGCCTCCAACGCCGCGAATTCCTGGTCCTCGTATTGGAAGTGCGCCGCCTGCTGCTGCGCGACTCCGAGCGCGCCTCCGAGCGTTCCAAGCGTGATCGCGGCAAGCTGTTGCATGTGCTCCGCAGCGTTCACCGGTGGCGGGACCGCGCCGGGAAAATCCGCCTTGAACTGTTGTTCCGCGTTCGGCGCGGCGTAACAGAGGCCGCCCGATTGCGTGATCGCGTTGGCTAATCCACTCAGGAACGCGAGCTGCGATTGCCACATTCCTGAGTAGCCGCCCGTTGTGTTCTGCGCCGCAAGGTCGGCGATTTGCGTCTCCTGTGTGAGCTGTTCGGCCTGTCGGCCGTACATCTGCGGGTCGCTGACGATGACCGGGCATCCGCATGAACCGCCGAACTGCGCGCGCGCTGGTCGCGCGGCGATCAGCAAGACGGCGGTGACAAAAGTCGCTGCGGCAATTTCACGCCGCCCTGCGAGCCGGATAAACTTGGGCTTCATACGCGCTGCTCCTTCGGTGCGACACCGTCACGAAACTGTGTGAACGCGGAGACGGTTAAGGATTTGGGCGCGAGCTGCGCACTCCAATCGGCGAGGTTGCGTTCGGCGAGCCACGCTTCAAGGAAATTTCCACCTCCCGCGAGCAGCTCGCGGGCGCGCCGCAAATCGGGATGGCCGGTCGAGCCGCAAAGCGCAAGCGCGATCGGGCCGAGATCGAGATTGAACAGGCGGCTGCCAAGGGGCGACGTGTAGTAGTACTGCGAGCGCGGTGTCGCCCGCGCGATTATCTCGACCTGGCGCTGCGTGAGGCCGAGCTTCAGATACGAGTCTCTGACGTGCTCGCCACGCGCCTCGGGATTGGGCAGGAAAATCTTCGCCGGACAGCTCTCCAGCAAGAGATTGCAGTAGGGCGACGCCGCGACCTCGGTGATGCTCTGGGTCGCCATCACGATGCCGGCGTTGCGCTTGCGCAGCGTCCTGAGCGCCCCGTAAAACCACTCGGCGGAGACCGGATCGTTCAGTAGCCGCCACGCCTCGTCCACGAAAATCAGCGTCGGTTCGCTCGTGCATTCACGCTCGATATCGTGGAGCAGCCATTCCAGCGCCGGCGCGGCTGCGCGCTCGCCCAGCGCCATCAGGCCGCGCGTCTCGTAGACGCGCACCTGGGCGTCGCCCGTGCTTCCCGGTTCGCCGTCAAATATGTGGCCCCACGGGCCAACTTCCGCGTACTGGTTCAGGATGCGGCGGAGCGCGAGGTCCTGAATGAGTCCTGTGAGATAACGCATCCGCCGGAGTCCCTGGCTTGCCGCCAATTCAATCGAATGAGCCAGCTCCTCCTGCTGCTCGGCGCTGAGCGCGGTTTGCCAGCGGGCGAAGAGCCGGGTGAAGTACGCCAGCAGGAATTCGTCCTGGTCGGACCCTCCCGCATACTCCAGCGGACAGAGCGCGGGGGTCCCCTCGTTGCCGAGCTCGCGGTAGTCGGCGCCAAGCGCGTGTGCGGCGACGAACGACGAATAGTCGAGGTCGATCCAGCGCACGCGGGCGCCCTTCAGCTCGGTCCACGCCATCGCCATCAGCGCCAGCAGAACCGATTTGCCGGCTCCGGTCGGACCGACGATCAGCATGTGCAGCACGCCGCCGCCGGAGTGGGGCGGAAGCCAGAAAGGTGCATTCCCCGATGAACAGCAGACCAGCGGCGCAGGCGTACCCGGCGGAAAGTATGGAGAATCGATCGTCGGCGTGCCCGCCCACGGTTGGCTCGCCAGCGCCAGATGCGCGAAGTTAATTCCGCTCACCAGCGGACGCGACACGTCCGCCCAGCCGTTGCCCGGCTGCGAGCCTTTGAACGCCTCGACCGCGTTTACATCCTCGATCCGCGCGCCGATGCCGGAGTTCTGAAGCCGTCTGACCAGCTCGCGCGCTCTCAGATCGGCGCGACCGGCGTCTTCGTCATAGATAAGCGCCCGCACCGTGAGGAAGCCAAAGGGCGTTCCGCCCGCCGCTCGCGCGATCACCTCGTCCGCGTCGGCGACCATCTCGTCGGCGTGGCGGTTGCCACGTGCGCGCGGGACGTTCATCGCGGCAAGGATGATCTGCAGAAGCCCGTGGCGTCTGCGCGCCCACTGCCCGCGCACCTGATTACCGTGGCGCTGGGTCGTGACCGCATCGAGCGGAATCCAGCGCAGCGTGAAGCGCATCCGGCCACGCTCGTTCAGCACGAACCACAAAAGCTGCGGAATCGTTTCAGCGGGATAGGCGTTGATCGCAACCGGCCGGACGTGGAGTTGCCCCACACGTGGATACAACCCGCCGAAGAAGGTCTGGTCAGCCAGCGCTTCGTCGAGGTGAACAGGTACGGATGGCAGCGCGATCGGGTGCTCAAGTCCGGTGAGGCACAGATGCAGGTCGTGAAACATTTCGGCGGAGATGAGCCGTTTTGCTCGCGCGACGTTCGAGAGCGCGTCGCCGAAAGCGCGGACGCGTTCGCGGAAGCGCTCGATCTCGTATTGCCAGCTCGCCGGGCCGCCCGAAGTACCGCTGCCGGCGAAGAAGGCCGCCGAAAGCCGCGCCGTGGCCTCAGCCGGAAAGTAGTGGCTCAGATAAATCCGGCTGTGCGTCAGCCAGTAACGCTCGTTGCCAAACGCCGCCCGCCGTTCGGCGTCGACCAGCGCCGCCGCGCGCGTCGGAAACTCACATTCGGAATAACTCGGAGCAGGCAGGCGATGATGAACCACATGCAGCAAGTCCATATCGCCCACCTGTCCGAGTGCCTGCTCGAAGCGCTCGCAGATCGCGTCGACTTCTTCCGCCGACAGCGACTCGAAATCGTCGTGGCGGATCTCCCACGCGACCAGCAACCCGCCAGGCTTCAGAAACGCCTCGCCTTCGGTCGCGAAGGCGCTCGCCTGCGCGAGGTCGGCCAGCGAGTGATCGACGCGCGCCTTCCAAAGACTCATGGCATCCACCTCGGCAGCGGCGGCACTGTAGGCTTGGGCTTCTCGGGATTGCCCCACGCCCGGCCGTGCGCCATCCGGATCGATGGCTCACGCAGATGACGCAGATAGATCACCGGCCATTCGGCGTCGCGTTTGGCCGCCGCGCGCAGCGCCCACTGGACGCTCAGGCCAACGCCGACGGCGAGCGCGATCGTCCACCAGTGGAGTCCGGTGGAGAGAATCGCCAGCGCCAGCACCGCGTTGATGACCGTCAGGCGCGGATGGCCGCCGCCCAGAAGCGGCGCCTTGACCATCGACTGATGGACCCCGGCGCGCATCAGTGGATCACCGCCGCCAGACCGAGATAGGTCATGATTTCGAGCGCCGCGCCCGCCAGCGCGCCACCCGCGATGACGCCGACCAGCGCCTTGGCGGCCGGGCCGAACTCCTGCCAGAAGGTCCAGCCGATACCGGAGATGATGATCCCGACCGCGAGCATCGCGTGCGCCAGTCCGCCCTGCATGCCGGTGATCAGCATCGTGAGCGGCCCGTCCCACGGCAGACCCGTCGGCGTGTAGGCGAACGCCGGTGTAGCACTCCCGAACAACAACGTCGCGGTGATGATTGATTTGCGCATAACAGACACCTCCTTCTAAAAGCTCGGCGCCAGAACCAGCGCCAATCGAATGGCGAACATCAAGAGCAAAACGCCGGTTAGAGCAATCATGAGCGCCGGCGATCCGTCGTTGAGCGCGGCGATGAGCCACGCGAACAAAACTGCTGCCGCAAGCGTCACCAGCGGCGCCGCATGAAACGCGGCGAGCGCGACCAGCACGCACCGCGCGAGGCTCGGTTCAGGCATTGTCTTCGCCTCCCGTGTTCCTCCTGAGTTGGCGCCCGCCGTCCGGCACCTGGTCTCCGACGACTCTCCGCCCTTGACGCTCGGGCCACCTTGAGGCGATATAGCCGGCGACGACGAGCCCGATCGTCGCCGCCGCTACGTAGAGCGTGGCCGGCGCGCTCAAAAACGCATAAAACGCGCGCGAGTGGATGAAGGGCAGCGGATCGTAGATGCACATGAACTGCCCGTGAGCGCCGGCGTAGGCTTGTTCCGCCAGCAGCCTGGCCCACGCCTCGGGCGTTGGCGTAAGCCAACGGAGCAGCAAGATGTCCACCGCAGCCCCCGCGAGCAGCCCGCCGATAGCCTGCCACAGTTGGATAGTGGTCGAATGCATGACCCTCACCTCCCGCCCATGACCCTCAGCCGATAGCCGCCGTCCGGGGCGCAACCCTCAACCCGCACGATCTCCGCAATCCTGCGTGCGCCATCCGGACGGCGGGAAATGAAAATCAGCACGTTGACGCTCTCGGCGATAAGTCGGGGATTGGCCGGGATGCCCGCCTCCTCGACCAAACTTTCGAGGCGAAGCAGCGCGGCCCTGGCGCTGTTGGCATGAATGGTCGTGAAGCCGCCCGAGTGGCCTGTATTTAGGGCTTTGAGCAGATCGAGGGCCTCGGGGCCGCGCACCTCGCCGACGATGATCCGGTCCGGGCGCATGCGCAGCATCTCGCGCACGTGCCGGCGCATATCGGCCCTGCCGCGCGCCAGACGGCGGATTGCGTTGCACGCCTCTATTTGGAGCTCGGGCTCGTCCTCGATGACGCCCAGCCGCTCGTCTGGCGACGCCTCAAGTAGCCGCGCGAGCATGGCGTTGAGCAGCGTGGTCTTGCCGCCGCTGGTGGCACCCGCCGTGACGATGTTGTCGCGCTGCCGGATCGCTTCGTCGATGGCCGCGAGTTGCCACGGCGCCTCGACGAAATCGCCAAGCGGCCGTATCGCCCGCCAGTGGGTGCGAATGGAGAAGGTCGGGCCGTCCGACGCCGGCGGCAGGCAGGCTGAAAACCGGGCGCCGCTCGGCAGGATCAGATTGAGGAAGGGTTCTTCCCGTTCGATCGCCTTGCCAATGCTTGCCGCCAGCAGGCGGACGCCCGCCTCGACCCGGTGCGCGTGAAGCGCAATGCCAAGCGCTCGCATGTCGCCCGCTCCGAAGTCGGCAAATGTCGGGCAAGTCCGCGCCGCCGCATCGTAGTTGGCCGAGACCTCCTGCGGCTGGCCCGCAAGCAGTCTCTCCATTTCCAGCAGCCCCGCCGCCCGTCGCCATAGGAATTCGTCGTGCTTTTGGGTCATGAGCGGCTTGCCCTTGTTCCCTCGCCGAGCTTCCCCGCAATCCCCGGCTCTTGAATAACTCTAGGATTTTGGGATTGCAAAAGAATTCTGCGAAAAAGAGAGGCGCCTGTCAAGCGCCCCGCGACCGAAGATTTTAAGAGATCAGATGGCCGAGCTGCCGCAGCCGCACGCCGGCCGCCTCCGGCGACACGTTGAAAAGCTCCCCGGTGCGCTCGATCAGCAACCGCCCTTCGATCGACTCCCCGTCAAGCGGCCCTGCCACGCCGCGCTCGGAGCGAAACGCCGCGACATGCAGTTGCATACGGCTCTTCGGCATCAGCAGCGCGCCCGAGACATAGCCGGCCTGCCACTCCATCCAGTCGATCTCGCCGTTTGCGGGCAGAATCTTGCCGCGCGCGCACTTGTGGCGCTCGTCGCGATCGCAGTAACGATCGTATAGCCACGTGTGCCAGTGCACGTGCCCATACTCGTGCGGCAGCGTGCTGCGCTTGCGGTGCTCGCGCCAATGCTGGAAGGACAGCTCCCGCGCGATGCTCACATTGGGTTTCTTGCCGGGGAAAAATTCGGTGACGCCGTGCACCTCCTCGCCCTCCCCGCTCAGGTCGCAGTACACGTCCACCTTCTCGGCCTCCCGCTCTAGCAGCGCGACCAGCGCCTCCGTCGGGACCGGAATCGCGAACTGTCCGTACCGGCTGAGCAGAAACGACCCGATGACGCGCTCGCACTCCTCCTCAAGTTCCTCGATTTCGTAGTGCGGCCGTTCGGGAAAACGGCCGGTCCGGTCTGGAATCATTTTCATGATCTCTTGCCACCTTTTCCCCCTTCTTTACTCTTGAGCTCGCGCCGGAAGGCGCGATAGGCGGCCGTGACCCGCTCCTCGCTCGCCTCGCCCGGCCGGATGTCGGGCGGCATCCGCTGCGCCCAGAAATAGAACACGTCGCGCTCGACCTTGAGCACCTCGGCGAACTGATCGAGCAGGTAGTCGGGCGGCTTGCCGCGATCGTGTTCGAGGTAATTCAGGTAGGTGGCGGAAAGCGGCTTGCCGTCGCGGTTCTTGATCAGCGCCGCCATCTCCTTCTGGCTTAGTCCAAGCGCCTTGCGTCGTTCTATCAGGAATTGTCCCAGCGTCTTCATCGGAGCGCCAGGCTTCCTCCCACGGTCGCGTCCCTTTCGCGTGCGATGCTCAAAACGCTTTGACGCGGCGGTTCGATAACTTGGGTCGATGTCCTCATAGTCTCCGAGGCCGGGATGCCGGGCCGTCCGATCGGCGCTCTTGCCGGCCCTCCGCTCCTTGCTCCTTGTATATCAGTTCCCGACGCTGCAAATAGAAGAAAAGGCTGGCGCGGCAGCTCGATGACTCCTGGGCCGAATGAGGCCGCACGAAAGCAGGAAGCGCCGCGCTCATATA
>JAKAVN010000104.1 GCA_021827495.1 Deltaproteobacteria bacterium | reverse complement strand
CCCAATCGAACCCTTGAAGGCCTCCGCAACCACCCTCCGGAGCGTGTCTCCCGCGTTCGCTTGAGCTGCCAACATGACTTTCAAGTAGAAAAACTACTGAGCAACCGGTTTTTTCCGCAGCCTGCTAGAGCTTGTTGCTCGGCTTCGGATAGCTGACTTCGGTCGTCGTCGGCATCCAGCGAACCGAGCACCAGCTGCGGGTCCGCGGTCGATTCGGTTGATTCAGCCTGGGCGGCTTCGGTCGCCCAAATCTTTTCCATGGTGCGGCGGTGAACCCGGAGTGTTCGCGCGAACGCCTCAATTGACGAAAGCAGGCGCTGCTGTAATCCCGAGACTAACAGTTTCGCCTCAGCCTGTTTCCGCTTCGTCGCGCCCGCCATGCGCGATGCGCGAATGTCGCCGTATTCGTTGAGCAGCTTGGCCAGAGCCAACTCAGGCGTATCTTCACGCAGCGCTGGCTCGCCCGCAGCCGGAATATCAAGTTGCGTCACAACTCGTTTCGGGAAGCCGCCTTCGAGCTCTCGGATGTCTTCCTTTAGGCGACGGACCATCACGTCGTCGAGCTGACTGGCGAGCACTTTCACACCGCGGGTAAAGCGGTAGGAATCAAGAATCTCGAGCAGCGCACTGAAGCTGTTGGAATGTCCGTTATGCGGCGTCGCCGAGAGAAACAGCCGATGCTCGAAGCGAGGAGCGATATCTCGAATCGCGCGGGTGATTCGCGAATCTATGGCGTAGCGCGCGCCGCTGGAGGGAGCGGCATGATGGGCTTCGTCGAGAATGAGGAGAGTGCCGGGCCTAAAGTTGTCGAGCCAAGCTCGAAGAGGCGCTGCATAGGCTTCATCGATCAGAAGACGCTGGGAAACCAGGAAGCGAGGAAAAGTTGTCCACGGGTTAACGCCGAATCCGTGCTGCTGTCGGACCTCCTCGATATAATTGCGATCGAGAATTTGGAACGTCAGACCAAACCGAGTTTCGAGTTCGTCTTTCCACTGCAGCAGCATCGTCGGCGGACAGGCCACGACGATTTCGCGGACCCGTCGCCTCAAGAGAAGCTCGTTGGCGATCAGGCTCGCCTCGATGGTCTTTCCGAGCCCGACATCGTCGGCGATAAACAGGTTAACGCGCGGCAGAAGCAGCGCCTTACGGAGCGGCTCAAGCTGATAGGCGTCAAGTCGGATGCCGGCGCGGAACGGCGCTTGAAAGAGCCGCGGATCGGTTGCAGTGACGCAATTCCATCGAAGCGTGTGTATGTAAGCGGCGAAGTGCCGCTTGGGATCGAACCCATTGCGGCCGATTGTCTTCCAAACGTCCTTGCCGAGTATCTCGGTGTCAAGCTCGAGGTTCCAGACAACCTCAAGCGCCTCGCCTTGGGCGTCGTCGTCCAGGCACGCGCCGGAAACGATCGGATCGATGCCGTCTTCGACGGATTCGACGAGGTAAGTTCGCGTGCGAACTCTTACGATGTTGCCCGGTTGGGGAAGTATCCGCTCGGAATTGCCGGTTGAAGGTATTGCTGCGCCCACCCTTCGAGCAATCCAGAAAACATTAGATCGTGCTTTGAAGCGTTAGATTATGCTGCGTAACTTATGCTTGCAAACGCTGCTAGTGCCAGTCAGGCAGCCCGCTTTGATCTTGGGGCGGCGATATAAGACGCAACATCCTTACGGCTGGCGCCCATTCTCAGCAGGGAACGAACCATCAAATCGATGCTGACCGATGGATCGGCGGCCTCCATTTTCGCGACCCGCGATTGGCTGGAACCGAGCAGCCGTCCCAGTTGCTCCTGAGTCATACTCCGCCGGCTTCTCTGGTCTCTGACCGCGTTGGCCAGTCCAACTTTGAGCTCGACAATGGCTTCCTCTTCCTCGGTGAGTCCGAGAAACTCGCTCGTTCCTCCGACTTTCCATCCCGCGGATTCTAGCCGCCTTTTTTTCCGTTTATCCATGGTCATTATCTCTTGCCGACGACTTCGTCATAACGCTTCAGCCGGTCTCGGCATCGCTCAATCACGGTACGCGGCGTCTTCTGGCTCTTCTTGCTGAACACCTCAACGATCACGATGGCGTCGGAATCGAGTCGGTAGACGATCCTCCACGCGTCGTTCCTGTCTAGGATCCGTAATTCGTGACAGCGGCTCCCGATCGACGGCATCGCCCGCGAGTGCGGGAGGGACAGAGACTCGCCACGCTGAAGCCGCCGCAACAAGACCCCCGCCTCAATCCTCGCCCCCCGCGACAACGGCGGAGTCTTGATCTCGGTATGCAGCCAGACCAAGGGTTTGTCGACAGCCTTGGTCACGTTGTCCAGCGTATGTCAGATGTGACATGAAAAGCAAGACCGGACGCCCGCGTCCAACGGCGCGGGCGTCCGAACGGGAGCGACTTAGAACGGCACTTCATCTGCTGACGGGATGGGCGGCTCGTCGGCCACGCTAGCATCGGTACGTTCCGCCGGCGGGGAGCCGAGAAACTGAACGCGACTCGCCACGATTTCGGTGCGCTGACGCTTGCCGCCGTTGTTCTTGGCCTCGAACTCGCGGGTCCGTAGGCGGCCTTCGACATAAACCTGCCGCCCTTTTTTCAGGTACTCCTTGCAGGTCTCGGCGAGCTTCGCGAAAGCTACCACATGATGCCACTCGACACGTTCCTGCTTCTGTCCCTGTTTGTCGATGAACGCCTCATCTGTCGCGACCGCGAAGTTCACGACTGGCTGTCCGCTCGGCAGGCTTCGCAGTTCAGGGTCTCCGCCCAGGTATCCGATCACTGTCGCACGATTCAAAGACATGACATTGTCTCCTTTCCGCCCGTATCGAATAGCGAGCGGTTTAAACCTTTCCATTCAGGCGTTGCTGCTCGCTTTCCAGACGACGTTCTCAACCTGCTCCTCACTCTCGGTTCGCAGATACTCTCCAAAACATCGCCAGTGGAATATCGCGAAGCCGCCCCAGAGATGGCACTTGATCCAATTTTCTGCTTGCTCAACTTTGCCTCTGCACATCACGCATGAGTCCATGTTGAAACTCCTTGACCGGCCCGCTCCCCGAAGGGCAGGGCCTTGTCTGTTCTTTGCTTTTCACCCCGCGCCAGTTTTTCCGGCGCAAGCCTCTCAACCGAATCTGGAGGCTTGCGCGAGATCGCGATCCGCCGGATGCGCAGCCTGCAAGCGTGACAGACCGCAGCGTCCCGCAGGGCTGGCGCGCTTGCGGTGGAGCGACGGCGCACCGCATAGAGCGCGGCGGAGCGGGAACGGCAGGCGCTCCCGCGCCGTGCGGTGTTTGATTGTCGCGCCGTCCATAGCGAATCCGCGCTACGGATGGCTGGAGCGGACGGCTGCCAGCGCCTTGATCGCGGTACGTTCCGCATAGGCAATCTGCCGACTCCTTGGTCCCTTCTTTGACAGGTCCCGCGAATCGAGGATCTTCCATTCGATCTCAGCCGCCGACAGTCCGCGGCTTGCGGCGTAATCCGCCCACGCTATGTCCGCGCGATGGAGGTCGCCGCCATATTTCGGATCGCTATGAAACTCTTCGAGCGAACGCACCGATGGATCGCCGCCGCGCTCTCGCACGCCGAATCGCCGCTCATGTTCCGCTCGCAAGCGTGACGCGAGAGCTTCGATTTGTTGGAGGAACTCCGGCGCGGCTCTGTAGACCTGGCCCTCCGGCTCGCGCACGCGCACGAATGGCGCCAGTCCGTTCGGAAGCCGGCGGCTTTCCTTTTGATTCGTGAACCCGGCCAGACGGCCGAAGTGACGCCAGTCGGCGCTCGACGGGTCTCCGCCGAAGCGCTTCGCAAGTTCTTTGGCTGCTAGACTGCTGAGGTCGCGATCGAGAACGCGGCCGTGGTTGAGCCATACCTGAAAGTTCGCGGGCGATGTTTCGATTATCGCGGCGGGATCGATACCAGGGTCCTTCATCGCAGCGATTGCCGATGCGCTCACGTCGTCGATGAGAGTCAATGCATGTACTCCATGCGGACGAAGGAAGATCTGCGCGCCACGCGCGTTCTCGTGGCGAAGCCATCTGATAGCTGCCGTCACCTGCCGGGCGGTCCAAGCCTCGCGAAGCAGCATCCGGTCGTCGCGGCGCAGAACTCCGATATCGAACCTTTCGGATCCCATCGCATTTAGTTGCCGAGCGACCATGTTGTGCGTGATTTCTGCACTCATGATTCACGCATCCGCGCGCGCCTTTGCGCGGAGAAACTGCCTTCAGATTTTGGTAGTTTCTTTCCCGATCCCTTTGGTTCCGTTGCTGCCTGCGACAGTTGCCGTGCCTCGATTCATCGGCGTTGTGCTCCGCGCGCGCGAGGGGATTACCGACGTGGCGCGAACATCTTTGGGAGCCGGGACTCGTTGTCCGCTGGAGGGGCCGAGATTGCCGAGTCGCTGCGTCTGGCGGCCGGACTCCATCGCGTTGATCCAAAGCGCGGGCTCGTTCTTGCCATCCGATCCGCCCTTGCCGATTTGCGCGACCTTGTTGAATCCGGTCTGAAGCGCGCTGGTGATCGGCCGAATGACTGTTTGAGCGATGAACGCCGCCTCGAACGCGTGACTGAGCGCGAGTCCGATGGTTCCGCCGGCAATGCTCGCGGCCATGTGCGGGACTGCGATACTGACGATCATGAACACGACCGCGAACGCCGTATACGTCAGCATGTCAGCTACAGGAAGGCTCGCTGAACAAACTGTTGTCATTATAGAACTCGGCGGCACGCCGTAAGTTGTCCACCATGGCAGGGTTGCCGGCACCGGCTTGCAAGCAGCGATCAGAGCTGCACTCCACTGATTCGCCATCTGCACGCCGACTGCCAGCACGACGTAGAAAAAGAGCAGTCTGACGCCGACCCGTAAAACGTAGCCAAAGTATCCTTCAGCGGCTGGAGCGGTAAATCGGTTGGCGCCAAAGCCGAGCAGAAGCACTCCGCCGCCGACTACGAGATACGTCTCGATAAGCGTCAGCAGCAGCATCGCGGCCGTGATTACGAAAGCCAGCAAGACCACAAAGGCAGCTACACTCTGGACGATCGCCAGCTCAAAGTTCGTCATCAAACTGGCGGTTGCAGGTGCATCGAAGATCGTCGTCGCCATCGTTCCGCCGACCTGAAGGACGCTCTGCGGACTGAGGGAGGGTAGACCAGTAATTGCCGCTCCGATGGCGGAGAAGCTCCTGATCACTGCTGTCATCCAAGAGAACGCATTCACGATCATCAGGTAGACGAAGCCGCCGCTGAGGATGTGCTTGATCAGCCGACCAAGAAAATGCGAGGCGTCTAGCTGTCCTTCCGCGCTGAATTGGATCCACGTAACCAAGATGTCAATCAGCAGCAGCGCAAAAAATAGCTTGAGCGCATATGGCTGAATGGCGGCGCTGTATTTGATACCCGCCGTATAGAATTGAATTGCTATGGAATCGAGGCCGTTCATCTGCAATTTTCTCCTCGTGGAAGTCGAGTGGACGCCGGATCATGGCGGCAAGGGCGATGCAGCTGGAGACGCGTGCAGGAGATCGGGAACGCCGGAAGACACCGGTGCAGTGAACCGACTTCGGACCTCGTTCTCGGCGGCATGCCGCTCGAAAAGCTGCCACGCTCCATACAGCACGGCGCAAACGCCAATAATCGCGAAGAACAAGATGAGAGGCTTCTTGGTGGTCTTCATTTCACTCATAAGACTCCTACTGCTGCGGCAGTGGTGCGGGGCTCGCGTGCAAAAGATCGGGAATTCCCGCGGATACTGGCGCTGAAAACATTGCTTCAGCTTCGAGATTGCTCTGCGTCTGACCGTTGACCTGATTCGCCGCCGCGACGTTCTGCGAATTCATCATCGCCATGACGAGTTGGCGGAG
The DNA here is from genome assembly GCA_021827495.1 of Deltaproteobacteria bacterium. Lineage (GTDB taxonomy): Bacteria > Desulfobacterota > Binatia > Binatales > Binataceae > JAKAVN01. Next base: position 6,078 of record JAKAVN010000104.1, on the reverse strand, counting down.
CATCTGCACCTGCTGCACCTGCGCGAGCGCAATTTCGTTGCCGACCTGGATTGCCTGCAGCCTGCCTATCGCCGTCTGATTCCTGAGTTCAAGGGTTTGCAGCGCGGTCTGCTCGGCCTGAAAGTCCTGAGCCTGAGTCTGCGCGGAAGCGAGAGCTCCGTTCAGCGTATTAAGCGTCGTTTCCGTGGTAGCCTCAGGACTTTGGACGCCGGCGGTGCTCGTAGCGTTGTAGCCCGGATAGAGCTGATCGAACTGCTGCGTCAGCCCCTGAAAACTGTAGGACAACCCTTCCTGTTCGTTAATCAGGTTTCCGAGATTGGTGAGCAGGCCCTGATTCGACTGCCAGACTCCTGCGCCGCCGCCGGTGGTGTTTTGGACCATGTACTGGAGCTGCTGAGTCAGATTCGTCACCGTGGCGGTTTCCTGCTGCAGCTGCTGAAACTGCCGTGCGAACATTTGCGGGTCGAAAACGATCTGCGTTCCGCCGCCGAACTGCGCGCGCGCCGACACGGGCGAGATTAGAAGGTACGCGACTGCAACCAGAAAGGCCGGAAATACTACCAGCGATCTGTTCGACTTCATTGCCGTACTTCCTCCTGATGGGCTCGTCCGTTGGCGTGAACGGGCGATACGCCGTCGATTGCAAGCAGTTGAGTCACGGGCGTTTCGACTTGGCCGCGAAGCTTGTCGAGGTGCTCCGCCCAATCGTCCAATCCCCGCGCGCGGAGCCATTCGACGGTCCACCCGTCGCCGTGCCGGTCTATCATTTGTCGCGCCGCGAGGATGTCGTTCTTGGAACTGGCGCCGATAAACGCAAGAGCCGCCGGACCGAGCGAAAACTGGAACAGCCGCCGTCCGAGCGGAGAGACGTAGTAGTAGTGCCGCTTAGGCACGGCCTCGGCGACGATCTCGATCTGGCGATCGGTGAGTCCGAAGCGCCGATACATCTCGCGGCTCGCGGCGTTCTTCGCTTCGGGATTGGGCAGATAAAGCTTGCTCGGACAGGACTCGAGAATTACGTCGCGATGGGGCGAATTGGCGATCTCGCTGAGGCTCTGGGTCGCAAGCACGACGGCCGCGTTCTTCTTGCGCAGCGTGCGGAGCCATTCTTCGATCTTCGCCCCAAAGACGCTGTTGGTGAGCATCACCCAGGCTTCGTCGACGATAATGAGCGTAGGTCGGCCGTCGAGCCTCTGATCGATCCGGTGAAAGAGATAGGTGGCTACCGGGACGATGACTTTTGGACCCATCGCCATCAGGGTTTCGAGTTCGAAGGTGACGAAGTCGCCTGCGAGGGTCACGTCCTGCTCGGCGTCAAGAAAACGGCCGAGCGGTCCCACCAGCGAGAAGGCGTTCAGCCCGTCGCGGACGGCGCCGTCCTGCACCTGCGTGACGAGATTGCTGATGGTGCGCTGCTCCGGAGGTCCTTCGGCGACCAGCGTCAGCGCACGCCATAGCGCCTTGCGCTGATTCGGCGCAAGCTGCACGTTCTGCAGTTGAAGCCAATCTTCGAGCAGCCCCTGCAGCTTCATCCGGTCGGTCTCGTCGTCGATGCGCGCCAACGGCTGCAACGGAACCTCGTCTTCGCCGAGATCGATGTGCTGTCCGCCAAGGGCTTTTGTCAGCACGAACGCGGAATATCCCTTGTCGAAAAAGAACATCTGTCCGTCGGGAATCGCGCGGAAGTTCGCGGCGATGGCTCCCAGCGCGACGCTCTTGCCGCTGCCAGTCGGGCCATAAATCCCGGTATGACCGGTGTCCCCGACATGGAGGTGGAAACGAAAGGGCGTGCTGCCGGTCGTCGCCCCATAGCAGAGCGCCGGCGTATCCTTCGGATAGTAGGGACATGGATTGATCTCCAATCCTGGCCAGATGCCGGTGAGCGGCAGAATATCTGCAAGATTCTGGGTGTTTACGAGCGGCCGGCGGATGTCGTACCAGCCGTGTCCCGGCAGAGAGCCGAGCCACGCCTCGACCGCATTGATCGACTCGATGCGCGGATCGAAGCCGATGTTCTGGCAGACCCTGAAGATGAGTTGTGCGTTTTCGTCAGCGATGTCCGCCTCGTCCTCGGTGATGATGACCTTCGGGGTGACGTAGCAATAGCGGACTGCGCCGCCCTCGGCCTCTGCGATCGCGTCGTCGGCGTCGGCCGCCATCCTGAGCGCGTGCTGATTCTGGAAGGCCGCGCCGGCGCCGGAGCCGAAGTGCTCGCTGATCACGCCGCGCAGTCCGAGTCGCTTCTGGAACCAATTGCGCCGATAGACGGCAAGCTGGCTGATGGCGGTTCTCGGTCCAACCGGGATTCCGCGAATCGAGTAGCGGTAGCAGATCGGCAGTTCGCTCAGGAATGCCGCCATCTCTGCATACGAAAACGGCGGGAAGCCGGACAGCGCAACCACTCGGATGTGCCGTCCGCCGATGCGCGGTTTGAAGCCGGCGATGAAGTCCTGATTGCCGAGAACCGCATCCAGATGGATCGGGCTGCGCGGTTGGGCGATTCTGATCATGCGGCCGTTGATGCAGGTCGCGATGTGCGATAGCAGCGCGCCGAGATCGAGTGGCGTGAGTTTCCAAACCGGGCTAATGGCGTCGTCAAATTCGCGACGGCGCTGCTCGAACCAGTCGAGCTGTCGCCGCCAATCAACGCGTGTGGGCGTTCCGGAGAGAAACAGTCCGGCGATCTTGGTTTGGACATCGCCAGGCGGACGATAGGTGATGGTCAGGACGCATCGCGTTTCGAAGTGCCTACCTTCCGCCGAGTATTGGACCTCGCGCTCGCGGTCGAGGATCGCGCTGACCGGGTCTGCGAATATCCGCCTTGGATAATCGACGCTCGGGTAGCGGATCAAATCGACGTTGTACATGAAGCCGTCGTCCAGGCGGGCAAGCGCGCGATTCGCCTGCGCGCGGTGGGCGTCGAGCTCCTCGGCGCTGGCGGAGTTGAGGTCGAGTCCCGAGCACTCGAATGCGGACAGGAATGCGCCGTCCTTGAGCGCGATGGACCGGTCGTTGACCGGAATCGCGTAGTTCAGCTGGTCGGGCAGTCCGAGCAGCTTCGAGGGTTTTCGTCTCAGGTCGATGAACTCTTTGAAAAGCATGAGTCCTCCCCTTCGCCATCAGGCGCGCATCTCTTTCGGCGTCGGCACTGACGGACGAACGCGCGGCGGCGGCGTGGAGATCGCCGCGCCCGCCGGGTAGTAATGCTGGTAGCGGATATGTCGGATGTAGACCTGGCTGAGTTGCGGATCGTATTTCGCGGCCTGCACCAGTGCCCAGTGGCCGACCGTTACCAGGAAAGTTCCCAGCGCGATCGTGTACCAGTGAAGTCCGCTGCCCAGTATCAGCGCCGCCGCTGTGATCCAGTTCGCGATTGCAAGCTGACGTTCCGCGCCCGCCAGCAGGATGGGGCGGGTCAGCGACTGATGGATTGTGCTCACCCGCCGTTCGCTTTGCGCCATCGTCCGATCCTCCGGCGCCTAGAAGAGCGCGCCGCCCATCGGGAAGAGCGTGGTCATTAGCTGGGTCGCGCCCAACGCGCAGGATCCGCCGAACGCGAGCGCGGACATTTTGCGGACGCCGGTGCCGTGCTCGCTCACCGACCACATGATGCCCGCGCCGATGATCGCCGCCGTCGTGACCGCATGGGCGACCGGCCCCTGGAGGTCGGTCTGAAGCGTCATCAGCGGCATGTCCCAAGGCAGCACGCCGCCGGCGGTCGCCGCCATCGCCTGCGCGGGCCACGCAATCGTGATGATTCCGAACGCATAGCTGAGCCGCGTCGTCCATCTCCTCAACCCAACCCTGATCTTCTTTAGCCGCTGCATTGTGCTGACCTCCTTGCTTCTGATTCCTAAAATTTCCCGATAGCGATCATCGTCGTGATTTGGATGAACATCGCCACCACACTGCCGGCCGTGAGCCAGTCCAGAAACCGCATCCTGCCTTCGCGCTCAGCGCGCGCGAGCGGCGCGCTGAGCGCGATCGCCGCAAGGGCATAGAGAACCTGCAGTTCTGGATTCATGGCGTTACTCCTCCGGCGTCAAAGTGAATCCCCGCGCGGCGTCATAACCGCTGACGCGGACTATTTCAGTCACCCTGCGGGCGGTGCGCATGCGTACGATGAAGGCGAGCAGGTTGATCGTTTCGCTGATCAGCTCGGGCTGCGGCGGGACTCCAGCCTCTTGAACCAGACTTGAAAGCCGAACCAGCGCCGCGGCGGCGCTGTTGGCGTGGATCGTCGTTACTCCGCCCGGATGTCCCGTATTCCAGGCCTTGAGCAGGGCGAGCGCCTCACCGCCGCGCACTTCGCCGATGATGATTCGATCGGGACGAAGCCGCATCGTGGTGCGCACTAGCCGCGTCATGTCGGCGTTATCAGCGGTATGAAGCTGAACCAGATTGCGGGCGCGGCACTGGATTTCGAGGGTGTCCTCGATGATCACGTAACGTTCGTTCGGATCGGAGCGCGCGACCATTTCGTTGATCAGCGCGCCCGCCAGCGTCGTCTTCCCGGAGCCGGTCCCGCCTGCGACGACGATGTTCCGACGCTCGTCGATTGCTTTGCGCAGAACCTCCGCGTGGGCCGCCGTCAGAATCACCTCGCGAACGTAATCGTCGAGCGTGTAGAGCACCTGCGCCGGTTTGCGCATCACGCAGCACGGCTTGCGCGCGACCGGCGGGAGCAATCCTTCGAAGCGGATGCCGCCGATCGGAAGCTCGCCCTCGATGATTGGATTGCCCGCGTTGGCGACCGCGCCCAGCGACGCCGCAACTGTTCCGATCAGGCTTTCGACTTGCGACGCCGCGAGAGACAGTCCCGCCTCGTGCATGCCGCGCCCATACGCTTCGAACCAGACGCGACCGTCATCATTGATGATGATCTCGGTTACTTTCGGATCGGCGATGGCCGCAAGGATGCGTGTTCCAAGCTGCCGGCGAAGCAGTTCGTCGAGCCGCCGGTCCTGTAGCTCGCGCGCGGAGTTCATGCCGATTCCCCCTCGCGCGCGGCGCTCTTTCTGCCGGTCGCCGGGGCAGGCGTCATCTGCTTGAGGGTTTCTTCGACCTCGGCGCGCCAGCCGCGATGGCGTCTGGCGCCGGAGGCGAGCGCCTGCTTGCGCTGCGCCTCGGGTATCTCCGGCAAATGGCTCAGCACGCTCAACGCGAACTGATCGAGCATCGCGAGCAGCGTCGTCATCTGCTGTGCGATCGGCTTGATGCTCTGCGAGACTGCGGCGCGATCCGCTTCGATGATCCGCTTTTCGGCCGCGGCCAGCATCGCGTCTGAGAATGTCAGGCCGCCACTTCCCTCAGAGTGAAACAGCCGCTCCTTGATGTAACGCGAGAGCGTGATCCCGCGCTCCTCGGCCTCGTCGCGAAGCTTGGTGAAATCCTCTTCGCTCAGATAGGCGGTTATCTGTCGTCTCACAGCAATCTCTCCTTCGGCGCGTGCTCGCCCGGCACGCCAGCGTGGTTCCCTCTCTTCACGGCGAATTTCAGGAACGAAAGCTGCTCGCCGCTCTCCGGCTTCGGATTCGCTGGCTGGCTCGGCAACGCTGAGGCCGGCGGCGGTTCAGAGATCGTTTCTCGCGCGTCCTCCTCGCGCGCGGATTCTGCAACGGTTTGAGCAGGCGCCGGTTCGATTCGCTCGCTTCGGGTGGGTGGCGGGATCTCCGCCCGCCGCTTGAAAAACGGTTGCGCGTAATAGCGAAGCTTGTTGGCGCGGATTGCCGGTCTGCCGCTGGCGAAGATCAACGCCTCGTTCGCGCCGAGCCGCATCGCTTCGTCCGGAGTGAGCAGGGGCCGCGCGACTTCCGGCTCCGAGATACTCGCGCCCGAGCTTGAGACCGTCCGATGCGCGTGGCGCACGGTCGCCTCACCGGCCATCTGCGACAGCAGCCGCGCCGTCTCTATCCGGTTGGGCGTGAACGCGACCCGCGTGTGACAGTTGGACGTGATCGCCTCGTCGTGGCCGTAGGCGGCGTGGATCTGGCTTAAGTCCTGGGCGATAAGACAAGCTTTGATGCCGTAACCGGCGATCAACGACAGCGAGTCGGCGAACATGTCGAGCCGCCCAAG
>JAKAVN010000103.1 GCA_021827495.1 Deltaproteobacteria bacterium | reverse complement strand
TCAGCGGGGGACTCCAACTGTTCGTTGAATACGCCACGCCTGAGCCGTTCTCGCTCCCGTTTGCATCGTCGGCCGCGGTCTTGAACACTGCTATCAACTGGTTGTAAGCGGGAGCGGCCTTCTGCCCCACGGTTACTGTTGCGCTATCCGCAGTGCTGCCGAAGCCCCAGGCGGAAAAATCCAGGGACGTGGTGTCTACTCCCCGGTAGTCCAGGATCAGCCCGCCGATTTCGGTCCCGGCCCCCAGCGTCTGCTCTGAAAAAGTGTAGGAGCCAGAATCCGAGCTGCCATAAACATGGACGAGCAACCAGGCGCTCTCCTCGTTGCCACTGCTGTCCGCGGACGCAAAGTTTGGATTCCCGCCTTGATTCCGGAACGTCAACGCGGTCCATCCTGAGGGCGGAGATGGCACCCAGCCGGTCGCTTGGGTAGCGCTCATTGCTACCAGCAGCACATCACCAGCCTGCGTTCCGGCCGGGGCGGCAAAAGTTATGCTGCAAGGGCTCGCCGAGCACTCCGTCTCCGCGTTGTTGCTGCCCACGAAGGTTATAGTCCCGGTGTCGTTGGGCTCGACCGGGTCGTCCACGGCCACGAGCTGCGAGTTAAGGTTGGTTCCGTCGGTCCATTCCACGGTGCTCCAGAACAGTCCGCATTCCGGCTGCTTCGCGGCGCTCACTGCGTCGCAGCTTGGGTCATAGATCTCGGCGGTGTAGTCGCCCCAGCGGCATGCCGGGGGGTTCGTGTTCGCGGTGCACGAATAACTCGGGAGGGCGGAGCTGCTGCTCGCGACCGAGGGGTTGGTGGAAACGACGCTGGTTGAAGAGATCGGATTCGCGTTGATCAGGTCTACGGCCGTGCTCGATCCGGAACTGGTAAACGTCGTATAGTTGACCGCAACTTCTTGATCCGGATCCAGCGTCGCGCCTGTAAATCCGATGATGCCATTAGTCGTCACTGGGGGTGAGACAAATTTGAATGTGCCGTTATGTTGGTTGAGCACGAAAGCGAAATAGTAGGAATCAGTCTGGTCGGGAGCGAGCGCGGAAAATGATGTCGTGAAGATGTCACGGCCGTTAGCGTTGGTCTGGATGGCCGAATTGTCGGCGTGGAGGGTATCGGTGCGGATCGCACAGTTGGACGACACGGAGCATCCGGGCTGCGGTGCCAGAGCCTGCGAGGCCCCAGGCTGGGAGTACACGGTTGTGGGCGCAACGAACGGCGCCGGGCTTGACGGATTCCTTGGGTCGAACTGGCCGAACAGGTCGTTTGTGACGCTCGTTCCGGGCGTGATCTTATATAGGTAGAGTTCGGGCTGGCCGCTGGCGTTCAGCGCCACCGAGTTCAGAATGATCTCGTTGTATGTTCCATAGTTGTTCGCCGGACGCAGGAACGGTTGCAGTGTGTTTCCGGGTGCACCGGGTGCATTCGAAAAGGTTCTACAGCTCGATCCGCCACACGACGTCCCCCCTCCAAGCGAGCCGCCGACCTCCAACACTGATATGTCGATGTCGAAGATCTCATCCGCCTGATAGTTTTGAAGGGTGCCTTGGGTGTCGGTGCTCCAGCAGGGAAGGTCGACCACAACCCGGCCTTTTGTGCCATTGTATGCGTGGCTTATACCCATAATCGGGTTGTCGCCAAGATCGTACGGATAGCCGCTGCCGCCGGATGGGTTCGAATACATCGTGCATGGAGACAACGCGTACAGATTAAAAAGGCCGCTGGGATCGGCGGTTTTCGAGGCGCCCACGTAAAGGTAAGCGCCCTTGGTGATCCCGTCATAGGATAGTGCAGCTACGATCCAGTTGCCGTTGTACGCATTGTATGAGATTTGGGTGTCGAACGGATGGCTTGCGGCGTTGGCCGAGCATCCCGGCAGGTTGGTGCCGTTACACCAGAAGTCCCATTGACCGATGCTCGCCGTGTTTAACCCGGTGGTCTTATCAAAGACATACTCGCCCTGGTTGGTGAACTGGACGAGATAGTCCCCGCTCTGCGGGATGCTGGCATCGGGGTTCGAGACAGCCGCCGCCAGGTCCATCGGCGCCGACGGGGTGGGCGCGGCGGTCGGACCCTAGGAAGCTCCGGGGTAATTGTAGAGTACCTGCGCCCGGGCTTCTGTTGCGAGACAAAATAAGACACACGCGAGTATCAGGCACGAACGAGCGCTATTCATGGTTCCCCCCATTGGTGTGTACAAGAGCAATCAGATCATCGGCGCAAGAACGCACTGATAACTTATCAACTCGAGCTGACATCTCGTCTATGTGGCATAATTGTTTACTCCCGTTGGCGATCGGGCGTCAAACGCGGGCAGACACAAGGACCGTGCGGAGTCAACAAGTTGTCACGACGACGAATGGATCTCTGGCTCGCAGAGTGCCGGCGGCGGCGCCGGTCAGCGATTCGGGCCGCCGGCGGCGCGGGCCGCGCCGATCGCGGTGGCATAGTCGGCGTGCTCGGGAATCGTGAAGCGCGCGAACATCGCGTCCAGCCGCTTCTGCCGCTGCATGAAGCGAAAGATCCGCGTCAGCTTGCCGGTCAGCACGATATCGCGCTGCTCACAGGCGCGCGCGGCCGCGAAGCTCAGCACGCTCACTACCTCGACGATCATGTTCATGATCGCGAGCGCCTTGTCCTCGTTGGTCGGGTCGGCGCCGATCTTGCCGAAGTTGGCCGCGGTGGTGCCGGGCGGCAGATCGCCCAGCGGGCCGCCCGCGATGTCGCGCACGGTGAGATCGATGCGGCTCAAGTCGCCCCGCTCCGCCAGCGTCTCCAGCGTCTGCAGCGTCGAGACGCCGAGCATGTGCTTGGAGAGCCCGCGCAGCGTGCCGCCGCCCAAGCCGGTGCCGCCGAAGTGCTCGATCCTGTCGCTGTGCACCGAGACCATCGCGGTGCCGGTGCCGAGCGAGACCACCAGCGCGTCGCGCTTGCCGCATAGCGAGGTCCCGCCGATTCCAATCGCGGTGAACTCGCTCACTTTGACCACCGGCCGGCCGAGCAGCGACGCCGAGAGCGCGCGCGATCCCGCGCCGGTGGCCGCGATGCACGCCACCTGGTCGAGTTTAAGATTGTACTCCTCGACCAGCTTGCCGAGCGCGCCGGCCGCCGCCGCGACCGGGTCATTGGCCTCGATCGCGACGACGTTGTAGTCGCCGTTGTTGACCGTTACCGCGTCAGTGGTCGATCCGCCGATATCGATTCCGACGATCATCGCATGGTGCCGGCGTTCCTTGTCCGGTCCGGCCATCAGGCTAGAATACGCGCGCCCCGCTGGCAAACAGCCCCGCATCGCGTCCGCCAACGCGGCCAGGTCTGGGGCGCCGGATGCGGCTGGCGACGCCGCTGTGCTACGGTTCATGGCTATGGCGCGGCGGAAATCCCCCCCAGAGCCAGGGTTGTTTCGCGCCCGCACGCCGGCCGCCCAGCCGCTGGCCGACCGGATGCGCCCGCAGAGCCTCGGCGAGGTCGTGGGCCAGGAGCATCTGCTCGGCCCCGACAAGATGCTAAGCCGGATGCTTGAGGCGGGCGCGCTGCCGTCGATAATCCTGTGGGGCCCACCAGGCAGCGGCAAGACCACGATTGCGCTCTTGCTCGCGCGGCAGTCCGGCGCCCACTTTCGCACAATTGCGGCCGTGGCCGCGGGAGTGGCCGAGTTGCGCGCGGCGGTTGAAGAGGCGCAGCGCGGACTGGAAGCCGGCGGGCAGCGCACGGTGGTTTTCATCGACGAAATCCATCGCTGGAACCGCGCGCAGCAGGACGCGATCCTGCCCCACGTCGAAAGCGGACTCCTCACGCTCATCGGCGCGACCACCGAGAATCCCTCCTTCGAGGTAATCGCGCCGCTGCTGTCGCGCACCCGCGTGCTGGTGCTGCGCGCGCTCGGCGACGAGGATATCGCGGCGATCCTACGCCGGGCGCTGGGCGATACCGGGCGCGGCCTGGGCGCAAGCGGGCTCACGCTCGAGGACGAGGCGCTCGCCGAGCTGGTGCGCTTTGGCGCGGGCGATGCGCGGCGCGCGCTCAACACCCTGGAGGTCGCGGCGGCGCTCGCGCGCGCGGGGGGCCGCGCGGCGATCACGCCCGAGCACGTGCGCGAGGCGGCGCAACAGAAGACGCTGCTCTACGACCGCGCCGGCGAGGAGCACTACAACGTCATCTCGGCCTTCATCAAGAGCATGCGCGGCAGCGACCCCGACGCGGCGCTGTACTGGATGACCCGGATGCTGGAGGCGGGCGAGGATCCGTTGTTCATCGCGCGCCGGATGGTGATCTTCGCGGCCGAGGATGTCGGCAATGCCGATCCGCGCGCGCTGCAACTCGCGCTCGCGGTCAAGGACGCGGTCGATTTCGTCGGGATGCCGGAGGCGGCGATTCCGCTCGCACAGGGTGTGACCTACCTCGCCTGCGCACCCAAGTCCAATGCGTCGTATCGGGGGATGCTCAAGGCGCGGGCCGACGCTGTCGGGCGCGGCGCGCTGCCCGTACCGCTCCATCTGCGCAACGCGCCCACCGGCCTGATGCGCAAGCTCGCCTACGGCGAGGGCTACCGCTATCCGCACGACTCCGAGGGCGCCATCAACGAGCAGCAATACATGCCCGCCGAGCTTGGCGAGCGGCGCTACTACGAACCCTCCGCGCGCGGCTATGAAGGGCGGCTCGGCGAATATCTCGAACGGGTGCGGCTGGCGCGCAAAGGCGGCAAACGTTTATCGGAGACACCGAAAAAGCCGGGCGGATGAAACCCCGGCCGCTGCGGGCCGCGACAGCGGCACCCGCACGAAGCCTCAATGCTCGCGCGCTTGAAATGGATCGCGGGGCCGAAGCGGCGCTTCGGCCCCGCGATCATGAAACTCTTGCGGGCCCACGCCTAGCGCGCGCCGAGCACGGCATCCTTGAGCGCCTTGGCAGGTGTGAATCGCAGGCGGGTGCGCGCCGGAATCTTGATCGCTTCACCAGTGGCCGGGTTGCGCCCCATCCGGGCCTTGGTCTTGCGCTTGCGGAAAATCCCCAGTCCCGCAAGGCGCAGCGAGCCTTCCTTCTTGAGTTCGCGCACCACGAGGCTGGTCAATTCCTCGAGCGCGACCTTGGCATCTTTCTTGGAAATCTTGACCTTGTCGGCGAGATGCGCCGCGACCTGCGACTGCGTCATCATCCTCCTCCTTGTGCGAGTGCGAGTTATCGCAGACAAAGCGTGAACCAGCGTCAGGTCATTTGCAAGCCGCGGCGGGACAGAAATCCGCGTTTTTCTTAAGAACCGTTGCGGTTTTTCAACAGCCCCCACGCCGAGCCGCTGGGGCAGAGGCACTTTTTTGTCACGCGATCGGTTCGTCGCGGCGCCGCGCGCGCTTCGCGGCCGCCGGGGCTAATAGCGGACTTCGACCAGGCACAGGCCGGCGGCCGGCGCGGGCGCCGGCGCCAGCGCGCGGTCGCGGCTTGAGAGCAACCCGGCGATGCTACCGGCGGGCGGCCGGCCGGCTGATTTGCCGCATCCCAGGGCGACCATCGCGGCCACCATCGTGCGCACCATGTGGCGCAGAAACGCGCTCGCCTCGACGCGGTAAACCAGATGGCGCTCGTCCTCACGCCGCCAGCGGCTCACCTCGACGCGCCGCACGGTGCTTTTCTCAGCGGACCCCAGCGAGCGGAAAGCCGCGAAGTCGTGCTCGCCGGCGAAAGTCGCCGCCGCCGCGTTCATCGCCTCGATCTCCAGCGGCTCGCGCACCAGCCATGCCGAGTTGCGCTCAAACACCGAGCGCAGCGGCTGATTGAGCACGCGGTATTCGTAGATTCGCAGCCGCGCGTCGCGCCGTGGATCGAAGCCGTCGTCGGCCGCCGCCGCTTCGAGCACGGCGATATCGGCCGGCAGCATCGCATTGAGCGCGCGCGCGAGTTGGGCGGGATCGAACGGCCGCGGCAGGCGCGCCGCGGCGACCTGTCCGCGCGCATGCACGCCGGCATCGGTCCGTCCCGCGCCGCGCACCCGCACCGGCGCACTGAAGATTCGCGCGAGCGCCTCTTCCAACCGGGCCTGGATCGAATCCTGGCCGCGTTGCATCTGCCAGCCTGAGTAGTTGGTGCCGTCGTACTCGAGCTTGAGCCGAACCTGCATTTTTTTGGCAACGCGGCTACGCCGTGCCGGGAGTCTCCACGGCGGCAAACTTCTCGGCCACCCACACCGCGTCAAGCGCGGCCAGGCGCGCGCTGTCGAACGCGCACCAGATCGCGGCACCCGCGGGTTGCGGGCTGAGCATGGCCAGGATTGCCTCTTGGCCGATCGCGTCGATAACGCCGGCGCTGCCCTCTTCGCCGTCGACCAGCAGCACCCCGGGCGCGGCGCGCAGGCGCGCGGCCAAATTGGCCGGGTCGGCGGGGTCGGGGATGAGCACCGTCATCGCCGAGCCGTGCAGCACCGCGATTTGAATGACCTCGACCAGGAGCCGCGGCGAGGCGCCGAGCAAGGCGGCGGCCTGGGCGGCCAAAGTTGCCGCGAATCCGGCCGGCGAATCCGCGGGATAGGCGTTGAAAGCGCGCTGGATCTCGCCTTCCTGCGGGCTGTGCATGCCGCTTAGCAGCGCTCTTGCCTCGCCGACCACCTCTTCGACATTGTGCCGTCCCGCGCTGCTCGCGCCAAGCATCACCGTCGCGCACACGACTGCGCTCTGCGCGCCGGCCGCGTTGATGATCGTGGCGAGCACGTGGGCGGCGGGATGCACGATCGCAATGACCTTGTTGCGCGCGGCGAACTCGGCGATCCGCTCCGGCGGTGTGAATCCGGGCGTGACGAAGGGAACGGCCGGGACCTCGGAAGGCGCGCGCGAGGCCGCGCTCAAATCGACCAGCAGCGGACCCGGGCGCGCGCGCACGATATCGGCCGCCCAGCTCGGCGCGACCGCGAGGAATGCGACGTCGAAGCGGGAAAGCTCGGCCGGGTCGTGGAACTCCGCGACCGCCAGCGCCTCGCCGCGAGCCTCGATGGTCTGCGTGGCGCCGCGCTCGCTGGCGAACAGCGCCAACTCGGCGCAGGGCAGCGCGCGTGCGTCGATCAGCTCGACCACCTGCTCGCCGACCGCGCCGGTGGCGCCGACGACGGCGATTCTGAGTTCGCGGCCGGCCGCCGCGGCCATCTCAGGCCTCCGCGCTCTCGAGTTTTTCGCGCACCAGGCGGCCCATCGCTTTGCAGCCGGCCACCTTGGTGCCCGCGCCAGCGCCGAGATCGCGCGTGCGGTAGCCCTCGCGCACGACGGCTTCGACCGCCTGCTCGATAATCTCGGCCTCGGCCCGCAGCCCGAGCGAGTGCTCGAGCAGCATCGCGGCGGACAGGATGGCGGCGAGCGGATTGGCCTCATCGCGGCCGGCGATATCCGGGGCGCTGCCGTGAATCGGCTCGAACAGCCCGACCCGGCATCCGGCGCCGTTGAGCTCATCGCCGAGCGAGGCCGACGGCAAAAGCCCCATCGAGCCCGCCAGCACCGAGGCCTCATCGGTCAGGATATCGCCGAACATGTTTTCGGTGACGATCACGTCGAAGTCGCGCGGGCGGCGAATGAGATGCATCGCCATCGAGTCAACGAGTTGGTTGTCGAACGCGACGTCCTTGTATTCGGCGGCCAGCTCGCCGGCGATCTCGCGCCACAGCCGCGAGGTGGCGAGGATGTTGGCCTTGTCGACCGAGGTCAGGTGCTTGCGGCGGTTGCGCGCGAGCTCGAAACCGTAGCGCAGCACGCGGATGATCTCTTCCTCGGAGTATGCGCAGGTGTCGACCGCGGCCCGCAGGCCGCCGTGGTTGCGCCGCTCGGAGGGCTTGCCGTAATAGATGCCGCCGGTGAGCTCGCGGATGATCACCAGGTCAACGCCGTTGACAATCTCCGGACGCAGCGGCGAGGCGCTGATCAACTCCTTGACCGCCTTGACCGGCCGCACGTTGGCGAACAGCCCCAGCTCCTTGCGCAGCGTGAGCAGCGCCTGCTCGGGACGCTTGTCGGCCTTCGGATTGTCCCACTTGGGCCCGCCCACCGCGCCCAGCAGAATCGCGTCGCTGGCGCGCGCCTGCTTGAGCACGTCGTCGGGCAGCGGCGTGCCAAACTGGTCGAGCGCGTGGCCGCCGACCGGCGCCTCCTTGAACTCGAGGTCGAGCGCGGCATTGCGCGCCACGACCTTGAGCACCTGCAGAGCCTCGCCGACGACCTCGGGGCCGATGCCGTCACCTTTGAGAACCAGAATCTTGTACGCCATCTAAGCTTGCGGAGTCCCGGCCGCGGAAGTGCGGACCGTGTAGAGGCCGATAGGTTTCGGGCAGATTCGCTTCAAGCGTCGCGCGGTCGTGGCCGAATAGAACAAATTCAGAATAGTCGTGTGGCGGACGCTATCTTTCCGTGTTCGATACCCTGCGCCAAGCGAAGCATCAAGCGCGCCACTCGATGCCATAAGCACTTAGCCCAACGCGACTGCCGCGGCAAGCCCCAAGGATCCGTACTTGCCGAAATGTCGGCCCTATGGTCCCTCGGCGGGGCGGCGCGCCGCCGCCGCTGCGCGGCCGTGGAGACGGTTGAGCGCGTTGACCAGCGCGAGCGCGCTCGCCATCACGATATCGCTATGCGCCCCCTGTCCCGCGACCGTCATGCCGTCGGCGCGCACCAGGCAGCTCACTTCGCCCAGAGCGTCGGTGCCGCCGGTGATGGCTTTGACCGAGTAGCGCTCGAGCGCCGGTTGCACGCCGACCAGCTTGTAGATCGCCTTGTAGCACGCGTCGACCATCCCGTCGCCCGAGGCCTCGGCGACGCGCTCCTCGCCGCCGCCCATGCGCATCGTGACCTCGGCGTGCGGCGTGATGCGGACCGACGAGGTAACGCGCACGTCGACCAGCTCGAAATGGTCGGCGGTGCGGCGCGCTTCCTCGTTGACCAGGGCCAGGATGTCGTCGTCGTAGACGATTTTTTTCTTGTCGCACAACACCTTGAACGCGGCGAAGGCCTTGTTGAGATCGACCGCCGCCGCGTCGACCCCCAGCTCTTCAAGCCGATTGACGAAGGCGTGGCGGCCCGAATGCTTGCCCAGCACCAGCTTGTTGGAGGGAATCCCGACGTCCTCGGGCTTCATGATTTCGTAGGTCAGCTTGTACTTGAGCACGCCGTCCTGATGGATACCGGCCTCGTGGGCAAACGCGTTGTCGCCGACGATGGGCTTGTTGGGTGGCACCGGCTGCCCGATGATCTGCGAGAGCAGGCGCGAGGCCGGGTAAATCTGGCGCGTGTCGATCCCAGTGCGCACCGCCATCAGGTCCTTGCGCGTGCGCAGCGCCATCACGACCTCTTCCATCGAGGTGTTGCCGGCGCGCTCGCCGATGCCGTTGACGGTGCATTCGACCTGGCGCGCGCCGTTTTTGATCGCGGCCAGCGAATTGGCGACCGCAAGGCCGAGGTCGTTATGGCAATGCGCGCTCCAGATCACGCGGTCGGCGCCCTCGACGTTACGCCGCATGTAGCTGAACATCTCGCCGAACTCCTCGGGGATCGCATGGCCGGTGGTGTCGGGCAGGTTGACGATGCGAGCGCCGGCCCGGATCACCTCGGCGCAAATCTTGGCCATGAAGTCCCAATCCGAGCGCGAGGCGTCCTCGCAGGAGAACTCGATATAGTCCAGGTGCTGCTTGGCCCGCGCGACCGCCCAGGTCGACGCGCTCAGCACGTCCTCGCGCGTCATGTTGAGCTTGTACTTGAGGTGGATGTCGGAGGTCGCGATGAAGATATGGATGCCGGGGTTCGCAGCCCTGTCGACTGCGCGCAGCGCCGCGTCAACGTCTTCCTCGCGGGTGCGTGACAGGCTGACCACGGTCGGCCGCGTGACGGCCTCGGCGATTCGATGGACCGACTCGAAGTCGCCCGGCGAGGAGGCTGCGAAGCCGCCCTCGATGATATCGACGCCGAGGCGCTCGAGCTGGCGCGCGATCGCGAGCTTTTCCTCGACGTTCATCGTGCAGCCCGGCGATTGCTCGCCATCGCGCAGCGTGGTGTCGAAGATGCGGACGTACTCGGGATCGGGCAGGATGTCCCTGATGTCGGTTATGGTCTTGGCCATCGGCGCCTCTCTCCTCCGTGCGTTCCGTGCTGGACAGGCCGCAAGGCCGCGCGGCGGGCAAAAAAAAGAAAACGCCCCGGGCGGCCTTTTGGCCCTCCGCCCGGGGCGTTTGGTTCAGGTTTAAAGTCGCTTTCCTTAAGCCTGCTCCACGACGCTCCCGGCGAGGGCCTCAATAAGGCCCAGGCTAAGCGGCAGTCCCGGCAGCAGGGTCACACACGGCGACATCACGCTGATTGTAGGCGTCACCGCGAAGCACAGTCAAGCGGGGCGTTGCTCAGATTTGGGCCGCACATCAAGTCCCATATCTCTGAGAAGCGCTTGTGCTTTTCGCAGCCGTTCCTCGCTGAACTTAGCCGGCTTAAGAGCCTTAACCGATTCGATGGGATTTTCCACCTCCGCGTCGCGCGGATATTTGAGCGTCGCCGCAAGTTCAAGGTCTATGGCCGTATACTTTCGCATTATTTCAAGTTTTCCCTCGACATCACCTCGCGGGAGGCTACCTATCTCGTTTGGTAGCTCTATTTTTTTTGGCGAGCTGGTAAACGCCATAGGGAACGGCATGAAAGCCGGGTTTCTCTTCATACCGAAGAAGGTTGAGCTCACAGGCGTCTTCGGCCGCTTCAGCAATCTGCGCTGAGAACGGCCCACAATGATGATAGTTATATCGACATCCGCTGTTTAGGCCGCATTGGTCTAGTAGATACATCATCTTCTGAAGGCGAGTCTTACCCACCACCGTTCCTCCTGCCAGCGCAACTACTTGCACCAACAATTCGTCTAGTTCATTCATTTGATCACCTCCTTCCATAGCTGCTCCACTTCTTGGAGCTCGGCGCCATCACTGCAGTAAACACGGAATATTCTTTGCGGCCTGATAGACTTAACAATCTCGGATCGCTCGGCTAGATCATCACTCTTGCCACTCGCGTCGGGGCGCCCAATCAGGACCTTTTGAAAAGCGCTCGGATCCTCGTACTGATGTACGCCGTAGGCCGTCAGTGTCGCCTCGTCCTTCAACATGTTATCGCCGATGCGCGCACCAAATTCTTCCTGCAAGCGCCTTTTGAAGTGGGCGACAGCGTCGCTACCGTGCTGTTTTGCGATTTCACCAATATCGAGGCATTTGTATAGTCGGCGATACAAGAGGCCGAGAGCGAAAGTGCGGACAAGCTCATCCTTTGCTTCCGACAGATGTACCAACGCTGACCAGATGGCCGGATCGTCCGGTGCCAAGTACGACTGTAGGTTCGGCTTCTCTTGCTGGAAAAATTGAGAGATCGGCTGGTGATCGCGAAGGCCTGTGCTATCGTGGAGCTCGTTTTTAAAGAGGTCCGCCACCCTGTATAGCAGAGCCGCGAGCATCCGCTCAGCAGAGCGCGTTGTCTTATGGAGATACACCTGAGAATACAAGTGAAAGCGCGCCAGAACATAGCCTTCGGCTGGCGCCAAGCCTTTGTGATTGAGGTACAGGCCATCAACTTCTACGTACTCGTCTTCGAGGCCTATGTTGATTTGTCCGACCTCTAAGCAATCTAACAACCAGGAAAAATCGAACCCACCGGTATGAGTGCCGGCCATATATCTGTCGCGTTGGAGGTAGTCTAATCGGTCGGCATCAAACTGACTCGACACTACGCCATCGAAAATATCGGCCGGATCTTTCCTCCCAATTACGCGCGCAACATCGGAGGCAAGATCGCTGTCGTGCTCGTCAAGCAACTTGTGAATCTCGGTGTCGCCCTGGATGATTTCACGGGTCCAATCCTCGTGGCTTCGAGGCTTGCGGAGAACCCTCTGAACGCCTTCAAAAACGTGGCTGAGCAACCCATGGCCAACGTCGTGAAGCAAGGCTGCAATTGCTGCCACATACGCCCTCCGCTCGTCGAAGTTTATTCCCACCCTCCGCTTGATGATCTCCAGCAGCCTGCGCGCGATGAAGAACGCTCCTAGTGTCCTGTCCCAATGGTTCGTTTAACAGGTTGCGGAAAAAGGATTTTTGACCCCTAACAACATTAATCCAAGACCCACTTTCATGATCGTAGTAATGCTTACCCTTCGCCGCAATCGTC
>JAKAVN010000102.1 GCA_021827495.1 Deltaproteobacteria bacterium | reverse complement strand
GGAGAGCTTCAGGTTGTACCCGACTGAGCCGATCGCGTCGCAGTAGCCGTTGACGTTGACCGAGACGTTCCCGTGCTCCTTCAGGATGCTCGCGGCTTCATCGAGTACAGCCGCATCCTGCGGACGGATATTGGACTTGTCAAAGTCAAAGTGCACGCCGCGCAGGATTAGCTTCTCCGGAGCCGGCGGCGGCGGTGGTGGCGGCGGAGGCGGCGGCGGTGGCGGCGGCGGTGGCGGCGGAGGTGGCGTCGGACACATAAAGTGCCCGACTAATCCGCCGATGATTGCACCACCGACGATGCCGGCCGGAATGGCGACCCAGTTGTCGCTGTTATCGGCTGCGAAGACACCGCCTCCGATACCACCGCCGGCTGCGGCTCCCGCCACGGCACCATAAATGATGCAATCCCTCTGTTCCTGCGTCATACCGCAGCCGGCAAACGTAATCGCCGCCGCTGCCCACAGGATCCAGAACCCCTTGCCTCTTCTTCGTCCTATCATAACCCTTCCTTTACAGCCCCGGGCTCCCAGGCGCGATGCAGTCGACTAGGCGTGCCTCACTCGGCGAATCAGCCGAGCACGGCAACAACCGCTGCGCACTAATCCCCCGCACCTAAGGGTGCCGTTTGGTGAGCGCCAACCAGGAATTGTTGACGACCCTAATTACTACGCCGGTAGAACTATATGGAATTTTTGCGGTGTATTGCAATAATTTGAAGCATCGTCAATCGCCAGGTGCGGCAAGCTTTCGCAACGCCGCCACCGGCGATACCGGGGTTCACCGGCGCTGATTGACTCCAGCAAAGTGTGATTAGGCGGTGTTATTCCGTGGCTGCGCACGGTAGCCGCCGGGTGTTGGATAGATAGCGTGCATGAGGACGTTAGCAGCGCACAAAGGCCCGGCCGGATCGTCGCAACACCGGCCGGTTGCTCATTTTGACTGACTAACTGTTTGGACCAACTAACGGTTCACGGCGATCGCGAGCTGAGTTGAAGCCGTAATCGTTGGCGCAGTGATGCTTGTCATGATCGCCATGCTGGGCTCCGGCGCCGGCGCTCCGTCTTCGCTGTGGATACGTCCGCGGGTCGCAGGCCGCGGGCCGAGCCTGCTAGACTCGGCGGCGTGCTCTCGCTGGCGCGCGGTAAAGAAGGAATCTTCCGGCTGGTTTCCAGCTATCGGCCGGAGGGCGATCAGCCCGCCGCGATCGCGGCGTTGACCCGCAACGTTCTCGACGGCGTGCGCCAGCAGGTGCTGCTCGGCGTCACCGGCTCGGGCAAGACCTTCACGATGGCCAACGTGGTGGCCAATGTGAACAAGCCCACGCTGGTGATTGCGCCCAACAAGACGCTCGCCGCCCAGCTCTACAACGAGTTCAAGAGCCTGTTTCCGGACAACGCGGTCCGCTACTTCGTCTCCTACTACGACTACTACCAGCCCGAGGCCTACGTGCCTTCGACCGACACCTACGTCGAGAAGGACGCCAGCATCAACGACGAGATCGACAAGCTGCGCCACTCGGCCACCAAGGCCCTGCTCGAGCGCAACGACGTCCTCATTGTGGCCTCGGTGTCGTGCATCTACGGCCTGGGCGAGCCTGAGGTCTATTTCGAGATGCTGGTGTTTCTCGAGGAGGGCCAGATCATCGAGCGCGACCGCGTGCTGCGCAAGCTGGTCGACATCCAGTACCAGCGCAACGACTACGACTTCCATCGCGGCGCCTTCCGCGTGCGCGGCGACATCGTCGAGGTCTTCCCGGCCTACGAGGAAAGCCGCGCGGTGCGGGTCGAGTTTTTCGGCGATCAGGTCGAGGCGCTATACGAGATCGATCCGCTGCGCGGCAAGGTGATCCGCAAGCTCCGGAGCGTATGCATCTACCCGGCCTCGCACTACGTGACCACCGAGGACCGGATGGAGGAAGCGGTGCGCAACATCCGCACCGAGCTCAAGGAGCGGCTGGAGTTCTTCCGCGGCGAGAATCGCCTGCTCGAGGCGCAGCGCCTGGAGCAGCGCACGATGTACGACCTCGAACTGCTGGCCGAGATGGGCTTCTGCCCCGGCATCGAGAACTACTCGCGCCATCTCACCGGCCGCGCGCCGGGCCAGGCGCCGCCGACGCTGCTCGACTACTTTCCGCGCGACTTCCTGCTGTTCGTCGACGAGAGCCACGTCACCGTCCCGCAGCTCGGCGGGATGTACCGCGGCGACCGCTCGCGCAAACAGACCCTGGTCGAGTTCGGCTTCCGCCTGCCCTCGGCGCTCGACAACCGTCCGCTCAATTTCGAGGAATGGGAAGGGCTGGCGCGCCAGGTGGTTTATGTCTCGGCGACGCCGGGCGACTACGAGCTTAAAAGCTCGGGCGGGCTGGTGGTCGAGCAGCTCATCCGTCCCACCGGCCTTATCGATCCCGCGATCGAGGTGCGCAAGGCCGGCACCCAGGTCGACGACCTGCTCGGAGAGATCCACCAGCGTGTCGTGGCCGGCGCGCGCGTGCTGGTCACCTGCCTGACCAAGAAGATGGCCGAGGACCTGACCGACTACTACCACGACCTCGGGGTGCGCGTGCGCTACCTGCACTCCGACATCGAGACTATCGAGCGCGTCGAGATCATCCGCAGCCTGCGCAAGGGCGAGTTCGACGTCCTGGTCGGCATCAACCTGCTGCGCGAGGGACTCGATCTGCCCGAGGTCTCGCTGGTCGCGATCCTCGACGCCGACAAAGAGGGCTACTTGCGCTCGGCGCGCTCGCTCATCCAGACCATTGGGCGCGCCGCGCGCCACGTCGAGGGCAAGGTCATCATGTACGCCGACACGATGACCGCCTCGATGCGCGCCGCGATCGGCGAGACCGACCGCCGCCGCGCCAAGCAGGTCGCCTACAACGAGGCGCACGGGATTACGCCGCAGTCGATCATCAAGGCGATCGACGCTTCGCTGGTCGAGATGTACTCGCCCGAATGGGCCGTGGTGCCGGAGGCCGGCGACGCGCCGGCGGAGAAGGAAGTGATCCCGGCGCACGAACTGCCCGACCGCATCACGGAGCTGCGGCGCGAGATGATGGAGGCGGCGGAGAAGCTCGAGTACGAGCGCGCCGCCGAACTGCGCGACCGCATCAAGCGCCTCGAGCGCCAGGTCTTCGGACTAGATCGGAAACGCGAGGCCGCGCCGCAGGCGCAGCCGCCTGGCTCGGCCCATCAGCACGCGGGCGACGCGGCGCGCGGACGTGGCGAGCGTCGCAAGGTCTCTGCTGAGTCCCATCAGGCCAAGGACGTGAGCGAAAAGCCGACGCTGCCGCCGCGCGGACGAGGCAAGGGCCGCGCGGCTCGCGCAAACGGCGCCGCATCATCGTCGTCGCGCCAGAGCCGGCTGAAGTTGATTCCCGACCCGCCCAAATAATCGCGCGCACCTTCAAGCCCTCCCGAGATGCCTTTCCCGGGCTTGCGGGCGCAAGCGTTTATGGCGTCACCCACCC
Organism: Deltaproteobacteria bacterium; assembly: GCA_021827495.1. GTDB lineage: Bacteria > Desulfobacterota > Binatia > Binatales > Binataceae > JAKAVN01. Next base: position 8,687 of record JAKAVN010000102.1, on the reverse strand, counting down.
CGGTTCGATAAAAGAGCCGGGTTGCCGAGTTTCCCGCTTCAGAATTCCAGCGGTGCGCTCGAAGCGAGCGCACCGGAGTTGACCCTCACCCGACGGCCGCAACGGCCGTCGGCGTCTCCCGTCCGGGCGAGGCCGGAATGACGCGCGCCGATTTGTTTATTTATCGAAGTTATGCGCGGAGTCGATAAACACCAAAATCGCTCCGCGTTGATCCTTCACGTCGGCAACCCTCGTTCAGGATGACAACAAAAAGGCGGCCTTTTTGTCATCCTGAGCGTCAGCGCAGGATCTCTGCGAAGCGATGGATCTTTTCCCCCGCATTTATCGATAGCCTCTTCTGCGCGGGAGAGGGCATCACGGGCGGGAGCGGGAGAGTGCGGAACCAAGTGCGAGACCAGTCGGAGCGATCACCATGTCCGCGCGGTTAACGCTTAATCTCAAATGACGGGCCGACGTACACGTTGGCCGAGTACATCCCGCCGCCGAACTGCGGATCGCTGAAGATGTCGCGCCCGGCCATCAGCCCGCCGTCGACCACCATCGCAACCCCGGTTATCCATTCCGCCTCGTCGCTGGCCAGGAACAGCGCCATGTTGGCGATGTCCTCGGGCAGGCCCGCGCGGCGCAGAGGATGCACCGGGCCGAGCAGCTTGCCCATCGTCTCGCGGTCGGAGGTGAGGAAGTTGAAAATCGGCGTGTTGATGCCGCCCGGACAGATGCAGTTGACGCGGATCTTGTCCTTGGCGACCTCGAGTGCGACCGAGCGCGTCAGATTGACCACGCCCGCCTTGGCCGCGCTGTAGGCGTGCGGGCCGTAGCCGCCCGCCAAGCCCGCGATGGATGCGGTCGAGATGATCGATCCGCCGCCGGCTTTCCGCATCTCGGTCACCGAATGCTTGATTCCCAAAAACACGCCGCGCGTCAATACCGCGAAGGTGCGGTCCCAGTCCTCGATGCTGGTCTGCTCGATCGAGCCCAGCGCACCGGGCAGTCCGGCGTTGTTGTAGGTGATATCAAGGCGCCCGAATTCCTTGACCGCGCGCTCGACCATCGCCTTGACCCCGGGCTCGCTGGTGACGTCGGTCTTCTGGAAGACCGCGCGGCCGCCGTTCTCCTTGCACTCGCGCACCGCCGCCGCGCCACCGTCCTCGTTGAGGTCGGCGATCACGACCGCCGCGCCTTCGCCCGCAAAACGCACCGCCGTCGCCCGGCCCACCCCGCTGGCCGCGCCGGTTATCACCGCAACCTTGCCGTTCAGCCTGCCCATCGTGAAAAATCCTCCTGGTTGGCGGCCTGCCGATCCGCCGGAGCCAATCCCGGTAAGGCCGGCGCCGCCATGATGGTATAATCGCCGCGCTATGTCGAAGCCGCGGACAGGCGATCGGCGTTCGGCCGCCGCGATGGTGCGCGCGGCGGAGGGCCTGCAGGTGAGGCCCGAGACCGCGCGCTCCGACGCTCCAGGCATCGCGGGCGACGCAGCGGCCGGCGAAGCTTGCGCATCGCGCATGGCAGCGCCGGACGCGCCTTCAGGCGCGTCCGGCGCTGCCCACGACAGCTCCACCGGCGGCGCCGACGCCGACGCGCAGGGCAACCTGCCGTTGCCCGCCCAGCGTCGGCGCTGGAATTCGCTGGTGAGTTACCCGGGCGGCGCCGCGCCTTGCGCGGCGCCGCCCACGGCGGGGGCGATGGCGGACGCCGCGCCCGCCATCGCCGAGTCATCGGCCGCGCCGACCGCGGCCGGCGGCGACGCCATGCTCGAGCGCAAGCTCGACGCGGTTCCCGCCGAGCCCGGCGTCTATCTGCTGCGCGACCGCGCCAGTAAAGTACTCTACGTCGGCAAGGCCAAGTCGCTGCGCCCGCGCGTGCGCGCCTATTTCCGCGAGAGCGGGGACACCCGCTTCCAGGTGCGTTTCCTGATGAAGCGCGTGCGCGACTTTGACGTGCTGGTCGCGCGCAGCGAGAAAGAGGCGCTGATCCTCGAAAACAACCTGATCAAGCAATACCGGCCGCGCTACAACATCCGGCTCAAGGACGACAAGTCGTACCTGAGCGCCAAGATGACCAGCCATCCGTGGCCGCGGATCATGGTCACGCGCAAAATCGTGCGCGACGGCGGCAAGTACTTCGGCCCGTTCGGTTCGGCCGACGGGCTGCGCGAAACCATCGACGTCATTCGCAAGGTCTTCCCGCTGCGCACCTGCTCGGACGCGGTGTTTCGCAATCGCTCCCGCCCGTGCCTCGAGTACCAGATCAAGCGCTGCCTCGGGCCGTGCTGTCTGCCGGTCGATTGCGCCGAGTATGAGGTCCATCTGCGCGCGGCGCAGATGCTGCTTGAGGGGCGCAACCTCGAGGTGCTCAAGGAGTTGCGCGGGCGGATGCGCGGCCATGCCGAGCGGCTGGAGTTCGAGGAGGCGGCGCGGCTGCGCGACCAGGTGCGCGCGATCGAAAAGACGGTCGAGCGCCAGACCGTGCTCCATCACTGGGGCATCGACCAGGACGTCTTCGGCTTGTATCGCGAGGGCGGCTTTATCGAGGCGATCGTCCTGATGGTGCGCGGCGGCAAGCTCACCAGCACGCGGGGATGGAGTTTCCACGACCTCGAATTCGCCGACGAGGACATCCTGGCCGACCTCCTGACGCAGTTCTATTCAGGCGTGCGCAACATTCCGGACGAAGTGATCGTGCCGGTTAAGCTGGAGGATGCGGAGGTGCGGGCCGAGCTGCTCACCGAACGGCGCGGAAAGAAAGCCGAGTTCCTGGTGCCGCAGCGCGGCGAGAAGCTGCGGCTGCTCGAGCTGGCGATGGACAACGCGCGGCAGAGCTTTGCCGCGCGCCGCGACAACGAGAACACGCGCGAGCGAATGCTCGAGGAACTGCGCACGCGGCTCCATCTGCGCAACACTCCCAAGCGCATCGAATGCTACGACATCTCCAACCTGCAGGGTTCGATGGTGGTCGGGTCGCAGGCGACCTTCGACGAGGGCGAGCCGCGCAAGGAGCTCTACCGCCGCTACCGCATCCGCACCGTCGAGGGCCAGGACGACTTCGCCAGCATGTACGAGGTGCTCAGCCGGCGGCTGAAGCGCGCGGCGGCGGAAAACGAATATCCCGACCTGTGGGTCATCGACGGCGGCAAGGGGCAACTTAATGTAGCACTTGAAGTATTGCGGGAGTTCAAGCTGCTCGATCAGATCGACGTGGTCTCGCTGGCCAAGCGGCACGTGCTCAACGACCCGCGCGAACGCGCGGTGGTCAAGTCCGAGGAGCGGGTGTTCCTGCCCCACCGCAAGGACCCGATCGTGCTGCCGAAGAACTCGACCGCGCTGTTCCTGCTGGTGCGCATCCGCGACGAGGCCCATCGCTTTGCCATCACTTACAACCGCGAGTTGCGCCGGCGCGCGCGGCTGCGCTCGGTGCTCGACGATATCGAGGGCATAGGGCCGGTACGCCGGCGCGCGCTGCTGCGCCATTTCGGGAGTCTCAAGAGGATTCGCTCGGCGAGCGCCGAGGAGATCGGGGTGGTCAAGGGGATGAACCGCGAGCTGGCGGCCGAGGTGCGGCGCTATCTCGACACGATGGGCGCGCTGCTCGAAGAGCAGGAGCGCGCGGAGGCGGCGGCGGAAGCCGCAGCGCTCGCCGCCGTCGGCACCACCACCGCCAGTGCGCAGATGGACCTCACGCTCGCGTCCGCCCCAACCGCGAACATCGATGCGGCGGGCGACTCCGATTAGCCTGCGGGAGTATGACTCAACGCGCCGGCGATAATTGCGGCGGTCAAAAATAGCCGCGAAAGAGTTTCAATTGGTGCGAATTGCCCTGCTCTTGAGCGCATCAACTCCATTATCGCATCACAATGGTACGTGGAACGATTCGGGGTATCGCGCTCTGAAACAACCCGGCGGGCGCGCGATGGCGGCCGGTAGCAACTCGCCGATTATGGCCGTGGGGCCCGCCCCATCCGCTCCGCTCGCCGGCGCGCTGCCGTCCGCCACGCCTGCTTCTTGGCGCGCGTGTGCGGCGTATGTGCGCTTGCCGCCCAGTTTTCTGCTCGAAATCGCACCGATCTACCTCGTGGCGATAGCGATCCTTGCCGGCGACGCGCTTGGCGTCAGCCTCGGCACCGTGCCGCTATGGCTCGCCGCCGCGTTTGCGGCTATCGCCGCCGGGCTGTTCATGCGGCGCGCGGCACCCGCGGCGACCGCGGTTGCATTGGTGGCGATTGCCGCGGCCGCATCGGTGTCGGCCCGCGATGCGGTCGCGCCGCGCTTCTCCCCGCGCAGCATCCGTAATTTTTCCGAGGGCGCCGCGCTCACGATCGAGGGGCGAATCAGCCGCGCCACACAACAATACCCGGATCGCGCGTACGTGTTCGTTGACCTCGAACGCGCGGGCGCGGCCGGCGTGGCAATGCGGCCTACCAGCGGCACGATTCGCCTGACCGTCGTGGGTGCGAACGTGCGCGTGCGTGTCGGCGACGAGGTGCGCGCGGCCGGCGCGCTGCGTTTCGCGCGCAACTTTGGCGATCCCGGCGAGTTCGATTACGTGGGCTACCTGGCGCGCCAAGGCATCGCCGCGACCATGGTGCTGAAGGCGCGCCGCGGCGCGCAGCTTGCGATAATCGGCTACCGCCGCGAGTTTCCGGCTTCACAGATCGCCGCGCTGCGCGCGCGAATCGGCAGCTTTATCGACGCCAACCTCGCCGGCCAGGAGCGCGCGGAGATGCGCGCGCTGGTGATTGGCGATCGCGGCGGCATCGGCCGCGCGCTGCGCGAGCGTTTCGCGCTGACCGGTCTCGCGCACATGCTGGTCATCTCCGGGCTCCATCTGGGATTCGTCGCGGCTGTGGCGTTCAGCCTGGTGCGGCTGTTGATGATGTTCTTCCCGGGGCTGGCGGCGCGCGGCTACGCCAACAAGGCGGCGGCGCTGGGCGCGGCACTGGCCGCGAGCGCCTACGCCGCGATCGCGCTGCCGCACGTCTCAACCGAGCGGGCGCTGGTGATGGTGCTGGCTTACGCGCTGGCGGTGATCGCCGACCGCGCGCGCGCGCTGCTGGCGAGCCTGGCGCTGGCGGCGATCGTGATTTGCCTCACGCTGCCGGGCTCGACCGCCGATATCGGTTTCCAGCTCTCGTTCGTTTCGGTGCTCGCGATTGCGCTCGGAATGCGCCGGTTTGCGGCGTGGTGGCGGCGGCGGATCGGAATGCATGACAGCAAGGAGTATGCGCCGGCGTTGATTGTGCGCGGCGGCGCCGCGATCGCGGGCTACGCCGCGGTCTCGTTCTGGGCGCTGATGGGCGTCGCGCCGCTGACCGCCTATCACTTCAACCAGTTCTCGGCGGTTGGCGTGATCGCTAACTCGGTGGTGGTGCCGATCATGGCGATCGGCGGAGTGGTTTGCGGATTGGCGGCGTGCGCGCTGGGCCTGGCCGCGCCGGCCCTCGGCGCGCCGCTGCTGGTGGCCGCCGGCTGGTCGCTTGGGGCGGGAACGTGGCTGGCCGGATGGTTCGCGCGCTGGCCGGCGGCCTATTTCAGAGTTTTTACTCCGACCGCGCTCGAAATCGCGATCGCCTACGGATTCCTGCTCCTGTGGCTGACGAAGCCAATCGAACGCCCCACGATAAGCGTGCTGGCGCAATCCTCCACGCGATCCGCAGTCCGCTGGCGCCTCGCGTGCTTCGCAATTCTGGCCGTGATGCTGGCCGCGGACGCGGGATGGTGGGCGGATAGCCGCTGGTTCGATCCCGATCTCCGCGTCACTTTCCTCTCGGTGGGCGAGGGCGACGCCGCGGTGGTGCGCTTTGCGGGCGGGCGGGTGATGGTGATCGACGCGGGCAGCGCCTGGCCGGGTGGCTTTGACTTCGGCGAGCGCGTGGTCGCGCGCTATCTTTGGGCCGAGAAGATCCTGCGCGTCGACTACCTCGTGGTGAGCCATCCCGACCTCGATCATTTCGGCGGGATGGCGTTCATCGCGCGCAACTTTTCGCCCCGCGAGTTCTGGACCAGCGGCGCGGCCAAAAACGAACCGACGTATGCGGCGCTGATGGCCGAGGTCGCGGCGGAGAAAATTCCCCTGCGGGTGATCGATTCGGCGATGCGCCCGCTGGTGCTGGGGGACGCCTCGGTGCGATGCCTCGGTCCGGCGCCGGATGAGTCCGCAACCAGAGACAATAATCTCTCGATGGTGTTGCGGATCGCCCAGGATTCCCGGAACTTGCCCGCGCAAAGCGTGCTCTTCACCGGCGATATCGAGGCCGCCGGCGAGCGGGCGCTGCTCGCGCACACGCCGGCCGCGATGCTCGCCGCGACTGTCCTCAAGGCGCCGCATCATGGCAGCCGCACTTCGTCCTCCAGCGCGTTCATCGCGGCGGTGCGGCCGCAGGTGGCCGTGCTCTCGCTCGGTTATCGCAACCGTTTCGGCTTTCCGGCGGCCGCGGTCGTCAAGCGTTACTTGGCGGCGGGAGCGCGCGTGCTCAGAACCGACCGCAGCGGCGCGGTGAGCGTGGACCTCGGCCAACGTCCACTAGTGGTGCGAACGTACAACGCGGAAGCCAAGGACTGAGGCGCGGCTACTTTTTCGGCGCCGCCGTGATGTTCAGGCGCGCCAGGCGCTCGCGGTCCAGGTATCCCGTCTTGCCGTATATGCGGACCGATTCCTCGACCTCCTTCATTAACTCGGCGGCCGGCTTTTCCAAGTCGAGCACCTGCCCGTAGGGCTGCTTCGCTTTGAGCCCGGTGTTCCAGTAGGTTTCGCAGCGATTGCCCTCCGGATCGTAAACGTACACGCCGATCGCATTGCCGTGTGAGAGAATCACGTCGAACCTCACGCCCTGCTCCTTGAAGCGGCGGTAAAACCCGAGCACGTCTTCGAGCGAGTCACATCGAAACGAGACCTGCTGCACGCCCCGCGCCTCGGCGCCGACGTTGCGCCCGCGGCAGAGCAGCAGTTCGTGATGCTCCTCCTCGGGGCGTGCGCTCATGAAGACCATCCCCATCTCCGGGTCCTCGTCGGTCACGGTCAGGCCGATGATGTCGCGGTAGAAGGCCTTTTCCTTCCCGAGGTCTTCCACGTGAAGCCCGACGTGCCCAAGCCTTGCGACCGATGGCGTGGCCATAACGCTACTTCCCCGGCAGAATGGCGGGAGTTTAGCGCAATCGCGGAACTCCGGGATAACTGGCCGCTGACGCGATAAAAGCCGATCGTGACGCTGTCGCGGGCGGAGTTTTTGAACCTCGCCACGCGCGGGCTTGGCCCCCCTGGCGCTGGGTGGCCTCGCGAACGCCGTTCAGGGGCGCGCCGCTGGTCGGCGCTTCCCCTCACAACGCAGCGGAGCTAACGGCCGACGGTGTAATCCGCCAGGCCGACCTTGGCCAGCCGTTCTTTCGAGGGCACTCCGGTCTCAAGATCCCATCCCGCCAAGGCGTAGTATTCGTCCACCAGCCTGCTCAGGTGCTCGCCGGCGGAACGGCCTTTAGCAGGGCCGGCCTCGACTCGACCGAGCAGGCGCGGCGCGACATCCAGGTCATTGGCTTTCTTGAAGCCCCGCGCCACAGCAAACAGCCGCATCAGTTGCACCACGCGCTCGCCGATGAGCATGGCCTCATCGGGGCCGATGTTGAAACCGGTGGCTTGGGATAGGACCAAGGGCTCCAGCCACATGCTGTCTTTTACACCCATGCTGGCAAACCAGCACTCGCCGGTGCAGTCGGTCCACATCTTCTTAAGCTGGCTCCGGTAGGAGCTATAGGCCTTGCCGTCGACACTCGTGAGATCCAGCGGCTCAGGGTCCAAGTCGGGCTCTGGCGCTGATTCCTGGAAGAAGCCCTGCCAGGTCGGACCGGCTCCGGAAACCATTTCCCCTAGCAGCGGGCCGATCCCGATACCCCGCAGATCGTGGTCGTTATGGCCCACACCCTTGATGTGCATGATCATATCGTGGGAGCCGCGGCCAAGTTGGTCGCAGGCCTTGCGGAACCCCTGCGCCAGAATCGCTCCAAGGCCCTCACGGTTCAGCATCTGATAGAACAACTCGCGAGCGGCCTCGTCGTTGCCCCACTCCAGCTTGAGCCCACGGGTCTCCTCCTCGGTCAGGAGGCCTTTGTTGTACATCTCGAACGCCAGGGCAATCAGATGGCCCGCATCGCACGGGTCGCAGCCCATCGCGTCGTAGAAGTTGCCCATAGCTAAGCAGGTGCCGGGATCGTCGATGCCGATCTCGGTTGCAGAGCCCTCAATATTCTCAGGGCCAAACCCTGAGGCGCGAGTGCCGGCGCAAGGGCCGGTGGTGATGACCGTGTCGTGATGGCACTTGATGTCGCACTCCCACGAACCCACCGCGGTGACCTTCCAGCGAGCCACGTCCTCCGCCCAACGCTTCCCGAATTCTACCTGCCGGCCGCCGTCATCCTGAAAGTTGTTGAAGGGAATCCACCCCGCCTCGGCCAACATCGGCGTAGTTACGACGACGGGTTGCTTGAACAGGGCACGGAAGCCCTGAAACTCCGTGATTCTAGCTCGCCACTTCGCGCAGGTCTCGAGAAAAGCCGGCAAATCGTGGATCGACACGGCTTTGGTCCCGCGCACCGCAATAGCTTTCAGATTCTTGAATCCGAAGACCACGCCGCAACTGCCCTTGTTAGCGCCGTACGCTCGGTCGGCCCGTACCGAGGCGCCGGGAATCATCTTCAGAT
>JAKAVN010000101.1 GCA_021827495.1 Deltaproteobacteria bacterium | reverse complement strand
GACACGGCTTTGGTCCCGCGCACCGCAATAGCTTTCAGATTCTTGAATCCGAAGACCACGCCGCAACTGCCCTTGTTAGCGCCGTACGCTCGGTCGGCCCGTACCGAGGCGCCGGGAATCATCTTCTCGCCGGCTGGGCCAATACAAGCCACACTAATGTTGTCCGGGTCTTTATGGTCCGCCGCGATGGTTTCCTGGGTCTCGTAGGTATCCCGGCCCCAGTATTTGCTGGCGTCGCGCAACTCCACATGATCGTCGTCGATCCACAGGTAAACCGGCTTGCTGGACTTGCCGCGGAAGATGATCCCGTCGTAGCCGGCATGCTTCAGGCGCGCGCCGAACTTGCCGTGGCCCTGCGAGCATACCGGGTGATAGTTTAGGTGCGGATTGAGGGTGATAACCTTCCAATCCGATGAGCTCGGAGCCTTGGTGCCGGTGAGAGGGCCGGTCATGATGATAATCGGCGTGTCAGGCTCTAAAGCCTTGGAGTCCCGGCGGATGTTCTGGCACAGCAGGTGCAGCCCCAGACCCGCGCCTCCCACAAAAGTCCGCAAGACCTTTTCCTCCGGCAGCGGACTTTTCTTCACCGTACCTTGAGTAAGGTCGACTTCCAGCAAAGTACCGCAGTAACCTCCGGGCATTTTCCAATCCTCCCGAATGATGTAGTGAAGTGATTCCCTCGATTAAGATCGCTTCACTCGTTTCCAATACAAGATCACTTCAATTTGAGCAAATGACTTGTTGCGCAAATGACTTGGCCGCTCGACGCAACCGTGGCAGAACTCAACTCACGCCCGTTGACGAGATGAAATAGGGAATCCATCAGCCGCCTTTAACGGAAGTGCGGCATTACCTTGGTTGCGAACAGTTCCAGGTGCTCATACATCTTCTTGGGGGGGAAGCCGACTGGAAGCGACAAGGTATAGAAGCGTTCGACCGGAACCTCCGCCACGAAATCCTTAATTATTTTTACCGCCTCCTCGGGCAACACTACATTCACGATACCGCTAGCCTTCAGAGTGGCCACGTCATGCACCGGCGCAAACACGTTCTGGCCCGTACTGCCCAGCCATTTTGAGTAAAGGGCCAGTTGATAGACCAGGTGAGGAGCTACCTCGTGCAGGGTCTTCTCCGGATCATTGGAGACGATTAGCCACCATGGGCCGCCCCCCACTTTGGCCTGCGAGGGATCCTTGCCGGCGGCACGCAGCTCTTCGACGTACGCTTGATAAAGCTCCCGCATGTCACCGATTCCGACTAAGCCGTCGGCCAGGCGGGCGGCTCGCCTGACCGCAGGCCGCGAGAATCCGCCGACCCAGATCGGCGGTCGCGGCCGCTGCACCGGAAGCGGCGTCAGCCGCGCATTCTCGATCTGGAAATGTTTGCCCTTGAAGGTGACGGTCTCGCCTTCCCATAGGCGGCGAATAATTTCCAGCGATTCGTTGGCGCGTCCGCCGCGATCCTTGAGCGAAAGGCCATGTCCAGCGAATTCCTCGGGACGATACCCGAGGCCAGCCCCGAGTTCGAAACGGCCACCGGAGAGGATGTCGACGGTCGCTGCGTCTTCGGCTAATCGTACCGGGTGGTAAAACGGCAAAAGCAGGACAGACGTGCCGATGCGAATCTTTTTGGTTTTGACCGCGATGGCAGCGGCCTGAACGATGGGCGAGGGGCCGTAGCCGTCCTCGGAGAAATGATGCTCGCTCAGCCACACATCGTCGTAGCCGATCGTTTCTGCCCAGGCTATCATTTCGATGATTTCCGCGTAAACGTCCTTCCACGGCCGTTCCCACTTCAGGGGATTGCGAAAATCGTTGAGCAGTCCAAAGCGCAATTTGCGGGTCGATACCATTCTTTGCGTCCCTGCCGGTTTCCAGCGTTCCGGCTTTCAGCGGTTCCTACTCAACCTGTGGCGTTCGCGACATAACTGACACAAAGCCGGCACAGGCGTCGGGTTGAATGCTGTATTGCGGAATCGAAGCGCACAGGCCCTTGGCCACAAGCCGCGACCGCTCAAATACTCATCAAACCCGGGACCAAAACACTCGCAGAAACTCCTTTGCCCGAAATGTCCGTTTTGACTTTCCACAGGAGGGATTTAGCGCGGCAGCGGTTCTGGTGTCAACGCGCCGCCACATTGCCGAGTTCCGGGACTCGATGTGAGGTAGTAGCGAGCGCGGTCGAGCGCTCTGGCCTCCTCCCCAGTGTCTTGGGGGAAGGGACAAGAAGGACGCCCCCAGTGGCCCTAAAAATTCCTTCCACGGGTAGTCGGTCGCTTTGAGATTCAAATTGGCCCACCGCCTGCGCGCCTTCAGGGTTGACGTTTCGTCGCCGCCTGTGGAAAGGTTTAGCGTCAGGGCAGGCGTTTTTTCCCCGGCGCCGCCCCATCGTCGCCGGCGCGTCCTGTCGGGTCGGCCAGCGTGGTATGCATAGCGAATTCTGGAGGCATCGTAATGGCTGAGCAGGCTCAAGCGGCGGATAGCGGTCCGCGTCCGATCGTCCCCTTCCTCAAGCTCCAACCCAAGCCGCATCTGATGGGCTCGAAGTGCGGAAACTGCGGCTTGGTCTTACTCGACACCAGTCGCGTCGCCTGCTCGAGGTGCGGCGCGACCGAAGGTTTCAAGCCGCTCGCGCTCTCCGACAAGGGCAAGGTGTATGTCTTCTCGGTCGTGCACCAGTCGTTCCCCGGGATCAAGACGCCTTACATCACGGCGATCGTCGATTTGCCCGAGGGCGTCAGCGTGCGCAGCAACATCATCGGCATCGACGCCGAAGACGCGCAGAAGAATCCCAAGCAGCTGTTTGACCTGCCGGTCGAGATGATAACCAATGTCGTCGCCAAGGACCGCGAGGGTCATGACGTGGTGGCATTCGCGTTCAAGCCGAGCAAGAAATAAGGCAAGCAATAAGGTTGGAAGGCAACCTCAAGTTCACCTAGGGCCCAAGTTCACCTGAGGATGGATCGGGGCGGAGCGCCACGGGCGCAGCCGCCCCAGCGTCGGTTGGCCCGGCAGGAGTATCCGAGATGCAAAACGTTTACGTACTGGGAACCGGAATGATCAAGTTCGGCCGCTATCCCACCAAGACCGTGCCCGAACTCGGCGGCGAGGCCGCGATCCTTGCGCTCAAGGACGCCGGCGTCGGGATCAAGGACGTCGAGATGTTCGCCTGCGGCAACCTGTACCAGTCCAACGCGATGGTGGGTCAGCGCATACTCCAGCAGATCGGCCAGACCGGCATCCCGGTGGTTAACGTTTCCAACGCCTGCGCCACCGGTTCGACGGCGTTTCGCGAGGCCTTCCTGGCGATCGCCTCGGGGATGTACGAAGTCACGATGGCGGTGGGCGTCGAGCAGATGGGCAAGGCGGGACTGCTCGGCGGCGGCGGCGGCGCGGGCGGCGATCCGGCCTACGCCACCGAGGGACGGCTCGGCTCGGGCCTGATGCCGGCGGTGTTCGGACAGGCCGGGATCGAGCACATGCGCAAGTACGGCACCAAGATGGAGCACTTCGCCAAGATCTCCGTGAAGTCCCATCAGCACGCCACCAAAAACCCGTTCTCACAGTACCGCAACGAAGTCACGCTCGACGACGTGCTCAACGCGCGGATGATTTCGTATCCCAACACGCTCTATATGTGTTGCCCGACCGGCGACGGCGCGGCGGCGGCGATTCTGGTCTCCGAGAATAAGCTCAAACAGCTCGCCGGAGGCCGCAAACGCCCGCGCGTGGCGGCCGCGATACTGACCTCCGACCCGTGGACCGACCGCACCGCCTCGCTGCCCGACGTCAGCACTCTTACACGGCGCGCCTCCAAGCAGGCTTACGCGGCCGCCGGCCTCGGCCCCAAGGACATCGCGCTGACCGAGCTGCATGACTGCTTCGCCACCGCCGAGCTGGTGCACTACGAGAACCTCGGCCTGTGCGGCGACGGCGAGGCTGGCGCATTCATCGACTCGGGCGGCGGCAAGCATCCGGGGCTCGGCGGCCACGATCCGGTCAACGTCTCGGGCGGCCTGCTCAGCAAGGGCCATCCGCTGGGTGCGACCGGCGTCGCCAACATCTGCGAGGTCGTGTGGCACCTCACGCAGGACGAGCGCGCCAAGGATCGCCAGGTACCCAACGCCAAGGCCGGACAGGCCCACGTTATCGGGCTCGGCTCGGCCTGCACGATTCACGTCCTGACGATCTGATTCGTCCGGACCGGCCGTCGCTCAAGCGGCCGCGACTTTTTGATGAGCGAATAGAGGGCCGCCCGCGTGGCGGCCCTTTTTCTCGCCCGCCTGCGCGGATAGATTCTCTGGGGTGACCCGCGCGGCGGGCGTACCGCGCGCCGCGGAGAAGGGCGCCTGCTTAACTCACTGTGCAACTGACACGGCTTAGAGGATTCCAGGATACGCTTGGCGCGCAGGCGCGCAGCCTTGCCGCGGTCGAGGACTGCGCCCGCAAGATGGCTGAGCGCCATAACGTCGGCGAGATCCGCATCCCGGTGCTCGAACGGCTCGAACTCTTCCAGCACTCCAGCGGCGAGACCTCGGACATCGTGGAAAAACAGATGTACGCCTTTGCCGACCGCGACGAGGCCGAGACCACGCTGGCGCTGCGGCCCGAGGGTACGCCCGGTGTGGTGCGCGCGTATATCGAGGCGGGACTGGACCGCAGCGACCCCGAGCAGCGCTTTTATTACGCCGGCCCGATGTTCCGGCGCGAGCGCCCACAGAAGGGGCGCTTTCGCCAGTTCTCGCAGTTCGGGGTGGAGATTTTCGGCCGCGCCGACGCCGCCACCGACGCCGAGCTGATGGTGATGATCGATGAGCTGCGCCGCGACCTCGGGCTCGAGCTGAACTTCGAGATCAATTCGCTGGGCGATAGCGAATGCCGGCCGCGCTTTCGCCAGGCGGTGCTCGAGTATGGCCGCGCCCACTTCTCCGAGCTGTGCGAGGACTGCCATCAGCGCCTCGAGCGCAATCCGCTGCGCCTGCTCGATTGCAAGATCGATGTCAAGCTGGCCGAGGCCGCGCCCAAGAGCCTCGATTACCTGTGCGACGCCTGCCGGGCGCACTTCGCGGCCGTCCGCGAACTGCTCACGGACGCCGCCGTGCCGCACGCCGTCAATCCGCGCCTGGTGCGCGGCCTGGACTACTATACGCGCACCACCTTCGAGGTCATTTCGACCGCGGTCGGCGCGCAGAGCGCGGTGGCGGCGGGCGGCCGCTACGACGGCCTGGTCGAGGCGCTGGGCGGTGCCGCGGTCCCCGGCAGCGGCTTCGCGATCGGGGTAGATCGCCTCGCGCTGGCTCTGGAAGCCGCCAGATTCGCTTCGTACGCAGACGCGGCAGTGATCGCCTTGGGTGGCGCCGCGACGCGCCGCGCGATGAAGCTCGCGGCCGAAATGCGCGCCGCGGGACTGCGCGTCGAGCTGCTCTCGCCCGGACGCGGGCTCAAGGCGCTGCTGCGCCGCGCCGACAAGATTGGCGCGCGCTACGCGGTGATTATCGGTGATAATGAGCTGGGGCGCGCGACCGCGGTGTTGCGCGATCTGAAGGCGAGCACCCAGAATGAAGTCGCGCAGCACGATTTGGTCGCGGCGCTGTGCGCCGGCGGCGGCGCTCGATGACGATGGCGCAGCGCGGAGTATTCCGTAGCCGCGCCGCCGCAGGTATTCTTCCACGGACATAAACGGACATAATTTGATGCCACGGACGTAATTTGATGGCCGCCCCGCACGAATACTCGCCGCTGCCGCCCTTTAAGCGCACCGACCACTGCGGCGCCTTGCGCGCCGCCGATGTTGGGCGCGAGGTCGCGCTGTGGGGATGGGTCGCCGCGCGCCGCGACCACGGCGGGCTCATCTTTATCGATCTGCGCGACCGCGAGGGCTTGCTCCAGTTGGTGTTCAACCCTGCGCTCGCCGCCGCGGCCCACGAGGCCGCCGGGCGCGCCCGCTCGGAGTATTACCTGGCCGCGCGCGGCAGGGTGGTGCGGCGCTTCGAGGGCACCGTCAACGCCGAACTGCCGACCGGCGAAATAGAAATCGCGGTCACCGAGGCGCACATCCTCAACGTCTCGCAGCCGCCGCCATTTCCGATCGACGGCGAGGGCACGGCCGAGGATCTGCGGCTGCGCTACCGCTATCTCGATTTGCGCCGGCCCGCGATGCAGCGCAACCTGCGCCGGCGCGCGCTGGCGGTACAGGCGGCGCGTTCCTTTCTCGACGGCGCGGGCTTCGTCGAAATCGAAACTCCGATCCTGTGGCGCGCGACGCCCGAAGGCGCCCGCGACTACCTGGTGCCGAGCCGGGTCAATCCGGGGCGCTTCTATGCGCTGCCGCAGTCGCCGCAGCTCTTAAAACAGATCCTGATGGTGAGCGGCTTCGACCGCTACTACCAGATCGCGCGATGCTTTCGCGACGAGGACTTGCGCGCCAACCGCCAGCCCGAGTTCAGCCAGATCGATATCGAGATGACCTGTCCGCAGGTCGACGACGTGGTCGCGGCAGGCGAGGGCATGATGGCGGAGATTTACCGGCGCGTGCTCGGGATCGATCTGAAGCCACCGTTTTTGCGCCTGCCCTACGCCGAAGCGATGGCGCGCTTCGGCACTGACAAGCCCGACCTGCGTTTCGGGCTGGAGCTTAGGGACCTCAGCGCCGCGTTTGCGGGCACGCAGTTCAAGGTGTTCGCCGAAGCGCTCGAACGCGGCGAGGGCATTTGCGCCATCGCCCTGCCGGGAGCGCATCAGTTGAGCCGCCGCGAACTCGATGAGCTGGCCGAGGGCCTGCGCGCGCGCTACGGGCTCGGTCTGGCCTGGGCGAAGATCGCAAACGACGGCTGGCAGGGGCCGATCGCGCGCCATCTGGGCGACGCCGAGCGGGCGCGCGCCGCGCAGGCGGCCGGACTCGCGGCAGGCGACACGCTGCTGATGGTGGCGGGAGCGGCGGCGCGCGTGCGCCCGATCCTGGGCGATCTGCGCCTCCAGCTCGGCACCAAGTTCAAGCTGCGCGAGACGGGCGAACTGAAATTTCTGTGGGTGGTGGAATTTCCGCTGCTCGAATACAGCGAAGAGGCAAAACGGATGGTCGCGGTCAACCATCCGTTCACCGCGCCGCATCCCGACGACCTCGAGCTGCTGGACTCCCAGCCGCTCGCCACGCGCGCGCTCGCCTACGACATGGTGCTCAACGGCGAGGAGCTGGGCGGCGGCTCGATTCGTATCCATAATCCCGAGCTGCAGCTCAAGGTTTTCGCGCTGCTCGGCTTCCCGCGCGACGCGGCGCTGCGCAAGTTCGGCTTTCTCATCGAGGCGCTCGGCTACGGCGCGCCGCCGCACGGCGGAATCGCGTTCGGGGTCGAGCGGATCGCGATGCTGCTGTGCGGAACCGACTCGTTGCGCGACGTGATGGCGTTTCCCAAGACGCAGAAGGCGGTCGACCCGATGAGCGGGGCGCCCTCCGAGGTCGATGCGCGTCAGCTCCACGAACTTTCAATCAAGGTGACACCGTGAGAATTCGCCTGTCGGCTGTGTATGCGCTGGCGCTCAGCGTGGCGCTGCTGGCGCCCAGTTGCGGCTCCAATTTTTCGCCCGAGCAAATGTGGACGGGCACGGTCGAATCGCTGCCGGTGGTTGGCAGAGATCCGTCGCTTGAACTCCATTCCGTGCACGGCATCCGGACCATCAAGGTGCATCGCGTCGCCGTGATGCCAATCATCGATCACCCCAACGCCACTGGCGAGCCGATCGAAGAGGGCGCGGCCGAGGCGATCACCTCCGATGTCTGGGCCCGCGTGACGCTGGTCTCGGGCTGGGAAGTGGTGCCCGAGTCCGACGTGCGCGGGGTGATGCAGCAGATGGCGCCCACCACGCTGGGCAGCATGCAGGAGAATGCGCTCAAGCTCGGCCGCCAGGTCTCCGCCGACGCGGTGATCTATGGCACCGTGACCCGCTACCGGGAACGCGTCGGCAGCGATTACGCCGCCAAAAGCCCGGCGGCGGTCGCCTTCGCGCTTCATCTGATCGATGTCCATAACCGGGTCGTGCTGTGGACCGCGCGCTACGCCCGCCAGCAGAAAGCGCTAACCCAGAACATCTTCAACGTGGGCAGCTTCCTGGCCGACCGCGGGCGCTGGGTGCGCGCGCACGATCTTGCCCAGCGCGGTATCGATGAGGCGCTCGACGACCTCAAATCGAAGCTCGGCTACACCCTCCCGGTGACGCCGCAGGCGATGCCGCCGGCGGCGGGCTCGTACTGAGTGTTTCACCAACCCTCGCGCCGCGCCTCCGGTGTCGGCGCTCTAGCCGCCGCGATACCGCCTGCGCCTAATCCCAGGGCGAGCGCGGCTTCATGCGCAGCGCGGCCGCCACCGCCGGATGAGCGACGTGGCCGCCGTAGGTATTTAGCCCGTTGCGGATGGCGGCGTTGCGGTTGCCTGCATCGAGCACGCCGCGGTCGGCAAGTGCCAGCGCGTAGGTCAGCGTTGCGTTGGTCAGCGCGTAGGTCGAGGTGTGCGGCACTATCGCCGGCATGTTGGTTACGCAGTAGTGCACAACGCCTTGCGCGGCATAAATCGGCCGCCGATGGCTGGTCGGACGCGAGGTCTCCGCGAGTCCGCCCTGGTCGATCGAGAGATCGACCAGCGCCGCCCCGCGCTTCATCCGCGAGAGCATCCGGCGCGTCACCAGCCGCGGCGTGCGCGCGCCGGGCACCAGCACCGTGCCAACCACCAGGTCGGCGTTCACCACCTCCTCCTCCAGCGTCGCCCGGTTCGACATCAATGTTGTTACGCGCCCGCCCAGCAGGTCGCCCAGGTAGCGCAAGCGGGTCGGGTTGACGTCGAGGATCGTCACCTCGGCCCCGAAGCCGGCGGCCACGCGTGCCGCGTTGGCCCCGGCGATTCCGCCCCCGATCACTGCCACCCGGCCCGGCCTGACGCCCGAGGCGCCGCTCAGCAGCACGCCGCATCCGCCGTTTTGCGCCTCCATGCACCATCCGCCGACCTGGATTGCCAGCCGCCCGGCGACTTCGCTCATCGGCACCAGCAGCGGCAGGCTCAGGTCCTCGAGTTGCACCGTCTCGTAGCCGAGCGCCGTGGTGCCGCTGCGCACGAGTTCGCGCGCGAGCGCCGGTTCGGCGGCGAGATGGAGGTAGGTGAAGAGCATCAGGTCGCCGCGCAGGAAGCGGAATTCGGAGCGCTGCGGCTCCTTGACCTTGAGGATCATCCGCGCGCGCCCCCATACGGCCGCCGCCGATCGCACGGCCTGCGCGCCGGCTGCGCGATACTCCTGGTCGGTGAAACCGCTGCCGGCGCCGGCGCCGCTTTGCACCAGCACGCGATGGCCGTGGCTGCGCAAGGCGGCGGCGCCCGCCGGCGTCAGCGCGACGCGCCGCTCGTCAGGCTTTATTTCGGTCGGTACTCCAACGATCATGTTGGTCAAACCTTTCCCGCCCCAAGCGCGCGCGCGATATAAAACTTCGGATGATATGCCGCTGGAACTTGACAAGCGGATTTCCGCCGGGCGTGATTAAAGTACGTGGCTGTGGGAACCACGCCGTCCCATTGCAGCGCGCGTGCGCCGGAGGCGGTTGTCTGGAGGTGTACATGGAAGTTCCGCCGGGACTCAAATACTCGAAGGAACATGAATGGGTCACCGCCGAAGAGTCGGTGGCGACGATCGGCATCACTGACCATGCGCAGGACCAGCTCGGGGAGATCGTTTATATCGAGCTGCCGTCGGTCGGCGAGAAGATCAGCAAGGATGATCCCTTCGGGGTGGTCGAGTCGGTCAAGGCCGTCTCCGACATCTACGCCCCGATCAGCGGCACTGTGGCCGAGGTCAATGAAGGCCTGCGCGAGAGCCCGGAGGTCATCAATGAAGACCCTTACGGCGACGGCTGGCTGATCAAGATTCGGGTTAGCGACTCCAGCGAACTGGACGACCTGATGGACAACGAGGAGTACGAGGAGATGGTCGCCAAGGAGAAGGAGTAACGCGCTAGCCACCCGTGGAGCCCGGCGCGGGCGCTGCGGCCGGGTCGGCGCCGGCGACGCGCAGCTGGAACTGGCTGGCGCCCGCGGGCGGCGCGATGAACACGATCACAAACGGCGCGCTCGCCTGCGGCGCAAGGGTGAAGCTCTTGGGCGCGTCCAGCTTCTCGAAAAACTCGATCTCGTGCGGCGTCATCTCGCTGAGCATCTTCGACGACAAATTGTTGCCGCAGTAGATCGCCTGGCTGCGCAGCGCCGCCGAGCCGGGACCGGTAAGCGCCGCCTCGATCCGCACCGCGCCGAGCGTTGCCGAACTCACGTTCTCAGCCGTACCGCTGATGACCAGCGCGGTCTGGTTGCCTTTGAGGGTCGCGTATCGCGCCTCGACCTGGCCCAGCGCCACGCGCCGGGCGGGCGAGATCGGCGGTTCGAGGCCCGCTCCGACCACCGGCAATGCGCTCAGCAGTTCGGCACTCGCTAACGGCGCCCCGCAGATCACCATCGTCAGGATCCCGAAACCGAAAATCACCAGCGCAAACAGCGCGACAAAAAAACCCGCCGAGTGCAGCCTGTACGGTCGGCCGCGCAGCTCCGCCTCCAGCCGGCTTGCCTCCGCGCTCACATCTTCGGGACGTATGTGCTCGAAGTCCTGCTCGGCGCCGTGCTCCTGGTCCCTCAGCTCATGGTCCCGGCTCGGACCCTCGTCCGCATCGGCGTCGATGTCAGAGATGCGGATGCGCCGCCTTGGGCGGGGCGGCGCAGGCGCAACTTCGGTGTCGCCGACCTCCCACTTTTCCTCGGCATAGCTCTCGGCTGTTGAATCGCCGCGGCCGGCCGGCGTATGCGGCTCGTCGTTAAAGTCGAAGGCCAGATTGTCGCCCGCCTTCGTCGCCTCGTCGCCCGGTTCTTCTCTGAAGCGGCGCTGGATCAGTTCTTCGGTGCCATGCTGGTGCGGAGCGGCCGCTTCGGGCTGCGCTTGCGCTGCGCCGGTCCGCGCGAGAGCGGCGCCGCGAGGCAACTCGGCGGCGCGCGCGGGCTCAGCCGGACGCGCCGCCGGGGGAAGCGGTTGCGCCGCGACTCGCCGGCCGGCTACGCCGGCCGGGCGCGGTTTGGGAGCCGGCCCTGGCGTGGCAGGCGCTTCCATGGCCGGCGCGGGCGCGTTAGCGCCCGAGCCCGCACCAGTCGATGGGGGCGCCTCCGCCGCCGCGCCGGCGCCCGCAGGCTTTGCCGCTGCCGGCGCGCCGCGCGCGCCTTCGGCGCCCGCGGCGCGCCGCGGCGGCTGCTTGCGCGGCTCGGCGCTGAAAACGTGGCCGCAGCGCGAGCATTTGAACGTCGGTGTATCGTCAGGCAGAATCCGTTCGTCGATTCGGTAACGGGTCTGACAACTTGTACACTGGATTTCGATCATTGCCTCCGAACCCCCTGCGCCCAGCGATTTACGCTAACACAAGGCCGCCCGCCGGGCATCTGTTCGGCCCGCGCCATCGATCGCTCAAGTCGTGGCATGCGCGGCGCGGCGCGATGCGCACGGCCGGCCGGGGGGAGGCGCCATGCGGGTTGCGCTAATCGCACGGCGCTTTGATCCGGCCGGCGGCGGCACCGAGCGCGACCTCATCGTGACCGCCGAATGTCTTGCCGCGGCGGGACATGAAGTGGTGGTCTATACGTCTGAGGCGCGCGGGCCGGCGCCGCGCGGGCGCGTGATCCAGCTCGGATCGCGGTGGCCAAGCCGCACGCTGCGGCTGATGCACTTCGCCTGGGCGGCGCCGGCGCGGGCGCGCCGCGAGGGCGCCGATCTGGTGCTGAGTTTCGCGCGCGCGGTGGGCGCGGACATCCTGCGCTCCGGCGGCGGCGCGCATGCCGCCTACCTGCGAGCGGCGCGGCGATGGCGCGGAGCGCCGGCGGCGGCGGCGATGCGGCTGCGGCCGTACCATCGTGCGCAGCTGATGGTCGAGCGCGCCGCTTTCAAAGCGCGGACGCTGCGCCGCACGATCGTGGTATCGGAACTGGTGCGCACGCAGCTAATTGGCGAGTTCGGCCTCGGCCCGGAGCGGACGGTCACGCTGTATAACGGCGTCGACCTCGAGCGCTTTGGTCCGCCGAGCAGGGCCGAGCGCGCGCGGGCGCGGCAGTTGTTCGAGGTCGAAACCGGCGCTCCGGTAGTCGCCTTCGTGGGCAACGGCTTCGCGCGCAAGGGGCTTGGGCCGCTGCTCGAAGCGTGGCCTGCGATCAAATCGCATCCGTATCTGCTGGTCGCTGGCGCCGACCGCGCGGCAATCCGTTACATTCGCCTCGCGCATCGGCTTGGTGTTGGCTCGCGCGTGCGCTTTCTGGGCGCGCTGGGCCAGGTCGAGCAACTCTTTCATGCCGCCGACGCGTTTGCTTTGCCCTCGTTCTTCGAGCCGTTCGGCAATGTCGTGATGGAGGCGATGGCGAGTGGGCTCGGCGTGCTGGCCAGTGC
>JAKAVN010000100.1 GCA_021827495.1 Deltaproteobacteria bacterium | reverse complement strand
GAGCGCCTCTTTAACCTCGTCGAGCTTGAACGGCTTGATAATCGCCTCAACCTTCTTCATATGACTCCTCCCGGCACGCGGCCGGACGGACACTCCCTCCCCTTTCCCGGCAAGCTTATCTGTTCCAGATAAGCGGCGACTCGCGCAAGCCCCCCCGCTTCGGCGCGGCGTGATGGGTCCTCCGATAGCCATCACGGACTCCATGAGCAATCTTCGCGCCTTGCGCGCCGCGGGGACCAAGCCGGACACAATCCGCAAGCGGAGAAACGAGAAACGACCGGCAGGAACACGGGTCGGCCACTGGACTGCTGCCTCAAGCGGCAGCGAAATGTCTATTGTGAAGCCGCGTAGTCGCGCCGGCGGATGGAAGGCTTAAGCGCCCGCTATGCCTCCATCGCCGGGCTTGCGGCCCACCGCCCGTTCCTCGCCCTTCATAAGCCGCGCGATGTTCTCCCGGTGCCGCAGCAGCACCAGCGCCGTCATCACGATCGCCAGGCCGACGTAGGGCCGTGGCAGGCCCAGCATCGCGGCCGCCGGCGGCAAAACAATCGCCGCGCAAATCGACGCCAGCGAAACGATCCGGGCCAGCGCGAACACGATAATGAACACTCCGAGCGCGATCAGCACCGGCAGCGGAGAGATACCCAGCCAGATTCCGAGCGACGCCGAGACGCCCTTGCCGCCGCCGAAGCGCAGGAACACCGAGCGGATTGCGCCGACGAAGGTGAAAAGGCCCGCGCCCGCGACGACCGCTGGCGGGAAACCCGCAAGGCGCGCCACCAGCACCGGGATGAATCCCTTGAGCAGGTCGCCCACGAAGGTGATCGCGCCGGCGCCCTTGCCGCCCGCCCGTGTCACGTTGGTCATCCCGATATTGCCCGAGCCGACGCCGCGCGGATCGAAGCCGACGGCGCGTCCCACCAGCACGCCCACGGGGATCGATCCGAAGAGATATGCGCCTATGAAGAAGAGCGCGATGCTCAGCACGTACGGCCCTTCGCGCGAAAGGTATGGTCGGGGTGACTGGATTTGAACCAGCGACTCCTGCGTCCCGAACGCAGTGCTCTAGCCAGGCTGAGCTACACCCCGTACGCCAAGGTTTCCTAACCGGGTCCCAGTTATAGCATCGCCGCGCGCTTCATTGCGAGCCGCCATTGAAAGCCCTCCCGACAAGCCCGCTGGCGAATCCGCCGCAGCCGGGTGGGCGCTCAGGCTCGCGCCACCCGCTCGCGCATCTCCGCGATTATCTTGCGGTAGTCTCCATGGCCGAAAATTCCCGACCCGGAGACGAATACGTTGGCGCCCGCAGCGGCCACCGCGGCGATGTTATCGATTTTGACCCCGCCGTCGATCTCAATGTCGAGCTTGAGCCCGCGCCGTTCGATCTCGCTCCGCACCGCGCGCAGCTTCTCCAGGCTCTCGCCGATAAAGCCCTGGCCGCCGAAACCCGGATGCACGCTCATCACGAGGATCATGTCGAGATGCTCGGCCGCGGCGAGCACCCGCTCGACCCGCGTCTCCGGATTGATCGCAACCGAAGCGCGGGCGCCGAGCGCGCGGATTTGCCCGGCGATTCCCGGCAAGTCGTCGCAGGCCTCGGCATGCACCGAGATCAAATTGGCCCCGGCCTCGGCGAAGGCCCGCAGGTAGCGCGCGGGCTCCGAGATCATCAAGTGCGCGTCGAGCGGCAGCCTGGTTATCTTGCGCAACGACTTCAGCACCGGCACGCCGATCGAAAGATTGGGCACGAAATGGCCGTCCATCACGTCGAAATGAATCAGGTCGGCGCCGGCCTCCTCGACGCGGCGGATCTCCTCGCCCAGGCGCGCGAAGTCGGCGGACAGGATCGACGGCGCGATCTTGTGCTCGAATCCCATAGGCAAACACTACCGTCTCGGCCGCCGCGCGGCAAAAGGCACGCTCATCGCCGGCGCATCCGGGCCGCGAAGAAGCCGTCGAGGCCGCCGCGTTCGGGACTGGTCGCCATCGTTGCGTCGCTTTGAAGCCACGGCGCCAGTTCCGGCGCTGGCGGCCGCTCGAGCGCGAACTCCCGATGCTGTTCGAGAAAATCGCGTACCACGCCCTGCCCTTCCTGCGGCGCCAGGCTGCATACGGCGTACACGATCACCCCGCCTGGCCGGACCAACGCCGCCGCATGCTCGAGCATCGGGCGCTGTACCGCCGCCATCCGGTGAAAATCGTCCGCCGCCAGACGCCATCGGATCTCCGGATGCTCGCGCAGCGTGCCCGTCCCGGTACACGGCGCGTCAAGCAGGACGAAGGCGGCGGATTCGGCGCGCAGCGGCGGAGCCGCGGCAATGTCCGCGCGCGCGAAATCGATATTGCGATGGCCCAGGCGCCGGGCGAGATCGCGCGCCGCCACAAGCCCGCGCAGGTTCAGATCGAGCGCTACGACGCGGCCGCGCGAACCAGCCAGCTCCGCAAGATGGGTCGTCTTGCCGCCCGGCGCCGCCGCGCAATCGACGACGGTCGCACCCGCCGCCGGCGCCAGCATCCGGGCCACCAGTTGCGAGGCCTCGGATTGCGGATGGAACAATCCGGCGCGATAGGAATCGGAGTTGAAATCCGGCGCGTTCTCGAGCACCGCGGTCTCGGGCAGGTGCTCGCCGGAACTTAGCCTGATTCCGTCGGCCGCCATCCGCGCTACGATTTCATCGCGCCTGCCCCGCGCCAGGTTGAGCCGCATCACGTTCGGCGCGGCTTCGTTGTCAGCCGCCATCAGCGCCTCTGCCCGCGCCACGCCGAACCATTCGATGAAGCGCCCCACCAGCCATCGCGGATGCGAGTACGCAACCGCGAGATACCCGGCCTCGTCCGCCGTCCGCTCCGGCATCGCCGGCGCGCCGCGCGCGGCGCGCCGCAGCACCGCGTTGACCAGGCCAGCGGCCCCGCGCCCCGCTTCCTCGCGCGCGAGCGACACGGCGGTGTCGACCGCCGCATGCGCGGGCACGCGGCTGAGATGGCGCATCTGGAATAGCCCGAGCCTAAGCGCCGCCAGCGCCGGCCGTTCGATTTTTTTCAGGGAGAGATCGCACAGGTGTTCGAGTTCGTAGTCAAGACGCCCGCGCCAGGCGAGCGTGCCGAGCACGAGGCGCGTCAGCAGGCGGCGGTCCGGCGGCGCGAACGCGGCAAGGCGATGACCGAGCATCACGTCGGCAAAGGCCGCGTGGCTCTCGACGCGCACCAGGATTTCGAGCGCGGCGCGGCGGGCCAATAGGCCCGCGCCGCGCTCGAAATCCGCCGCCGCCGCCGGCGCATCCGCGCCGCTGCTGCCGCGCGGCCCGCTATGCGGTTGTCGCGGGCGGCGCGTCATCCCAGGCGCTCGCCCGGGACTACGCGCCGCCCGCGCAGAAACTCCGCCGCGCCCATCCGCTTGCGCCCGGCCGCCTGCACCTCGGCCAGCACCACTCGGCCGCGCCCGCATTGGACCGCGACGTCAGGCTTCAGCCGCACGATCGTGCCGGGCGCGGCGCCCGGCACGCCGGGTGCGGCGGAATTGTCGAGCGCCGCGCGCCATACCACGAGCTCGTCGCCGCCAAGCCGCGTGCGCGCGGCCGGCCATGGATCGTACGCTCGCACCATCCGCTCGATTCGGATTGCATCGGCGCTCCATTCGATCACCGCGTCGCCCTTGCTCACGGGCGACGTGTAGGTCGCGACGCTCTCGTCCTGCGGGGTCTCGACCAGTTGTCCCTGTTGGAGTTTCTCCAGCGCCTCGAGCAGCGCCGCCGCCCCCAGTTCCGCGAGCTTCTCCTTGAGCGTGCCTTGGGTTTCATTGGATGCGATCGGAATCGCGCGCGCGAGCAGGATCGGCCCCGCGTCCATCCGGCTGGTTATCCGCATGATCGTGACGCCGCTTTCGCCGTCGCCGGCGAGGATCGCGCCTTCGACCGGAGAGGCGCCGCGATGGCGCGGCAGGAGCGAGGCGTGCACGTTGAGCGGCATTACCCGCGCCGCCTCGAGCAGCGGGTCGGGCAGAATCCGGCCGTAGGCCGCGACCACCAGCAGGTCGGGATTCAACGCGCTGAGCTCGGCCAGAAATTCCGCAGTGCGAATCCTGGCCGGCTTGAGCAACGGAAGTCCGCGGCGCTGCGCCACCGCCCCGACCGCGCTCGGTTCGAGCCTGAGCCCGCGCCCGCGCGGCTGGTCGGGACGCGTTACCACGCCTGCGATTTCGAACCCGGGACTTCCGAGCCCCGGACCGCAAGCGTCGGCCAGGCGCTCCAGGATATGGGCCGCCAGCGCAGGCGTGCCCATGAAGACGATTCTCAACCGACTGGCGATTTCAGATCCGGACGCTGGAGGGCCGCTGGCCATCGGCCTTGCCCTCCTTTATCAGCTTGGCGAGTTTGCGCCGGTACAGTTCGCGCTTGATGCGGCTGATGCGATCGATGAAGAGCTTGCCGTCGAGGTGGTCGATCTCGTGCTGGAGCGCGACCGCGAGCAGGTCGTCGGCCTCGATCTCGATCTCTTTCTCCTCGGGCGTCCATGCGCGCACCAGCACGCGCGCCGCGCGTTTGACGTCGGCGGTGTAGTCGACCACCGAGAGGCATCCCTCTTCCCAAATCACCGAACCCTCGGCCGCGACGACTTTCGGATTGATAAGCCTCAGCAGTTTCTTGCCGGGGTTCTGATGGTCGGTGTCAAGCACCACCACACGGCGCGAATCGCCGACCTGGGGCGCCGCCAAGCCCACGCCCGGCGCCGCGTACATCGTCTGCACCATGCTCTCGATGAAGTTCGTAAGCCCGCCGTCGATGTTGGCGACCGGCTTGGCCGGATCCTTGAGCGCCGGGTCGGGAAACTTGCGGATGTTGAGCAGGGCCATCGTCGCTTGCTTTCAGGACGAAATCTATCAGCAAAAACAAAATCTATCAGAGCCTCCCCAGTGCCGGAAGCGCGCATATCGCCGCGCCCGGCGCGCTATTGGATGAATCCGTGCTTGCGCAGGAACTGCTCCATCGCGCGGATGCATTCGCCGGGACGCTCGATCTGGAGAAAGTGCGTGGTATGCGCGATCGCCTCGTATTCGACCAGCGTCTCCTCGGCGATCGCGCGCCCGATTAGCGCCGGCGGCTGTTTATGCTCGTTTGCGGGGTCGCCGCAAATCAGCTTGCAGGGCACCGGCAGATTCTTCATCCGCGGCCAGATAGTCGCGTCGCGGTTGCTCTCGAAGACATGCGCCTCCAGCTCGCGCGGGCAGGCCAGCACCCAGTCGCCCGCAGCCTCGTCGCGGCGCAGCGTCGCCCGCGCCATCAACTCGTACGCCTCGGGCCGCCACAGTTTGAACTGCGGCACGTGAGCGAAAAGCTGCGCCAGGTCGGCGGGGTCCTTGTAGCGCTCGGTGCGCCGGCGCGCGCGCCTGGCGATCTCGCCCTCGTGGAATATCTGCACCGCCTGCAGCGGATGGCCTTCGCGCGGATGAATCGGCGGATCGAACAGCACCAGCGGCGCCCAGCGCCGGCCCATCTCCAGCGTATGCATCGCCGCGGTCACCGCCGAGAGCGAATGGAACACGCCGGCCATCGGCCGGGCGCCCCATTGTTCGCGGATCGTATGCCAGATGCGCTCGTCGTCCTGGATGAATCTTTTCCAGTGATGGCCCGCGGGATGATGCGGCGGGTTTTGGCCGTGATTGCGGAAGTCGTAAACGATCACGTCGTAGCGCTCGAGCAGCCGCCCCCAGAACGAAAAGTAGCCGTCGATCGCAAGCCCGTTGCCATGGCTGAGCACGAGGCGCGGAGCGCCGGCCACGCCGTGGCGGCGTAGCCGGATAATCGCGCCATCCGCCATGATCGCTTCGAACACCGCGTGCGGCTCGGGAATGGTCACCTGCGTCTTATCCATCATCGCGGTCCGAACCTTAGCAATTTTCGCCGGAACCTTCACGTTCGCTTCGCCGGGCCGCTGAGGCTTGTGTTGTGACATTGCTGGAAGCATTTATGGCTCATTAGCAGAATGTATCGATCGGTAGCATCGGGGCCGTATCGACCGGGAGCATTGTGCCGGTCGGGTGCGGGCGGCGCGATCTTCGGCGGTGGCTTCGTACCGAGTGTCGAGGGGTCAGGGTGGCCTGGTCGCTGGGACTTACTTTCCCAGGCGGGGCCTGGCTTCGACGCGCAGGCCGGCTAGCAGATGCCGCCGGTCACTCCACCTCACCGGCGCCCGGAGACAGCCCCCGGATGCATCCCTCCGCGTAATCCGGCGACCCCCCCGAACCCACGCCGGATAGCGCCGAGCACTAAGCGGGAGCAGGAGCCGGCAGCGACTAAAGCTTGGCTGGCGGTTCGGCGCTCTTCAAGAGCTCGATCCAATGTTCGAGCTTTCTGCGGTCGGCCTGGTTGCGTACGGGAATGCTGAACTCCACGTTCGTGACCAGACGGCCGTAGCGCCGTTTGAGTTTCTCGCCGATCTCGTCGAACGTCCCGACTGTGGCGTACGTGTCGAGCACGTCGTCTGAGATATAGCCGGGCATTTCTTCCCAGCGTTGCTCTCGGGCAAGGAGTTTTAGGCGGCTCGCCAGATCGGCCAGACCGTGGATTTCGAATGCGGCAAAGTAGCTCGGCGTCGAGGCATAAAAGGCCACGCGGTCTCGGACATCGCGGATTTTTTCCTGCAGCGATTCGGCATCCGGCGCTGTGGCGATAAGCGGCTTCATGCACACGGAGAAGCCATCCAGCTTGCGGCCGGCCCTCGCAGCACCGCTTCGTACCGCCGGCAGCATCACTTCTTCGATATATTTCGGCGTGCATACCGGATGCGGCCTCAAACCGTCGGCGACTTCGCCTGCGACCGAGCACGTATGGGAGTTTACGGCGGCCAGGTGAACAGGAATAAAAGGATGGTCGAGCGGACCGGGATTGAACAGAGGAGCCATCAGATTCAGGTTGTAATGTCTCCCCTGAAATCTGAGCGGGGCGCCCTCCTGCCAGCATTTCCACACGCAACGTACCGCCTGAACGTACTCGCGTATCCAGGGACCCGGGGCCGACCACTTTATACCGTAGCGTCGCTCGATGTGCGCCCTTACCTGCGTGCCCAGGCCGAGGGTGAAGCGCCCTTTCGAGAGTTTCTGCGCGGTCCAGGCGCTCATTGCCGTAATCGTCGGACTTCTGGGAAACGCCAGCGCGACCGCAGTGCTCAGCTTCAGCCGGCTGGTTGCCTGAGCGGCCAGCGCCACAACCATGAAGGGGTCGTCCTTGATCTCTTCCACGACCAGCCCGTCATAGCCCAGTTCCTCGACCATGCGCGCATCGTCATAAACCGACGTGATGTCAAATGGCGTTGCGGGCGCGCGCAAACCGGGGTCCACCTTGCCGAGCGGTAACAGCGTCTCAACTTTCACAGGCATTCCTCCCTTTCCATAACTGCCGACCCGCAACAGACTATCGCGGCCCCCCCTCGTTCTGGAACTCCACCTTCGCCGTTGTAGGCGCTCTGCTCTTGCTCCCGTAAACCGGGATCTCGGTGCTGTCCAGGTCCAGCACCACCCGCCGGGGCGAATCGATGGCTTCCGCCCTGCCGCTCAACTCCCGATTGAGCGCGGCTAGACCGGCGAGGTTGCCTGCTTCCGTCAGCAGCTCGGTCTCGAACGACTGCAACCGGGAGGTCAACGCTGCCCCGCGTTCCCAGATCTTGCTTGAACCGATGAGCCGGAAAGTCGGATCCTGAGAAAGGCGCTCGGCGTCGTTGACATCTTCGTACCCCGCCAAGCGGCTGTAGATCGACTGCCGCAGCAGGTCGGCCAAAGGCAACTGGGTGTTCTTTCCTCTGCGGTAATCGGTCAAGTGCCGTTCCATGAGTTCGCTCAAGCCCAGACGCTCATCGAGCTCGCGCACCAGAATCAAACCACCGTCGGAGGTCACCCGCGCGCCCTGAAAGTCGACCCTCAACGAGCTATTGAATGAGAGCTGAAACCGCCGTTTTTCCTTCTCACCCACCGGCTGCCCTCCTCCGCACCGTCCCAGTCGCATCCAAACCCCCGTCTATCAAGGCTTTCCCGTCATTTTATCAAATTGGTAGTTCACTTGGATAATGGAAATCCGGGTTTATCGTGGTTATCGTCTGTAAATGGACAACGACGAGGTTTTAGTCACCACCATGAACGACATCCCAGGCTACAAGATTGTGGCCGTCTATGGCGAGGTTTTTGGCCTGATCTGCCGGGCGCGCAACGCATTCTCCAACATGGGCGCGAATTTGCGCACGATATTCGGCGGCGAGGTCGCCGGCTATACGCAACTGCTCTCCGACAGCCGCCAGCAGGCGATCGATCGCCTGCGCCTGGCCGCGATGGAGAAGGGCGGCAACGCGGTGGTCGCGATGCGTTTCGATTGCAACGAGATCGGCAACATCATGAGTGAGATCGCCGCCTACGGCACCGCCGTGCGGATCGAGAAGCTCTGAACGCCGCGGGGCGGCACCGCAATCAGCCACGCCGGGACTGCAAAGCGATGCGCTCCCGGCATATCCGATCTTTCGTTCGGCTATGGCGATAATCGCCTCTCGTCAGCCGGAATAGACGGTGCGGTCCGGCATGCCGGATTCGCGAAAAGCGTTGCGGCGCTCGCCGCACTTGTTGCACCGTCCGCAGTGTTTCCCGCCCGTTGGAGCCATGCAGGTCAGGGTCAACTCCAGCGGCAACTCCCTGAATTGCCTGATGATGTCACTCTTGTGGAGCCCCCGGTAGGGCGCCTCCACCGCTATCTTGTGGCCGAGCCCGGTACTCAGCATAGCGGCGAACTGCTCGAAGAATTCCGGCGTCGCGTCAGGGAAGGGGTTTCCGCCGAGCGATCCAATCGCGATGCGCGACACGCCGTGCGTACTGCACCACACCGCGGCCAACCCGATGAGCAGGATGTTGCGGCCGGGCAGGAACACCGCGCTATCCGGCGCGTCCGCGCCGGGCACGCTCTCGCCGCTCAGGCTCCAGTGGTCTCCATACACGGCTTTGATCGGTACGGAGATCACGGTTGGAGCGCTCGCATTCGGGCTCTTGAGTGCCGACAGGAACGCCTCGAGCGACTCACGCTCGGTTGCTTCCCACTTAAGACCCCACTGCACGTAGATGGGGTACACTTCAGCGTGGCGGGCTTTGTCCGCCACCAAAACCGAGCTATCCAAGCCTCCGCTCGCCAGCACTGCTATCCGATCCATGCGGTTCCTCTTGCGACCGCGTCGCGATGCCGCTACGCGCCGTCTTGGGCGACGATTATCATGCGGCGTGTATCAATTGCATAAGATTCGCCATCGAAGCCGCCAAACACGCTGCTCACGCTCATCCCCACGCGCTCCAACAGGCGGGCCATTTCGGTGAGGGTGTAGAGGCGTATGTGATGCCCGATCGAATCGCGACGGCCGCCGCCGGGGGCGATGATGCTGAAGCTCACGTGCATGCGGCTGCTGGCGAGGTCAAGTTCCCGGCGCTCGACATACAGCGTGCCGTCCGCGCCGGAATGCCAGTCGTTCTGGATATAGTTTGCGACCGCCCACTCGCGGTTCAGCATGTCCGACAACAGGCGTCCGCCTGGTTTGAGAGCCCGGGCCACCGATTCCAGAACTTTCAGGTCCTCGGCTTCCGACTCCAGGTAGCCGAATGAGGAGTACATGTTCACGATCGCGTCGAAGTGGCTCTGGAAGGGTATTTGGCGCATGTCGGCCGCGACGGTCTCGAGCTTGACATTGCCGGCTTTGGCGGCCCGCCGCGCAAGCTCAAGGTACGACGGGTTGAGGTCGAGACCGGTCACCTGGTATCCGCGCATGGCGAACGGCAGGCAGTGGCGGCCCTGGCCACAGCACAGGTCGAGCAGGCACGCGCCGGCTTTGAGTTGAAGGACTTTTTCGGCGAAGGCAACCTCTTTTTCAGCCCGCTCGGCGGTAAATAGATGGCCGTAGACGTTCAGGTAGTCCGTGCGAAAAAAGTCCACGTACCAGGTGGAATCTTGTGATGCCAAAAGGGCGCTCCTTTGCGGCTGAGGGTCTGACCAGAGCGTACCGCGCGGAAATCGTCAATTCCAAGCGATCCGGCGGCCGCTAAGGGCAACAGCATTCGCCCTGGCGCGCGGATCACGGGCATCCATCGGGACGCAATATGCCCCTGCTGGGGGTCTCCGCGTGGAACATGCCCTCCGCCGGCAAACTCATAATCGGGAATCCCTCAAGTGCCGGTCCACGAGTTCGCTCAAGCGCAAACGCTCGTCCAACTCGCGTACCAGAATCAGACCGCCGTCAGAGGTCACTCGCGCGCCCTGAAAAGTCGCCCCGCGGAGCGCTGTTGAACGAGAGCTGAAAACGGCTGTTTTTGCGTCTCGCCCACCGGCTGCCATCCTCTGCACCACCCACTCGCATCCACACCCGCGGCCGAGGACTTTTGTGGTATTTTATCAAATTGCTAGTTCACTGAGAAAATAGCAATCTTGGATAATATCTTACATAAAACCTCTGGCAGATACCGCAGGAATGTGGCAGAAGTGGGCACTGCTCGTTCCGCTCGTTTGCAGCGATTCACCGCGAGAAAGTAGCTGTAGGCAAGAGGAATTGAAATTGCCGTGCGGCGTATGCGGAAGAATTGCGCAGCAAACCTCTATGGAGGAGAAACTAGTGAAGGCGGACCGAAACCCCAATCTGCGCAAGCGGTCGTTTAGTTCCCTCCCACGACTCTTTTTCGGTCTGGTTGCAGGCTGTGCGGCGCTTGCGGGCTCGGCGACGATCGCGGCAGCCGCCCCCGCAATCGTCCAAACTGAAAACGGACCCGTCAAAGGCATAGTGACTTCCGGGCTCCGCGAGTTCCTCGGCATCCCCTATGCGGCTCCGCCGGTCAGAGACCTCCGTTGGCAACCGCCCCAGGCTCACGCTCGCTGGTTCGCACCAATCAACGCGCCCCACTTCGGCAATCACTGTCCCCAGGTCGCGTCGCCCTTTGGGGTGGCAAGCACTACTGAGGATTGCCTGTTCCTGAATGTTTTCACGCCCAGCCGGAACAATGGCAAAAGCCCTGTTCACGCGCGCCCGGTGATGGTGTGGATTCATGGCGGCGCGTTTGTGGGGGGGGAAAAGCGACGACTACGATCCCACACCGTTGGTTGAAACAGGCAACGTGGTTGTAGTCACCATCAACTACCGCCTCGGCTTTTTCGGATTCCTCGCGCAGTCTGCCTTAGCAGGGTACGGGAAAACTCGGCGAAAGACGATTGCGGCGAAGGGTAAGCATTACTACGATCATGAGAGTGGGTCTTGGATTAATGTTGTTAGGGGTCAAAAATCCTTTTTCCGCAACCTGTTAGATGCCGAGGGCCATTTGTCGGCCAACTATGGTCTCATGGATCAGCAGTTTGCGCTGCACTGGGTTCGGCGGAACATTGCCGCTTTCGGCGGCGATCCGAATCGAGTGACGATCTTTGGCGAGTCCGCGGGTGGACTCAGCGTCTTTTCCAACCTCGCTTCTCCCACGGCGGCAGGACTGTTCGAGCAGGCGATCGTGGAAAGCGGAGCCTACCAGATCATGTTGCCGACACTGGCAACTGCGGAGGCTGAGGGCGCCGCCTTTGCGACCAGCGTCGGATGCGGCGACCAGAGTGCCACGTGCCTGCGCTTGTTGTCCGTCCCGGCGATAATGGCCGGGAAGGGTTCTAACACGGTTCCCATCGTGGACGGCCGGGTGCTCGCCGAGTCCCCGGCAACGGCATTCGTCAGCGGGCGGTTCAACCGCGTGCCGGTAATCGATGGCAGCAACCATGACGAATTCAGGCTGTTCGTGGCGCTGGACTTCGACTTCGTATCGGGACCGGTGACCGTCCCGGACTACCCGCTGGTGGTCGCCGCTCTGGTCGGAGCCGCGGCTGAACCGCTGGTCGTCGCCGAGTATCCACTCATCGACTTCCCTTTGGGTCCCGATGAAGCGATCGCCGCAATAGTCACCGACCCTACTTTCAGTTGCACGGCTCGTTTCGCCGACCAGGCACAGTCGCAATTCGTACCGACGTTCGCCTACGAGTTCAACGACCCCAACGCCCCCGAGCTCCTCCTGCCGCCAATGAGCATTCCGTACGGCGCCGCGCACGCCTCTGAGCTCCAGTACCTCTTCAAGCTGAGGGCGGCATTCCCGGCGCTTCTTAACGCCAGCCAACAGCAGCTCTCCGACGCGATGATCAGCTACTGGACTCAGTTCGCGAAGACCAGCACCCCAAATTCGTCCGGCACACCGTCGTGGCCGCAATACGATGCCGGAACCGACCAGTTCCAATCATTGGTGCCGCCATCGCCCGAGGTCGAATCCGACTTCGCCACCGAACACAATTGTGCATTCTGGGGTCTATGGCAGGGTGTTGAGAAACTGCTCAATCTCGCGATCAGACGTGGTTCCATTCTCAACAGCCTGCGTAAAAGATGGCTTCTTTCCTCCACCTTCTCTCCCAGCGGAGACCTTTGCATAACTCGCGTGAATTTGATCAAAGGTAGGGAGC
>JAKAVN010000099.1 GCA_021827495.1 Deltaproteobacteria bacterium | reverse complement strand
GGGTGCGCATGCGGACCAGGTGGTAGGCGGCCACCGCCAAGGTGAACATCCAGCCGACCCGGGCGACGCCACGATGACGAGGGTTGCACAGCCCCGCGACCGTCTTGAGCCAGCCGTAGATCCCTTCCACCCGCTTGCGCTTGCGCTGACTAATCGCGCCGCCCGGAGGGCGGGTGGTGCGCGCGGCGATGATGCTGGTCGGCTGGCACGCGATAGGTGGGGTCACCTGATGCGCGCGCGGTTCCAGGCCCAATTCCTTGCGGTCCTCGCCCTTATCGGCGCCCAGGGTTACCCGCTCCCAGCCTTCGATCTCTTCCACCAGCTCAAGCGCCGCCGCGACCGCGGCGCGGCCGGTCGCCTGGGTTAGGCAGCCGCCCACCGCCCGCCCGTTACGATTTTCCATCAGCACGTGACCGGCATCGCCGAGCCTGGCTTCCTTGCCTGGCCCCTGGCGGGCCGGCCGCGCTTCGGGATCAGTCGTGGACCGGGGGGGATCGTCGCGGCGCCGTTCACCATGAAAATCGATGCTCGGTTGCCGGGATCGTCGGGCGGGGGGTTCGACGCGGGCGGGTCTTTGCGCTGGAAGCGCTTGCGCGACGCCCACGCCTCGACCAGGGTGCCGCCGACCGTGAAGTGCTCGTCCGACAACCAGCCTTGCGCGCGGGCCTGTTCGACCACCGCCGCGAAAAAGCCCGCGGCGATCGCGCCCTCCAGCGGCCGTGCGCGGTGCTGGCTGAACACGGTCGCGTCCCACCCCGCCTCGTCCACGCCCAGCCCCACGAACCAGCGGAACCGCAGATTGTAGTCGAGTTGCTCCCTCAACAGCCGCTCGCGGCGCACCGTGTACAGCACCTGCAAGAGCAGCGCGCGCAACAGCCTCTCTGGCGGAATCGAGGGCCGTCCAATGCGCGCGTAAATCGCGTCGAACCGCGCTCCCAGTTCTCCCAGCGCCGCAGCCGCCAGCGCGCGCACCGCCCGCGGCGGATGATCCCTCGGCACCCGCCGCTCCGCCGAGATGTAACTGAACACCGATGACTGCTGATGGCCGGTCCCGCGCATCCTCACTTCCTCCTCACGCGCCATAACCACCAAGCAAGCTACTTGATAATCGAGTCAGATACGATCCTTTTTCCGCAGCCTGTTAGAATCGCGCTAAGCAGCTTGTCGGCCCACATACTTCCACCGGCATTTGTAGAGTAGCTCTGACCTACTACGTTTTCGACGTGCCTGACCAGGGCCGTCCGCGCCTAGGTCGGCCCGGTGCGATCGCTCCGACGAGATCGGCAAACCTTCAGCGGTTCTGCTAGGACTACCCAGCGCACGCGGCGGGCGCATTCCGATTGCCGAAATCCCGCCGCTTTGGTTAAGTTAACGCTCCTAACAAACGGTGGAGGTACCCCCCTATGCAGTGGCAAATCGGCGATGTCCGAATTACGAAGCTGCAGGAGCAGCAGCCGCACTGGCCGGGCACAATGATTACGGCCAAGGCGACGGTCGATGCGCTTAAGCATGAAGGCGAATGGCTTAAGCCCTTTATCGACGAGCGCGACAACATACTCCTGAGCGTTCATGCCCTGCTCGTGGAATCCGAGGGCCGCCGCATCCTGGTCGACACCTGCGTCGGCAACGACAAGCCGCGCCCCGGGTTCAAGGATTTCAACAACCTGCACACGCCATTCCTGGCGGATCTGGAGAAGGCGGGAGTCTCGCGTGAATCGGTGGACACCGTGGTCTGCACGCATCTCCATCTCGATCACGTCGGCTGGAACACGATGCTGGTCAACGGGCGCTGGGTGCCGACCTTTCCCAAGGCCAAGTACATGATGTGCGCGCGCGAGTGGGACCACTGGTCGAAATACACGGGCAGCCCCGACTTCGAGAAGCCGATCGAAGACTCGGTGCGCCCGGTGATCGAGGCGGGACTGTCGGAGCTGGTCGACCCGGCCCGCAAGCTGACCGGCGAAGTCTGGCTCGAGTCCACGCCCGGCCATACTCCCGGCCACGTCAGCGTGCGGATTTCCTCGCGCGGCGAGAACGCGGTCATCACCGGCGACCTGATCCATCATCCGATCCAGGTCGCCCATCCCGACTGGGTCTGTGAGTTCGACACTGACCCCCCGATGGCGGCCGACACGCGCAAGAAATTCGTCGAGCGCTACTGCGATCAGCCAGTCCATGTCATCGGTACGCATTTCGCCGGCCCAACGGCGGGACATATCGTGCGCCGCAGCGGAACGTTTCGCTTCGAGCCGTAGCCGCGGGCGCAAGCCGGAAATGCAAACGCAGGCGGCGGGACTCGTGTCCCGCCGCCTTTTATACTTGAGAGATCGTCCGAGCCAGCCGTAGGAGACCTTCGCCCATTCGGCGATCGCGTCGCGCGCGCGCGAGGAGTCGAGCTATGACATCGTCGCCCAAGTCTCTCAGCCCGGTCGTATTCCTGCTCGACGTCGACAACACGCTGCTCGACAACGACCGGATCGCCGACGACCTCAAGCGCCATCTCACGCGCGCGGTCGGCGCCGGGTCCCAAGAGCGCTACTGGGCGATCTTCGAGGCGCTGCGCCAGGAACTCGGCTACGCCGACTACCTGGGCGCATTGCAGCGCTACCGCGTCGAGCATCCCCACGACACCCATCTCTTCGAGGTGTCCTCGTACCTGGTGGACTACCCGTTCGCCAACCGGCTCTACCCCGGCTCGCTTGACGCGATCGCCCATCTTGCCGCCTTCGGCCCGACGGTCATCCTGTCCGATGGCGACGTGGTGTTTCAGCCGCGCAAGGTCAGCCGCTCGGGACTGTTCGAGGCAGTCGAGGGCCGCGTGCTGATTTACATCCACAAGGAGCAGGAGCTCGAGGAGGTCGAGCGCTGTTACCCGGCCGGCCATTACGTGCTGGTTGACGACAAGGTTCGAATTCTGGCGGCGGTCAAGAAGACCTGGGGCGGTCGCGTGACCACGGTCTTCCCGCGCCAAGGACACTATGCGCACGCCGCCGACGTGGCGAGCTATCCGCCGGCCGACATCACTATCGAGCGTATCGGCGATCTTGCCGGCTACAACCTGCCGGCGCTGCTGCAAACCCGATAGACGGCGGCCGGCAGCGCGCGGCTAGCTGCCGGCCGCCGTCTTGGACTCCGCGCCACGCACGCCGATCACGCCGCTTGAGCGCAGCGGCTCCAGTTCGGAAGCGCTGATACCCCACTCCCGCAGCGCCTCCTCGGTATGCTCTCCGGGGCGGGCCGGCGGGCGCTGGATCTTGCTCGGCGTGCGGCTGAAGCGCGGCGCCGGCGCCGGCTGCACCACGCCCTCGACCTCGACGAAGGTCCCGCGATGGCGGTTGTGCGGATGGTTGGGCGCCTCCTGCATATTCAGCACCGGCGCGAAGCACACCTCGCCGCCTTCCATGATGCGGCACCATTCGTCGCGGGTCTTGGTCTTGAAAATCGACTTGAGCCGCGCCTGGAACGCGGACCATTGCGCGCGATCGTTCTGGGGCGGCAGCTTCTCGCCCTCCAGCCCCGTCAGCCGCAGCAGTTCGGCGTAGAACTTGGCCTCGATTGAGCCGATGGCGACGTACCCGCCGTCCTTGGTCTCGTAGACGTTGTAGTAATGCGAACCGGTGTCGAGGATGTTGGCGCCGCGGGTGTCGTTCCACACTCCCGCGCCGCGCAAGCCATAAAGCGCGGCCATCAGCGAAGCCGCGCCGTCGATCATCGCAACATCGATCACCTGGCCCTTGCCCGACTTCTGCGCATCGAGCAGTCCCGCCACCACGCCCAGTGCGAGGTACACGCCGCCGCCGCCGAAGTCGCCGACCAGGTTGAGCGGCGGCACCGGCGGCTCGCCGAGCCGCCCGATCGAATGAAGCGCGCCGGTCAGCGCGATATAGTTGATGTCGTGGCCGGCGGCGAGCGCCAGCGGCCCGTCCTGTCCCCAGCCGGTCATCCGCCCATAGACGAGTTTGGGATTGCGCGCCTGGCATACGTCAGGTCCGAGTCCCAGACGTTCCATCACGCCGGGACGGAAGCCCTCGAGCAATGCGTCGGCCCGCTCGATCAGCCGGAGCGCGAGTTCGGTGCCCTCGCGACGCTTGAGGTCGATCGCCACCGAGCGGCGGCCGCGGCCAAGCACGTTGTACTTCGGCTCGGTCTGGATCCCGAGGCTCGCATCCTCGGTGCGATCGAGCCGCAGCACCTCGGCGCCCATGTCCGCGAGCAGCATCGCACACATCGGCGCGGGGCCGATGCCCGCGAATTCAACTATTCTGTAGCCGGACAATACTCCCATGGCCGTCTCCTCCCGCGTGTTAACTGGTACTCAAGCTGGATCGCTCGCGGCTGTCAAAGGCTCGCGGCCTCTTTGTGCGCGCGGCCTGGCCGGATCGCGGGCGTCACGGCCGGCGGTTTTTGAGTCGAGACGGAGCAGGGGAGGGAAAGGAAAAAAGCGTTACGGGCCGCTCAGCTCTGGAACAGCGGCGCCTTGGTCTTGGCGTAGGTCAGCTTGCGCACCAGCTTGTCGCCCTTGAAGTGCAGAAGATCGAGCCCGCGCCACGAGGTCGGCGCGCCCTTGACGCTCAGCGTGCAGCGCCAGCTCGTCATCACCTTGCCGGTCTCGGCGTCGGCGAACAGGTCCTCGTCAAGGAACTTCATCTCGCCGTAAGCGCCGGTGAATTGCGGCTCGAAGGCGGCGCGGATCGCGGCTTTGCCGGTGTTGCGGCGGCCATTGAACTCGTCGTAAACGCCGTCGTCGGCGAAGAACGCCATCACGGCGTCCAGGTCGTTGCGGTTGAACGCCTCGAGGAAGCGATGAGTGAGGTCCAATAGATGAGCACGATCCATAATCACTCCCCGTTGCAAAATTCCATCGCGGCCCGGCCGCTGCGCGTAACGCGTCGGCGCCGGCCGGCCCGCCGCGCCGGCCGGGCCGCGATCGGTTGCCATCCTCTACGGCAGGCTGCGAGCCTTCTTGAACGCGTCGCGGCCGAGGCATTTCCCGAGCCAGGCCTGCGCGGTCGGCGTCGCGCTCATATCAAGCTTGACCAGCAGCGCGAAGCTCAGGATCGCCGACAGGTTGAGGTCGGCGATCGCGAAGTCCTTACCGAGCAGATAGTCACGCCCCTTAAGCGCCCCGTCGAGCACCTTCAGCGGCCCCGCCATCGCCGCGACCGCCGCCACCGCCGCCTGCTCGTTGCGCTGCTCGGGCGGCAGCAGCATCCGGTTGCGCAGGATCGCTATCAGGTGCGGCTCGGCCTCGGTCATCCCCCAGAAACTCCACTGGACCGCGCGCCCGCGATCCTCGTGGGAGGCCGGCCACAGCGGCGCTTTGCCATACTTGCCCGCCAAGTACAGATTGATCGCCATCGATTCCCACAGGACGGTCCCATCGTCGTCGAGCACCGGGACATGCCCGTTGGGGTTGAGTTTGAGGTTCTCGGGCGACTTGGCCTTGGTCGTTTCGACCGGGATGTGCTCGTACTTGAGTCCTAACTCCTCGAGCGCCCACAAACAACGAGCGGAACGCGACTTGGACGTGCCGTAAAGTTTAATCATCTCTATCCTCCGAAACGCTGGCAGTAGTTCGATTTTATCTAGCGCGCCGGCTTCCTCGCGCACAAACCCTCATTCGCGGCCCTCCGGAGGGCAAAAGAGTACCGCCAGCGGCGTTTGGAACGCCGGGCGCGTCCATGCAAGGATTTGCCCCGAGGCCGAACCTATATGCGACGCGACATTTTAACCGAAGAGCACGAGATCTTCCGGGCGCAGGTGCGCCGCTTCGTCGAGAGCGAGCTGGTGCCGAAGATCGACGGATGGAACCGCGCCGGGATGAGCGACCGCGAGAGCTGGCGCAAGCTGGGCGCGGCGGGATTCCTTGGGGCCAACGCGCCGGCCGAGTACGGCGGCGCCGGCGCCGACTTCATCTACGACGCGATCGTGATCGAGGAGCTGGCGCGGGTGCGCGCGCACGGCCTGATGATGGGGCTCCACTCGGACGTCTGCCTGCCCTATCTGGTGAGCTTCGGCAGCCAGGCGCAGAAGCGGCGCTGGGTGCCGGGCGCGCTCAGCGGCGCGGTGATCCTAGGAATCGCGATGACCGAGCCGGGCACCGGCTCCGACCTCGCCGCGGTCCAGACCACCGCGCGGCGCGACGGCGACAGCTACGTCATCAACGGCTCCAAGATTTTCATCTCCAACGGCCAGATCGCCGACCTTTTCATCGTGGTGGCCAAGACCGATCCCAAGGCCAACCCGCCCCATCGCGGCATCAGCCTCATCCTGGTCGAGGGCGATGCCCCCGGCTTCGTGCGCGGCCGCAAACTCGACAAGCTCGGCTTGCGCGGCCAGGACACCAGTGAACTGTTCTTCGAGGATTGCCGCGTGCCGGCCAGCAACCTGCTCGGCGCCGAGGGCGCGGGGTTCAAGATGCTGATGGAGAAGCTCCAGCAGGAACGGTTGGTATGCGCGGTCGGCGCGATCGCCAGCGCGCGGCGCTGCCTCGATGACACCATCGATTACACCCGCCAGCGCAAGGCCTTCGGCCAGCCAATCGCCTCGTTTCAGAACAGCCAGTTCAAGCTCGCCGAGATGATGACCGAGGTCGAGGTCGGCCAGTCCTTCGTTGACCGCCTGCTCGCGGCTCACGTGCACGGCGACCAGATCGTAACCGAGGTCAGCATGGCGAAATGGTGGACCACCGAGTTGCTCAAGCGCGTGGCGAGCCAGTGCCTGCAACTGCACGGCGGCTACGGCTTCATGATGGAGTTCCCGGTGGCGACCGATTATGCCGATGCGGCAGTGCAATCGATTTACGCCGGCACCAACGAGATCATGAAGGTGATCATCGCGCGGCGGATGGGCCTCGACGCGCGCGAGTAGCCGATCGCCGCGCGCCGGAAAGAGAGCATCGGCGCTTTAGTGCGAAGCGGGAAACCAGCGATGGCCCAGGAGACAAATCCCGATCGCGTGATCAGCCTCATTCGCTTCCACGGCTACCCCGATTACGCAAGGGCCATCCGCAAGCCGGCGTACGAGTATCGCTGCCAGCGCAAGGAGTGAGCCGCGATGGCTCCAGCATCGCGCGCCGCGCCCCCGGACCAGCACGACGCGCGGCTCCTCGCCAACGTCCATCCCGAAGGCTGGAATAACCCGGAGCCGGCGGCGCGCTACAACCTGGTGGTGATCGGCGCCGGCACGGCAGGGCTGGTAGCGGCCGCGGGCGCGGCCGGGCTGGGCGCGCGGGTCGCGCTGGTCGAGCGCCGCTTGCTGGGCGGTGATTGTCTGAACTTCGGATGCGTCCCGTCGAAGGCGCTGATTCGCGCCGCGCGCGTGTGCGCCGCGATTAACCGCGCGGCGAGCTACGGGATCGCGGCGGCGGTTCCGGCGCGTGCGGAATTCGCCTTGGTAATGGAACGGATGCGCCACTTGCGCGCGGAGCTGAGCGCCAACGACTCGGCCGCGCGCTTCAAAGGCCTCGGAGTCGACGTTTTTCTCGGCGACGGCCGTTTCGTCGGCGGCGACGCGGCCGAAGTTGGCGGCAAGCGGCTTACCTTCAGCCGCGCGCTGATCGCGACCGGCGCGCGGCCGGCCGCGCCGCCCATTGCGGGGCTTGCCGAAACCGGGTTTCTTACCAACGAGACCGTCTTCGCGCTGACCGAGTTGCCGCGGCGGCTAGCGGTGATTGGCGCGGGACCGGTCGGATGCGAACTGGCGCAGGCGTTTCGGCGTTTCGGCTCCGAGGTTTTGCTGCTGGAGGCACTGCCGCGGATTCTGCCGCGTGAGGACCGTGACGCGGCCGCGATCGTCGAACGCGCGATCGCCGGCGACGGCGTCGATCTGCGCACCGGATGCAAGATCGCAAACGTCGCGCGCGGCGCGGCGGGCCGCATCGTGCGCTTCGAGCACCGCGGCGAGCATCGTGAGATCGAGGTGGACGAGATCCTGGTGACCGCGGGGCGCGCGCCGAACGTCGAGGGCATCGGCCTCGAGGCCGCCGGCGTGGAGCACGACCGCAAGCGCGGCGTGACGGTCGACGACTACCTGCAAACCACCAACCCGCGCATCTTCGCCGCCGGCGACGTATGCTCGGCCCTTCAGTTCACGCAGCTGAGCGACGCGCACGCGCGGATCGTGATTCGCAACGCGCTGTTCTTCGGGCGCGCCCGCGCAAGCCGGCTCACGATTCCCTGGTGCATCTACACCGGCCCGGAAATCGCGCACGTCGGGCTCAGCGCAGCCGAGGCCGCGGCGCGCGGCGTCGCAGTGCGGACATTCGTACAGGCAATGAGCGCGGTGGACCGCGCGGTGCTCGACGGCGAGACCGAGGGCATCGCCAAGGTCCACGTGCGCGCGGGCAATGACCAGATCGTAGGCGCAACGATCGTCGCGCCCCACGCCGGCGAAATCATCTCCGAGTTGACGCTCGCGATCACCGCGGGCATCGGACTGGGGCGGATCGCCGGCGTAATCCATCCCTATCCCACGCAGGCTGAAGCGATAAAAAAAATCGCCGACGCCTACAACCGCACCCGGCTGACCCGGTCGCGCAAGCGCCTGCTGACGCGCCTGCTCGCCTGGCGGCGCCGCTAGCGAGCGGCGCGGCGCGGGATGCCGGTCACGGTGCTCGGCGCAAGGGCCGGGCTCAGCCGCGCCGCCCGCGGCGAATTTAGAGCACGGCGAAATCCCGCGTGATGATGAACGGGAACGGATGCGCGGTGTCGATGAAGTTGGACTCGTCGGCGCGCACCGCGCGGTACTCCGGCGTCTTCGCCGATTCGCGCATCGCGCCGGTCGAGTCGAACCAGACCTCGGCCACGCCGTCGTACAGCGGCTGACTGCCGCCGCGGTAGGCGGCCGGACGCACGTGGCTCTGCACGTAGCGCCGGATCATCGGAATCTTCGCGCTCAGCGGGCCGTGCGTCCCGCTCCAGTAGGCCTGGAACGCCTCGACCTCCATCCCGGACTTGCGCCGCACGAACTCGACCAGGTGCACCATCGACGGGTCAACCGGCCCGTCCTTCTGCACCCGCTCCTCGGCAATGATGAAGCCGATCTTCGACTGGTCGATGAAATTCAGCTCATCGGCGCGCACCGCGCGATACTCCGCGGTCTCCGAGGTTTCGCGCATCACGCCGGTCGAGTCGAACCAGACCTCGGCCACGCCGTCGTAGATGGGCTCGCCGTTGCGGTAGCCGGAGGGAATCGTGTGGCATTGGACGTAGCGGCGCAGCCCCGGCAGCCGGGTAACTATCCCGGCATGTTGCGTACGCCAG
This sequence comes from Deltaproteobacteria bacterium, assembly GCA_021827495.1. Classification (GTDB taxonomy): domain Bacteria; phylum Desulfobacterota; class Binatia; order Binatales; family Binataceae; genus JAKAVN01. Next base: position 3,259 of record JAKAVN010000099.1, on the reverse strand, counting down.
TATCGCCCGAACTCCTCGAGGTTCATCCCGGGCTTGCGCTTGACAAAGGTTATCGTCTTGACCATGGCCGAGGCCTCCGTGGAATTCCCGCGCGCCGCGCAGGCCGGGGCGGCCGGCTTGCCCGCGCGGTTTAAATATTGAATATCTCGCGCATTTTTGCCAGCAGCCAGCTCGAGCGGCCGCGTGCGCCGCCGTCAGCCTGCTGTCCGGCGCCGAGCGCCTCGCGCCGCTGGCTGAGGCGGGCGGCGATGATCTCGCTCATCTGCGCGGCGGCGGCGGGGTGGCGCTTGAACAGCTCGGTGAACCCGCTGCGGCTCATCTCGAGGACCTCGGCGTCGGTGCGCGCGCGGATGGTGGCGTTGCGCGGCTCGCCGGTCATCAGGGCCATCTCGCCGAAGAATGCCGGGCGGGTCAGCTCATTGAGATGGACCGGGCGGCCGTCGGCGCCGTTGGCGGTCACGTCGACCACGCCGCGGCGGATGATATAGAACGCATCGCCGGTCTCGCCCTCGCGCACCAGCGCCTCGCCGGCGCCGAACTGGCGCACGCGCACCGCGCCGCTCAGGATTCGCATCTCGTCCTCGTCGAGCGCGTGCAAAAAATCGACGCCGCGCAGTTCGACGGCGATCTCGCGCAACGCCTCGGATTCCTCGACCCGGCGCTCCTGGCTGAGCACCAGCGTGCGGATGGGGAAGGGAATCTCGATCCCGTGGCGGCGCAGCGCGTACCACAGGCCCGACACGACGCGGGCGTGGATCTGCTCGCTCAGCCCATAGTCGGCGAGCCAGTACTTGACCCGGTAGCGGATCGCGTAGTCGCCGAATTCCCAGGCCAGAATCTCGGGCTCCGGATGGCGCAGCACGTCGGGCACGTCGCGCAGCACGCCCAGGACGACCTCGCGCACCCGGTTGGGCGGTTCGCCATAGCTCAGCCCAATCGAGACCTCGTCGGCCACCGCATGTTTGCCGTAATTGAACAGCGGATCCTTGGCCAGCTGGGCGTTGGGAATATCGAGCCATTCGTTGGCCCGCGTCACGATCGTCGTCGCACGCCATCCCACGTCATGCACGCGCCCGACCTTGTCGGCCACGCGCACCCAGTCGCCGGGCTGGAAGGGCCGCGAGATCTGCAGCGTCAGCCCGCTGAAGATGTTGCCCAGCGTCTCCTGCAGCGCGAAGCCGATTACGACCGTCAGCACGGCCGGAACGGCGAGCAGCGGGGTGACGTCGATTCTGAAGAACGTGCGCAGCACGACCATCACCACCAGCGACCACAAGGTCAGCGTGAGCAGGTCCCTGAAGATGGTCGAGAAGTGCTCGCGCCCGCGATGGCTCGCGGCGTCGGCCAGCTCGAGCCCGATCCGGATCACGCCCCACAGGAACAGAATGACCGCGGCGGTGTCGACCAGGTAGGCAAACCGGGCATGGCCGAGCAGCGGCACCATGACGTCGACCATCAGTCCGACCCCGACCATCGCGACCGGCCAGGCCCGCAGATTGCCCTGGCGGTGGCGCAGCGCCGTCGCGTAGAGCAGTGCGGCGACCGCCACGGCCGACTCGATCACCGCGCGTGTATCGACTGACAGCGCATTGAGCCCGAGCAGGGTCTGAAGCTGGGTGTAATAAGGCATCGGCTAGAGCCCGATTATCTCCGCCACCTCGCCGAGCAAGCGTTGCGCGTCGAAGTATTCGCGCGCGATCTCGCGCGCCGCCCGCGCATGGCGCGGGTAGTCGGCGCTGACCGCGCGCAGCGCCTCGACCGCCGAGGCGTCGTCGGCGAAACCGAGCAGCCCGGCGCCGGCCGGGATGAACTTTTCAAAGCCGGTGAACTGGGTCACCGCCGGCCGCCCGGCGGCGAGGTAGCAGACCGTGCGGTCGCTGAACCATCCCGAACGCGTGCTGACATAGAGGTCCTTGGCGACCGTGAACTCGCCGCGCGAGGCGCTGATATAGCCGCGGTAGGTGTCGATATCGAGCGACATCGGAACCACCGGCCGAAAGCTGAAACCGCCCGCCAGCGCCCGCTCGTAATCGGGACCCGAGTTCAGGTCGGTCGCGAGCTCGACGGCCTGTCCGGCGCGCCTGGGAATGTCCAGCATCTTGGCAAAGTTGAGGTGTTTGGACCAGTAGTAGGTCCGTCCGCCGAGCTCCACGTCGTTGCCCTTGTTGCGCCAGGTGCCGACGGTCGTGAAGGCCGCCGGCATCGGTGTGGCGCTCTGCTCGGGCCATTGCTCGAGCAGCACCGGCGGCCGTGTCGGATGCCAGCGCAGGCCGCCGGCCGGCAGCAGGCAATCGGGTTGGCCGATATTGGCGGCGTAAGTGAAAAAGATGCGATGCGCCCGGGCGATCCGCGCCGCCTCCGCGTCGTGCCGCGCATAGCGGACCTGGAACGCGCCCGGGTCGGTCTCGAGATAGACCAGGCATCGGGTGCGCAGATGCTCTTCGCGGGGCAGCGTCGCCACGCAAAGATTGATCACCGCGTCGGCCTCGGCCAGCAGCCGCAGGGAGCGCTCGCGGCCCATCCCCAGGTACTCGCCGCTGGTGACGTCGAAGAACGACCAGCGATCGCGAAAACCGAAGCGCTCCATCACCGCGCCGAGCAGCTTGAGATTGTGGCTGGCGTCGGGCGAAATGGCGCCCACAATCGGATCGTAGACCCACGCGCCGTGGTCCTCGAGGTAATAGACGTCAAGGCCCAACTCCCTCAGCCCCACCAGGTGATGAATCAACTGCCATACTACGCCGGCGAACGGGTAGCGCGCGGCCAGATGCAGCACGACGACTTTGCCCCGGTGTTTTTTTTTCATCGGCCGGGAACGGAAACCCGCGCCCCGCAGCTCACAGCCTGCGCACGGCGCGGCATCGATGCAAGCGGGCGGGCCATTTCAGTGCAGGTCCGCGATTTGCCTGAGATCGGCGCGCAGACCCTCGAGCGCTGCCCGGCGCTGGCTGATGCGCGCCGCGTCCTCATCGGAAAGCTCGCCCAGGTAACATCCGCGGCCCGGCAAAAAGAGCACCGCGCGGTATGGAAACCCGGCACGCATCCGCGGCCAGACGCGATCGGCGACGACACCCTCCAGCGCGGCCTCGCTCACGCGCTCGTGGAGGCGGCCGTGCTAGTGGTAGACCAGCGCAGCGGCCGCGCGCAGCCGCGCGCCGCGGCGCGCCGGCTCCACGCCGGCCATCCGCCGAATCACTTCTTCGGCGAGCGCGCGGTCGAGGCCGCCGCGTGCGGCCGCGCCGGCGCCGGCAAGCCATCG